>DATAOR010000001.1:0-1771 GCA_036265635.1 Gemmatimonadales bacterium
CATCTACCGGCGCCTCGCCGACGGCACCATGCCCTGCTACGGACCATGGCCGGCGGACAACGTCCAGCGCTTTCGCACCTGGATCGACAACGGGTTCGCCCCGTAGGTGCGATGGCGCGACGCCGGCTTGGGAGCGTCGCCGCCGGCTCGGGTACCCTAAGAACGAGCGTAGGCCGTTGGGGTAACTAGGGCGGGAATCGCAGGAACTCACGCGAGCGGCTTACGCGCCCACACAGCTGTCATCATCCAGCACTGCGTCCAGCAGTTCCGGGGTTGCGCTCCTCGCGAAGAGACGGCCGCCGAGTCGGAGGCGCTGCGCTGCATTCCCTGCTCGCCGAACAGCCATCCCCATTAGCCGACACTCCTGACCGAATGTCGATTGGCTTCGTGGTGGCCTATGGCGGATCTGAGAGCCCTGCTGGCTCGTCGGGCGCGGGGTGGCGCATCCACCACTCTGCGAACGCATCGCAGCGGCCCTCGGCGTCCAGGCCGATGATCCACAGGTTGCTGTAGGTGTGGCGCTCGGTGGGATAGCTGGTCTCACCCTGGACGACTGCGACCTCGGGGGTCACCGCGAGCAGGTGCCAGCGGAACTCGGCCTGGCCGGGCTCGTCCTTGCGGTCCAGCCACTGGCGTACGATCTCGTCTCGACTCAGAGCCATGGAGGAGGGCGATGGAGCCGACCCCGCCGGAGCTGGGCGCGAACACCGGCTCGCCGCGCGAGCTGGTCTTTGAGAGCCGCGAGGAGCTGCTGTACCTGCTGGGCGAGGCAGCGGAGCTCGAGCATTCCATCTTCTGCGCCTACCTGTACGCGGCGTTCACCCTCCAGGCCGAACCCGGAGCGGGGCTGACGGCCGCGCAGGTGCCAACCGTGGCGGGCTGGAAGCGAGCGATCAACCAAATTGCGCTGCAGGAGATGATCCACCTGGCCCTGGCCAACAACCTGCTCGCAGCCCTCGGGGGGGCGCCTCGTCTCGGCCGCCACAACCTTCCCCAGCGCTCTCCTTACGCACCCGAGATCCGGCTGACCCTGGCGCCGTTCAGCGAGCAGACGCTGCGGCGGTTCCTCTACATCGAGCGGCCGGAAGGGATGGACATCGCGTCGATTGCCGGCGAGCTGGACCACGACCGGCCGGCCCCTCCGGTGCCGACCGGGCCGCTGGTGCTGCCGGCGCCGCAGGCCTTCTCCAGCGTCGGGCAGCTGTACCGCGGGATCGAGGGGGGGCTGCGCGGCCTGGTCGACCGCTACGGGGAGGAGCGGGTGTTTGTCGGCTCGCCCAACGCGCAGGCGTCGACGCGGTACTTCCGCGTCCCCGAGCGGATGCCGGAGCTGATCCCCGTGACCGGGCTGGCCTCGGCGGTCCAGGCCATCCAGACCATCGTCGAGGAGGGCGAGGGCGCCCGGGGCGGCTGGCAGCGGGCGCACTTCGGCCGCTTCCTGGAGATCCTGGAGGCCTACCGGGCGATGAAGGCCGCCGACCCGTCCTTTGCCCCCGCCCGCCCGTCGGTGACCAACCCCTATGTGCGGGTGCCGCGGGACCTGCTCGGTCTGGCCACGGCCAGCGGGCCGGCCGCCCCCGACGACCCCAGGGGGGTCCACCTCATCGAGGACCGGTACACCGCGGCGATCAGCGACCTGTTCAACGCCTGCTACGCGGCGATGCTGCAGCTGCTGTACCGCTTCTTCCAACACACCGAGGAGACCGACGCCGAGCTCAGCATGCTCGGGGAGACCGCGCTGCTGATGATGCTCCAGATCATCCGGCCGCTG
>DATAOR010000002.1:0-6146 GCA_036265635.1 Gemmatimonadales bacterium
CCCCAGGAGTCCCATTGCCGTTCGCCTCGCTCAAGCTCCACCCCAGCCTGCTCAAGGGCATCAAGGAGCTGGGGTTTGCCCGGCCCACGCCGATCCAGGCCGACGCCATCCCCCCGGCCCTGGCCGGCCGCGACGTCCTCGCCTGCGCCATGACCGGGAGCGGCAAGACCGCCGCCTTCGTCCTGCCCATCCTGCATCGCCTGATCGACAAGCCCCGCGGGACCACCCGCGCCCTCGTGCTGACGCCCACCCGCGAGCTGGCGGCCCAGATCGTGGAGGACCTGAACGACCTGGCGGTTCACACCCCGGTCACCGCGGCGCCGATCTTCGGCGGCGTGGGCATGGGGCCTCAGGAGCACGCCTTCCGGAGCGGGGTGGACGTGCTGGTGGCCACGCCGGGCCGGCTGCTCGATCACTTCGGCCATCCCTACGGCCGGCTGCCCGGGCTCGAGGTGCTGGTGCTCGACGAGGCCGACCGGATGCTCGACATGGGCTTCCTGCCCGAGATCCGGAAGATCCTCCGCCAGCTTCCGGCCCGGCGGCAGACCCTGTTCTTCAGCGCCACCATGCCCGACCCGATCCTGCTGCTCACCCGCGACATGCTCCACGATCCGGCGACCATCAACCTCGAGCGCAAGGCCGCGCCGGCGGTCGGCATCACCCAGGCGGTCTACCCTGTGCCCCAGGAGCTCAAGTCGGCCCTGTTCGTGGCGCTGCTGGCGCGGGGCGACATGCGGGAGGCGCTGGTGTTCACCCGGACCAAGCACCGGGCCAACCGGCTGCACCAGCAGCTGGTGAAGGCGGGCATCGCGGCCGAGCGGATTCACGGCAACCGGTCGCAGCCGCAGCGGACCGAGGCGCTGGCGGGGTTCAAGAGCGGCAAGTACCGGGTCCTGGTGGCGACCGACATCGCGGCCCGCGGGATCGACATCGAGGCGCTGGGCCACGTGGTCAACTTCGACGTGCCCAACGTGCCCGAGGACTATATCCACCGGGTCGGCCGGACGGCCCGGGCCGAGGCAACCGGCGACGCCTTCACCTTCGTGGCGCCCGACGAGGAGGCGGACCTCAAGCGGATCGAGCGGGCCGTAGGCCGGCGGCTGCCGCGGGTGACGGTGCCCGACTTCGACTACCACCAGAAGCCGGAGGGCCGGCTCGAGGTCCCGCTGGCCGAGCGGATCGCGGCCATCCGGGCCAAGAAGGCGGAGGATCGGGCGCGGGCGGTGGCCAAGGCGGCGCGGCGCGCGGACTCGGGTGCCCGCCGGCCACCGGCATCTCGCCCACCGGGCCGCCGGCCCCGCTGAGCCCCCGGCCGTCTGGCCAGGAACGGCCGGGCGGCGTTTACTTACGGTCCACTCTCCCGCCGCGCGTCCGCTCCCGTGATCCCGGGTTGCCATGCCCCACGACACCGCCCTCATCGCCATCATCGCCGGGGGACTGGTTCTCTCGTTTCTCTTCGGCGTGGGGGCGGCGCGGCTGGGACTGCCGCCGCTGGTCGGCTATCTCCTGGCCGGGGTCGCCATCGGGCCGCACACCCAGGGGTTCGTGGCCGACACCGCGCTGGCCCAGCAGCTCGCCGAGATCGGGGTCATCCTCCTGATGTTCGGGGTCGGCATCCACTTCTCGGCGGCCGACCTCCTGGCGGTGCGGCGGATTGCGGTGACCGGGGCATCGGTGCAGATCGTGCTGGCCACCGCCCTGGGCGCCGCGGTGGCCCACTGGTGGGGCTGGCCGCTCGGCTCGGGCCTGGTCTTCGGGATCTGCCTGTCGGTCGCCAGCACGGTGGTGCTGCTCCGGGCCCTGGAGGACCGCGGCCTGCTCGGCTCGTTCGACGGGCGGATCGCGGTCGGCTGGCTGGTGGTCGAGGACCTGGTCACCGTGCTGGTGCTGGTGCTCCTCCCCGCGCTGGCGGTGCCGCTCGGCGGCACCGCCCGAACGGCGCCCGACGGCGGCCTGGCGGCGACGATGGCGCTCACGCTGGCCAAGGTCGGCGGCTTCGTGGCCGTGATGTTCGTGGTCGGGCGCCGGGTGGTGCCTTGGCTGCTCGAGCGGGTGGCCCGGATGGCGTCCCGGGAGCTGTTCACCCTGGCGGTGCTCGCGGTGGCGCTGGGCATCGCGGTCGGCGCGTCGGTCCTGTTCGGGGTGTCCTTCGCCCTGGGGGCCTTCTTCGCCGGCATGGTGGTCAACGGGTCGGACCTGAGCCACGAGGCGGCGGCCGATTCGCTGCCGCTTCAGGACGCCTTCTCGGTGCTCTTCTTCGTGGCCGTGGGCATGCTGTTCGATCCCGCCATCGTGCTGCGCCAGCCGCTCGAGGTCCTGGCGGTCGTGCTCATCGTCATGGTCGGCAAGTCGCTGGGCGCGTTCGGGATCATGCTGGCGTCCCGCCATACGGTGCGGGCGGCCCTCACCATCTCGGCCAGCCTGGCCCAGGTGGGTGAGTTCTCCTTCATCCTCGCCTCGCTCGGCGTGTCCCTGGGACTGCTGCCGCGCGAGGGCCAGAGCCTGATCGTGGCCGGCGCCATCTTCTCGATCGCCCTCAATCCGCTGGCCTTCGCCGCTACGGCCCGGCTGGCCCGCTGGGTCGGCGACCGCCCGCGCCTGTCCGCCGCGCTGGAGCGGCCGCGCCCCGCCTTCGACGTGCCCCCTCCGCCGGCCACCTCCGGCCTGCACGGCCACGTCATCGTCGTCGGGTACGGCCGGGTGGGCGGCACCATCGGCGAGACGCTGACCGAGGCGGGCGTGCCGTTCGTGGCGGTGGAGCAGGACCGGGTCACCTTCGAGCGGCTTCGCGCCCGGGGCGTGCCCGTGCTCTACGGCAACGCCGGCCGGGCCAGCGTGCTGCAGCCGGCCCATCCGGAGCGGGCGCGGCTGATCGTCGTCACCGCGCCCGACCCGTTCCAGGCCCGGGCCATCGTGGAGATCGCCCGGCAGGCCAATCCCGGGATCGTGGCCGTGGTCCGGACTCACACCGACGAGGAGCAGGCCTATCTCGAGGCGAAGGCGGTCGGGATCGTCGTCATGGGCGAGCGCGAGCTGGCCCGGGCGATGGCCCGCCACGCGCTCGAGCTCTGGCAGGCCTCGGGCGCGGCCGCGGTGCCGGGGGACCCCGATCGGGCCCCGGCAGGGGCGCGCCTGCGACGAGAATCGGGCGGGCGGCTTGCCTGATCGCGGCCGGGGTGACAAGGTGAGAGGTTGGAAGCGGTCCTACTGAGAGCCTGACCTACCCGAGGAACCAGCCATGACGGCGATCGAGACCAAGAAGAGACAGCAGCTCACCAGCCGGCGGGACGCCCCGTTGAGCACCCCCACCGACCTGAAGCCGGCGGCCATCAAGGACATCACGGGCGCGATGAACGCCATTCTGGCCGACGTGTTCGCGCTCTACCTCAAGACCAAGAACTTCCACTGGCATGTGAGCGGACCGCACTTCCGCGATTACCACCTGCTGCTGGACGAGCAGGCCGACCAGCTGTTCGCCATGACCGACCCCATCGCCGAGCGGGTCCGCAAGCTGGGCGGGCTCACCATCCATTCCACTGGCGAGATCGGCCGGCTCCAGCGCCTGGAGGACAACGACGCCGAGTATGTCGAGCCGCTGGACATGTTGGCCGAGCTGCGGGAGGACAACAAGACCCTGGCGGCCAGCCTCCGGGAGGCGCACGGCCTCTGCGACGAGCACCATGACATCGCCACCGCCAGCCTGATCGAGGTCTGGGTGGACGAGACCGAGCGTCGCACCTGGTTCCTGTTCGAGGCCAGCCGGGCGGAGCAGTCCACCGGGCACTGACGGATGCCGCGCCGCCGCCCCCGCCGGACCAGCTGGCTCGACCTGTTCTATCTCGTGGTGCTGGTGGGTGCGCTGGCTGGCGGCTCGCTGTGGCTCGACCGCAAGGGCGTGGCGGTCCGCGGCCAGGTCGAGTCGAAGCACGAGCGGATCAGGGTGGTCCGGGAGCCGCGGGGCTCGTGGGACCGGTCCTACGAGGTGGCGGTCGGGTTCGGGATGCCGGACGGAGGGAAGGGGCAGGCGACCGTCTCGATGCCGCGCGAGCGGTACGACGACCTGCAGGTGGGCGACACGATCGCGGTGCGCTATCTCCCGGCCGCGCCCTTCCTGGCGCGGACCGCCGACCGGTCCACCGCCAGCGTCGCGCGGGAGATGACGGGCAAGCTCCTGGCCTCGTCGCTCCTGGTGTGGCTGTTCGGGGGGATCGCCGCGATGTGGCTGGCGGCGCGGATGGGCACGATCCCCGTGGTGGCCGCGGGCGCCGTCTGGGCGGCCGCGGCCTTTCCGCTGCTGTTCGGCCCGGCGCCCCCGGTGACGGACCGCGGCGGCCCGGGCACGGCGCGGGTGGCCGGCATCACGACCGTGAGCAAGTCCCCGTCGGCCAGCTCCCACCGCTCGCGCCGCGGCTGGGGCGACAGCCAGCGCCGGCTGGCCGTGCCGTATCAGGTCGTGGAGCTGGCGGTGCCGGTGGCCGGGCGCCCCGACACGGTGCTGGCGGTGGACGTGGTGGACTCGGGCAGCGTGGCCGGACTGGCCCCGGGCGCGACGGTGCCGGTGCGGCTCGATCCGGCGGCGCCGCGTGAGGCGACTCTCGCCGCGGGCACCCGGCAGTTCGCGGAGAAGAACCGCTACCACATGGTGATCCCCGTGGTCGGCTTCGCCCTCCTGGGCACGCTCGCCGGTCTGACCTACCGGTGGAACCGCCGCCGGCACCGGGATGCCCCGCCTGACGGGGCCGCTACGTTGCGCCAGTAGCGGGCGCCGGGCGTGCTCCGACGAGTCCGCGCCTGCTCCCGGACCGCGCACCAGCCGCCATCTTGCCCCCGCCGGACCGCGCCCCCGACGCCATCTTGCCGCCGGCCGGATTCGTTCCCAGTATTGTGGTGGGCGGCCGATCCGCGCCCAACCTCTCCGGCCCTGCCCCAGCCAGGGCCCACGTGAGGCAAAGGGGGGCACACTCCCGGATCCGTCGCCACATCTTTGGGACGCCGTGGGCATCGCCGCTGGGGGACGTGGCCCGTGGCCCACCCAAGGACCCACCTCCGATGACCAGCCACAAAGACTTCAAGCGCCTGGTGCGTGGGCGCATGCGGAAGACCGGCGAGTCGTACACCGCCGCCCGGGCGCAGCTGCTCGAGCGAGGCTCCCGCAGAACCTCTCCCGCTCGCGGGACCTCCACTACTAATGATGCGGTGCCGCCGGCCGCGGCCCGGAGCAAGGCCACCGCGGCGGGGAGCGGGCCGGCGAAGCCGCGAGCCTTGCCCTCGGCCAGGCCGACCAAGCCGGCCAAGGCTGCGACCAGCGGGAGGCGGGCCGCCAGCTCCGCCGTTGAGACCGAGTACGCCCGGCTGGCTGGCCGGAGCGAGTCTTCGGTCAAGGAGGCGACGGGCTGCGGCTGGGAGCGGTGGGTCAAGGCGCTCGACTACGCCGGGGCGCACGGCTGGCCGCACGCCCGGATCGCCCGGTATGTCCACGAGCAGTTCGGAATCCCGGGCTGGTGGTCGCAGAGCGTGGCGGTGGGCTACGAGCGAATCAAGGGGCTCCGGGCCGTCGGCCAGCGCCGCGACGGCCGGTACGAGATCAACCGGAGCAAGACCGTGGCGGTCCCGCTGGCCCGGCTCTACGCCGCGTTCCACCAGCCAGCGCTCAGGGCCCGGTGGCTGCCGGGCGTCGCGCTCACGGTGCGGTCCGCGACCGAGGGGAAATGGATGCGGATCACCTGGCCGGACGGCACCTCGGTGTCGGTCGGGTTCACCGCCAAAGGCGAAGGGAAGAGCCAGGTGGCGCTGGCCCACGAAAAGCTGCCCGACCAGGCCGTGGCCGCGGAGCGACGGCAGTACTGGGGCGAGCGACTGGAGGCGCTGAGCGGGCTGCTGGGGCGGGAACTCGATCAGTGATGCCGTACGCGGTCATCGCCGTGGTGACGGCGATCGGTTGGGGGGACGCTGCGCGACGTCCTGCTGGATCGGCATCCCATCTTCTGGATTGCCGACCCCACCTGCCTGTGGGTGATTCTGGCGGCGACCGCGGTGACGCTCGGCTATGTCCGGTTCTGGATCGCCTCACGCCGCGCGCTGCTCATCGCCGACGCGCTGGGGCTGGCGTTCTTCACGATCGGCGGGGTGGAGATCGCTCGACTGGC
>DATAOR010000003.1:0-8093 GCA_036265635.1 Gemmatimonadales bacterium
CGCCCTCCCGCTTCCGCTCGCCTCCTCGTACACCTACCGCATTCCCGAGACGCTGGGCGACCGGGTCGTCCCCGGCGCCCGGGTGGTCGTCCCCGTCCGTAAGCGCGAGCTGATCGGCATCGCGGTGGCGACCGAGGTGGCGGGGCCGACCGCGGCGGCGCGCGACGTCCTGGCCGCCCCCGACGCCGAGACCGCGGTGCCGGCCGCGCTGCTCGAGACCGCCCGCTGGGTGGCCGGGTACTACGGGGCCCCGCTGGGACTCACCCTCCGGTGCATGCTGCCCTCGGGCATGTGGGGCGAGTCGCAGGTGGTCGCCCGGCTGGTCCGGGGCGCCCGGCACCCGGGCGGCCTGGCGGGGGAGGTCGCCGGGTGGCTCGAGCGGCGGGGCGGGGAAGCCGCGGTCTCGACGGCGGCTCGGGCGCTCAAGCGCCCGGTCTGGGACGTGCTCGACCGGCTGGCGCGGGTGGGTGTCGTCACGCTGCGGGTCGAGCCGCCGGACACCCAGGGAGCGGCACTGACCGAGCGGGTCGCGGTGCTGGCCGGCGATCCGCCCACGCTGCTCGAGCGCGACACGCTGTTCCGGCGGGCGCCGAAACAGCGGCGACTGTACGAGGCGCTGGAGCAGCTCGGGGGCAGCGCCCTGGTCAGCCACGTCACCGGCCAGCTCGGCTTCACCCCGGCCATGCTGCGGGCACTGTCCGGGCGGGGCCTGGTCCGGATCGGCGAGGCCGAGCGGGTCCGCGACCCGTTCGCCGGTTTCCCGGCCGTTGCCCCTCCGACCTCGCTGACGGCCGATCAGCAAACCGCGCTGGCCGCGGTCCAGTCGCTCGGCCCGGGCGAGAGCGCGGTGCTGTTCGGCGTCACCGGCAGCGGCAAGACCCTGGTGTACCTCGAAGCGGTCCGCCGGGCGCTCGCGGCCGGCCGCGGCGCCATCGTGCTGGTGCCGGAGATCGGGCTCACGCCGCAGACCGTCAGCCGGTTCCGCGGCGCCTTCGGCGACCAGGTCGCGGTGCTGCACAGTGCCCTCTCCGACGGCGAGCGGGCCGATGCCTGGCGGCTGCTGCGGCGGGGCGAGCGGCGGGTGGCGGTCGGGGCCCGCTCGGCGGTATTTGCCCCGGTCCGGGACCTCGGGATGATCGTGCTCGACGAGGAGCACGAGGCCTCGTACAAGAACGGCGAGACGCCCCGCTACCATGCCCGGGACGTCGCGGCGGTCCGGGCCCGCCTCGAGGGCGCCAGCCTGGTGCTGGGCAGTGCCACGCCATCCCTGGAGACCATGGAGCTGGCCGCGCGGCGAGCGCGGCTGCTCCGCCTGCCCGAACGGATCGGCGCCCGACCGCTGCCGCCGGTGGAGCTGATCGACCTCCGGGTGGCGGCGAGAGCCCGCGGCACCGGGGCGGTGGCCTGGTCGGAGGTGCTCGACGCGGCCATCGTCGGCACCCTGGCCCGGCGCGAGCAGGCCCTGCTGCTGCTCAACCGCCGGGGATACGCCGCCTTCCTCCAGTGCCCCGATTGCGGCGAAGTCTGGCAGTGCCCGCGCTGCACCATCTCGCTGACCGTGCACACCTCGCCCCCGGGCCTTCGCTGCCACTATTGCGGTCACGAGGAGCCGCTGCCGGTGACCTGCCGCGCCTGCGCCGGCGACGTCCAGCAGACCCGAGGCTACGGGACCCAGCAGGTCGAGCGGCTCCTGGCCGAACGCTATCCCGAGGCTCGCATCGCCCGGATGGACCTCGACACCACCAGCACCAAGTGGTCCCACCAGCGAATCCTCGCCTCGGTCGAGTCGGGCGAGGTGGATCTGCTGCTGGGGACGCAGATGATCGCCAAGGGGCTCGACTTCCCCAACGTCACCCTGGTCGGGGTGGTGGATGCCGATACCGGACTGTACCTGCCCGACTTCCGGGCGGCCGAGCGGACCTTCCAGCTGCTGGCCCAGGTGGCGGGACGGGCCGGACGGGGCCCGAAGGGTGGCACCGTGCTGGTCCAGACGCGCCACCCGACCCATCACGCGCTGGTCTGGGCCGCCCGGCACGACACCGAGGGCTTCCTCCGGGAGGAGCGGGCGCTCCGGGAATCGCCGCCCTACCCGCCGCTGACCTCGCTGGTCAACCTCGTGGTGTCCGGGGTGGCCGAGCGGGCCGTGAGCGCCCGGGCCGCCGAGGTCGCCGACTGGGGCGCCGCCCTGCTGGCGCGCTACCATCTGCCGGTGACGCTGCTGGGCCCAGCGCCCTGTCCCCTGGCGAGGCTCAAGGACCGCTGGCGCTGGCATGTTCTGCTCAAGGGACCGGCCGAGGCGTTGGGCCGCATCGTGCGCTATGCGGCGCCGCGGCTGACCCGGGGCGGGGACGTGCGGGTCGTGATCGACCGCGACCCCGTGTCCTTGCTGTAGCGACCGCACGCCTGTCCGGTCGGCCGGTCTGCGTCCGAACGAAGGGGCCCCGGCCGACTCGGCCGGGGCCCCTTCGTCTCGAAATTCCCGATGCTTGGCCGCGAACTACTGCGGCGCCGGCGCGCGATACCCGATCTCGCCGCCGAAATAGATCACCCGCCGGGGGGCGGGCTCGAACACCCGGCCCCCGATCCCGTTGAGCGTGACCGAGGCGACGTAGCGCCGGTCCCACAGATTGTTGACGCCCAGGAAGGGCGACAGCTCGAGGCCGCCGATGCTGCCCTGCCACCCGACGCGCGCGTTGGTGACGCCGGCCCCGTACGAGTCCACCACCAGGGCCGGCGTGTTGGCATCGTCGGCCGCGAGGCTCGAGCTGAGTGTATGGTCGGCGTCGACAAAGAAGTCGTGAGGCAGCGCCGTCCGGAGGCCGAGCCGCCAGTAGTGATCGGGCACGCCCGGCAACCGGTTGCCGTCGAAGGTCCCGCTGGCGAAGCGATAGTGGGCATAGGTGTACGCGCCGCTCAGGCTGAGCCCCGCCACCGGGGTCACCGTGAGCCCCACCTCGGCGCCGTCGTTGTGGGTCCGGCCGGTATTGCCGAAGAAAGCCCGTCCGCCGATCTCGCCCACCTGGACGATGGCGTCCCTGATCCGGCCGAGGAACAGCGCCACCGAGTAGCTGACGCCGGGGACCGGCTGGCCGCGGGCGCCCACCTCGTAGTTGACCGCCCGCTGCGGCCCCAGCTCGGGATTGAAGCCGCCCGACCCGTCGGGCTGGTTGGCCAGCTCGGTGGTGGTGGGGGTCTCGAACGCAGTGGACAGGTTGACATAGGGCACGAAGGCGTCGCCGAACGACCAGCTGGCGCCGACGTTGGCGCTGAGCGACGACATGGTTCGGGCGCCGCTGTCGTCGACCCCGTCGCCCAGGTAGCGATCGGCGACCGAGAAACGGACCCAGTCGTAGCGGGCGCCCGTGCTCAGCAGCAGCTCTTCCCGCGGACTCCACTGGAGCTGGGCGAACGGCCCCAGCTCGGTGACCTTCTCCTGCTGGTCGAGGAACAGCTGATCGGTCCTGGCGCCCGCGCTGGAGACGGCGTTGGTGCGATTGTCCCGGAGGCGCTGCACGTCGGCACCGCCCACCAGCTTGGGCGCCGTGGGCGAGGCGCCGAGCCGGCGGCTGGCGCTCAGCCGAAGACCGCCGGCCGCCCGGTCGATGGTCACGAAGGTGCCGGCCAGCGGACCGGGGTTGATGTCCGGCGGGGCGGCCAACGGGTTGGACAGATCGCGGAGAATGCCGAAGGCCGTGACCTCGTACTCGTTCCCGGCCGCGTCGAAGTGCTTGAGCCCGAGCGACAGCTGCTGCTGCTGCACGTCCTTGTCCGCTCCCCGGAGAATGTTGCTGCCCGCGGCGGAGTCAGGATTGGCGTTCAGCTCCGTGCGGGTCAGCGCTCCCGGGTTCTGCGCCTCCGGGTTGTCTGCCAGGCTGAGGCGGAGGGTGCCCAGGGTGGTCCCGCGGAAGGCGTAGTCCAGCCCGGCGTTGAGCTGGCGCACCTCGGCTGCGCTGTGCTGGCGGAACCCGTCGGCCTTGAACTGCGAGACCGACAGCGTGCCGCTGGCGCTGCCCGAGCGAGCCGAGGTCCAGCTCTGCCACTTGTAGAAGGCGTCGCCGTTCCGCCGGCCGCTCCCGGCCTGGACCCGGATAGTCTGGGCGAACGGCCCCGGCGCGGCGCGCTCGGTCTGGAACGAGATCGCCCCGCCCGAGGCGTTGCCGTAGAGGGACGAGCTGGCGCCGCGGAGCACCTCCGCCCGCTCGATATTGGCAAAGTCCACGTTGGTCAGCTGACTCTGTCCGTCCGGCAGCGTCTGGGGAACGCCATCCACCAGGATCTTGAGCCCCCGGACGCCGAAGTTGGACCGGCTGCCGAAGCCGCGGATGGAAATCCGCTGGTCGAGCGAAAAGTTGTAGCGGTTGGCGACCACCACGCCGGGGATGTTGCTCAGCGCCTCATCGATGCCGACCGTCTGCTGGCCCCGCTGGAGCGCGTTCTTGTCCAGCACGCCGGTCGCGAACGGCACCCGGGACAGGGGCTCGGTGGTCCGAGTCACCGTGACGTTGAGGTCGGGCAGCTGGGTCACGCGGGTGGTGTCCCGGCGGGTGCTATCGGGGGTAGTGGGAACCTGGGCTGCCGCCGGGCGCGCCAGCGACAGGAAGAGGACGAGGACGGCCAGACGGGACCAGACGGATCGGGGCATGACGGCTCCTAGGGTTATTGGAAAAGTAACCCTCACCACCCGGATCGAGCCTGCTTGTCTCCCCCTGACGGCCCCTCTAGTTTCCTCCCCCACCATGACCTCCATCTCGAGCTCGTTGCCGGACTTCGCCGCCGCGCCGTTTGCCGGCGCGCCGGAGGCCCGCTTTGCGCCGCTCCCGGCCGACGGCGTGCTTCCCGAGGGGTTCTTCTCGACCTCCAACCTGCCCACCTACGTCCACCTCGACGGGCGGTGGATCGCACCGACCCGGCCGCGGATGGACTGCGTCCTGGTCAAGCGGAGCGACGGAATCGAGACGATCGAGCCGCGCCGGCTGCGCCAGGGGGACCTGGTGGCCATGGGCGAGGCAGAGGACGGCTCCGAGGGCATCGTGGTCCATGCCGAGGGCTTCCTGGGCGGCGGACACGGCGCCAACGAATTCCGCTTCATGTCGACCGAGGTGAGCCGCGAGCGGCCGGTCAACTACGAGGAGCTCGCGGCCCGGGTAGGTGAGGAAAAGCGCCGCGGCGGGTTCCTGGTCTGGGTGGTCGGGCCGGCCCTGGTGCACTCGCGGGCCCGGGCCGACTTCGAGTGGTTCATCCGCAACGGCTACGTCCAGTCGGTCCTGGCCGGCAACGCGGTGGCCGTCCACGACATCGAGGCCGCCATCTTCGGTACCACCCTGGGCATGACCAACACCGGCCAGCCGACCACCGGGGGGCACGGGCTCCACATGCGGGCGATCAACCGGGTGCGTGCCGCCGGCTCGATCGAGCGGGCGGTGGAAATCGGCCTGCTCAAGAGCGGCATCATGCACGCGCTGGTCAAGCACCGGATCCCGTACGTGCTGGCCGGCTCGATCCGGGACGACGGTCCCTTGCCGGGGGTGTACTCCAACACGCTCGAGGCGCAGGATGCCATGCGGGAGCACACGGTCAAGGCCACCGGCGCCATCTTCGTGGCCACCGCGCTCCATGCCATCGCGGTGGGGAACATGCTACCGGCATTCTATCTGGGCGATGCGGGCCCGGCGCCGCTGATGACCATCTGCGTGGATCAGACCGAGTTCGTGGTCAACAAGCTGAAGGACCGCGGCACCCACCAGGCCTATGGCGTGGTGACCAACGCCCAGGACTTCATGCACGTCCTCCGGTTTTACACCGAGCGGTGGGAGCGGGGCGCGGCGTGATCGGGCTCGGGTGGCCCCGGCTGGCGGCCGCCGTGGCGGACCGGATCCCGCCGGAGGAAGTCGACGGGCTCTGGCTCTTCCCGGTGCTCCGCCACGACGGCCGCGAATGGGGCACCGCGGTGCTGGCGCGGGTGGATGGCGAGCGTCGCCGGATCTATACCGCCCGCTACATGCTGGCGATCAAGGGCAAGGAGCGGGGCGCGTTCGAGGCCTCGGTCCAGGAGGTCGGGAGCGGCCCGGTGGAAGCGCTGGCCCAGCTGCTCCAGGATGCCCGCCGGCGGATCGACGACGACCAGCCGCCGGTCGCCACCCCGCCCGAGGAATGGTTCGCGGCGGCCGCCCCCGATGCCCCGGCTCGCTAGCGGCGAGGGCGAGGCCCTCCTCGAGCGCTTCCGCCGATATCTCCGCGAGCACCGCCTGCCGGTCACCCGCCAGCGCGACCTGGTGGCCCAGGCGGTATTCCTGGCGGAGGACCACCCGTCGGTCGACGCCATTCTCCGGGCGGTGAAAGCGGGTGGCGAGCACGTCGGCACCGCTACCGTGTATCGGACGCTGGACGTGCTGGTCGAGAGCGGCCTGGTCCGGGCCCATGATTTCGGTGAAGGCTTCAAGCGGTATGAGCCCGTGCCCGGCCAGACCCACCATGAGCACCTGATCTGCGAGCAGTGCGGCCGGGTGGTCGAATTCCAGAACGAGCCGCTCGAGCGGATGCTGCCGATCATTGCCGACGAGCACGGCTTCCAGCATCGCCGCCACCGGGTCGAGATCTACGGCGTTTGCCGCGAGTGCCGCCATCGCGAGCTCGGCCTGTGACCCCGCCGGCCACCCTCGGGGTAGTGGTCGCCTTCGCGGCCGGCCTGCTCAGCTTTCTCTCGCCTTGCGTGCTGCCGCTGGTCCCCAGCTATATCGGGTTTCTCACCGGCATGTCGCTGGACGACGTGACCGTGCGGCGCCGGGCGGCCCTGGCCCACGCCCTCCTCTTCGTGCTCGGCTTCTCCCTGGTCTTCATCCTGCTCGGCGCCAGCGCCACCGCGCTCGGGCGGGCGCTGAACTACTACCAAGTGTGGCTTCAGCGGATCGGCGGCGGACTGATCATCCTGTTCGGCTTGGTCTGTCTCGGCGTGATCAAGGCGGACTTCCTCAGCCGGGAGCGCCGGGTCGAGGTGGAGCAGAAGCCGGTGGGCTATCTGGGATCCGCCCTCGTCGGGATGGCGTTCGGCGCAGGGTGGACCCCCTGCATCGGGCCGGTGCTGGGCGCCATTCTCGGGCTGGCGGCCACCAGCCAGGACCTGTCCCGCGGCGTGCTCCTGCTGGCCAGCTACTCCGCCGGTCTGGCGGTGCCGTTTCTGCTGGCCGCGGTGGCGCTGGAGGCGTTTCTCGGCTGGTTCCAGCGGTTCCGCCGGTACCTGCCGTGGGTGATGCGGGTGAGCGGGGTGCTGCTGATCTTCGTCGGGCTCCTGCTGGTGACGGGCGAGTTCACCCGCCTGGCCGGGTGGCTCCAGCAGTTCACCCCGGCGGTACTTCGGGAGCAGATCTAGCCCGCGGCGCCGGACACCTGGGGTACGGCCACGTCGGGTTCCTCCAGCTCTTCCTCCAGCTGCTGCCGCCGGAGCAGCTCCCAGTACCGGCCCCCCGCCGCGGTGAGGGTGGCGTGGGTGCCCTGCTCGACCAGGCGGCCCTGGTCCAGCACGATGATCCAGTCCGCATCCCGCACCGCCGCCAGCCGGTGGCTCACGATCAGGCTGGTCCGTCCGGTCAGCGCCCCCCGGAGCGCCCGGAGGATCTTGGCCTCGGTCTGCGCGTCCACCGCGCTGAGGGCGTCATCCAGCACGAACACCGGCGGATCCTGGGCCAGGGCGCGGGCGATGGCGCTTCGCTGCTTCTGCCCGCCGCTCAGGTTGATGCCTCGTTCGCCCAGCATGGTGTCGTAGCCCGCCGGCAGGGCCGCCAGAGCTTCGGTCAGCTGGGCGATCTCGGCCACCCGCTCGAGGCGCCCATCGTCGGGTGCGCCCAGCAGCACGTTGTCGCGCAGGGTCTCACTGAACAGGAAGGTCTCCTGGGGCACGAAGCCGATCGCCCGCCGGAGGTCCGCCAGGGTCAGCCGCCGGATGTCCACTCCGTCCAACAGGATCGCCCCGCCATCGGGGTCATAGGCTCGGACCAGCAGGTCCACCAGGGTGGACTTGCCCGAGCCGGTGGCCCCCACGATCGCGAGCGACCGACCCGCCTCGATCCGGAACGACACCTCACGGAGCACCGGCCCAC
>DATAOR010000004.1:0-4953 GCA_036265635.1 Gemmatimonadales bacterium
GGGGCGGGAACACCAGCGTGAGCAGCAGGTGCTGCGCCATGTGGACCGAGAAGAGATAGTAGTCGCTCAGGTCGTGGATCGGGCCGTTCAGGGCCCCGAGCAGGACCAGGAGGGCCCCGGCGAAGCAGGCGATCCGCCAGGGCTCCGCCGGCGGCAGCCCGCGGGCCCGTCGCCAGGGCCCGATCCCGTACGCGTAAAGGGCACCGAGAAGCCCGGTGCCCAGGAGAACGCTGGGATGGAGCGACCAGTCCGGCTGGAAGGGACCGGTGGGTCGCGCCCGCTCGTCGAGCAGCGGGAGGAGGAACGGCAGCAGGGTCACCCCGAGCGGGCGAAGGCGAAGTGGTAGGCCTCGAGCAGGATCAGGGCCACGATGATGACGGTGGCGATGATGAGGGGAAAGACGAACACCCCGCTGAACAGCCGGTGGTCCTGCTTGAGGTGCATGTAGAACATGGCGACCAGGGCGAACTTCGCGGCCGACAGCGCCAGCAGCAGCGGCACGAAGAAGGGCTGCAGCGCGTGGCCGGTGGCCCCGGAGTGCTCGCCGTAGGTGAACTCGTACAGCCCCACCTCGAGCGCGGTGAGGACGAACAGGATGATGCCGATCTTGACGTACGCACCCGTGCTGGGGTGGTCGTGCTCGTGATCGGCGGCCGGCGCGGTGACGTGAGCGTCCATGCGTGACCCTTACTTGATCAGGTAGACGACGGGGAAGATCACGATCCAGACCACGTCCACGAAGTGCCAGTACAGCGCCGCAATCTCAAGGTTGAGCGACTTGGCCGGCGGCAGCTTGCCCCGGAACGCCTCGATCCACAGCGTGAGCAGCCAGATCACGCCCAGGGTCACGTGGGTGCCGTGGAAACCGGTCAGGGTGAAGAAGCTGGCCCCGAACAGGTTGGTCTTGAGGGTCAGGCCCTTGTGGACGAAGTGGGTGAACTCGTACACCTGCATGCCGACGAAGAAGAAGCCGCACATCAGGGTGAGGCCGAGCCAGAGCAGCAGGCCCTTCCGGTTGCCCCGCTGGGCGCTGGCCAGGGCCAGCACCACGAACAGCGAGCTGAACAGCAGCAGCGCCGTGCCCAGGGTGACCAGCGGAATCTCGATGATCGGCTCGAACAGCTGGCCGCTGGGCGAGGTCCAGGCCTCGTGGGGAAAGGGCCCCGGACCGCTGAGCCAGGTCTCCTTGTGGACCAGGTAGTTCGAGATCAGGGTGGCGAAGAACAGGCACTCCGACCCGATGAAGGTCCAGATGGCCAGCTTCCGGTTGTCGAGCCCGGTGGCGGTCTCGAGGTGCGCCGCGTGGGCGGTGTCGGTCACGTTGCTCTCCTCAGCCCGCGGGCTCAAACGCCCAGTTGAACACCCCGAACAGCAGGATCGCACCGCCCGCGATGATGCCCCACGGGCCCAGATGGTGGATGAGCATCAGGCCGACCATCATGGCCAGGATGCCCAGCCCCGCCACCAGCGGCCAGTACGACGGGTTGGGCAGGTGGATCCCCTTGCCGCTCACCCGCGGCGGCTCGGGCAGCGGGCCGCCCCGCTCGCGCTTCCGCTCCCACAGCGGATCGCGGCCGTGGACCGTCGGGATCTCGGCGAAGTTCCATTCCTGGGGCGGCGACGGGATCGACCACTCGAGGGTGGCGCCGTTCCACGGATCGGCCGGGGCGTTGCGGGGCCCGCGCCAGGCCCGGACGATGTTGATCAGGAACACCAGAAACGAGGAGGCGAGAATGAACGCGCCCACCGTCTCCAGCAGATTGAGCTGCTCGAACCCGAGGCCCTCGGGATAGGTGTAGACCCGTCGGGGCATGCCGTTCAGGCCGAGAATGTGCATCGGGAAGAACGTCAGGTTGAACCCGATGAGCATGAGCCAGAAGTGCAGCTTGCCCAGCCCCTCGTCCAGCATCCGGCCGAACATCTTGGGCCACCAGTAGTACGCCCCCGCCACCAGGCCGAAGATGCTGCCGCCGAACATCACGTAGTGGAAGTGCGCCACCACGAAATAGGTGTCGGTCTGCTGCAGGTCGGCTGGCGGCGAGGCGTGCATGACGCCGGACAGCCCCCCGATGATGAACATCGCCACGAAGCCGAGGGCGAAGTACATCGGCGTCTTGTACTGGATCGAGCCGCCCCAGACCGTGCCCAGCCAGTTGAAGATCTTCACCCCGGTCGGGATGGCGATCAGCATGGTGACCAGCGAAAAGTAGGTGTCCGCGATCGGGCCCATGCCGGTGGCGAACATGTGGTGGCTCCACACGCCGAACCCGAGGAAGGCGATGAAGATCCCCGAGAACACCATGGCCGCGTAGCCGAACAGCGGCTTGCGGGAGAACACCGGCAGCACCTCCGACACGATCCCGAACGCCGGCAGGATCAGGATGTAGACCTCGGGATGGCCGAAGATCCAGAACAGGTGCTGCCACAGCAGCGGGTCGCCCCCGCCGGACGGCACGTAGAAGCTGGTGCCGAAGAAGCGGTCGAACATGAGCAGGATGAGGGCCACGGTGATGACCGGGAAGGCCAGCAGCAGCAGCACCTGGGTGATGAAGCTCATCCAGGTGAAGATGGGCATCCGCATCAGCTTCATGCCGGGCGCCCGCATGTTGAGCACCGTGGTGAAGAAATTGACCGCCGCCGCCAGCGAGGCCACGCCCAGGATCTGGAGACCCAGCAGCCAGAAATCAACGTTCAGGCCGGGCGAGTACTGCTTCGAGGTGAGGTTGGCGTACCCGAACCAGCCGGTGTCGGGGGCCGCGCCGAACAGCCAGCTGGCGTTGAGGAACAGGCCGCCCAGCAGGAATACCCAGTAGCTGAAGGCGTTCAGCCGGGGGAAGGCCACGTCCCGGGCCCCGATCTGCAGCGGGATGATGAAGTTGAAGAACGCGGCACTGATCGGCATGATCCCCAGGAAGATCATGGTGGTGCCGTGCATGGTGAACAGCTGGTTGTACGTGTCCGGCGAGAGGAAGGTGTTGTTGGGCGTCCCCAGCTGAATCCGCAGCAGCAGCGCCTCGATGCCGCCCAGCAGGAAGAACAGGAACGCGGTGGCCCCGTAGAGGATGCCGATCCGCTTGTGGTCGACCGTGGTGATCCAGCTCCACAGCCCCGTCGGCTCGGCGTGTTCCGCGGCGGCGTGCGCCCGTGGGTCGAGTGCGGTGGTTGCCATAGGCCCCGTTATTGGTGAGCGCGGAGGAACGCGACGAGCGACTTGGCCTCGTCCGGCTTGACGCCGAGGTTGGGCATCAGCACACCCGTTTTCATGGCCTGCGGGTTCTCAATCCAGCGGGCCAGGTTCTCATCGGTGTTCTTGAAGCTGCCGGCCCCGATGTAGCTCCGGGCGCCGACGTTGGCCAGGTTGGGGCCGATCATGCCCTTGGGCGCGTTGGCGGCCTGGAGCGAATGGCAGCCGACGCAGCCCTTGGCCAGGAACAGCTTTTCGCCGGCCGCGTAGGCCGGGTCCTGCGGCGGCACCGGCGGCGAGACAGTCGAGCCCGAGTCCCGGCCGGCGGCGTTCTGCTCGGCTTTGTCCTTGGGCTGCCCCTGGGCGGGCGCGTGGATGCGGGCGCCCGCCGTGGCCGTCTGCACCGAATCGGCCGGCGCGGCCGCGGCCGGCTTGGCGCCCAGCGTCTGCATGTGCGCCACCCAGGCCTGGAACTCCTCCGGCGTCTGGGCCCGCACCCGGAACGCCATCCGGCCGTGCTGGATGCCGCAGAACTCGGCGCACTGGCCGGGATACTCGCCCGGCTGCTCGGCCTTGAACCAGAGCCGGGTCTGCCGGTTGGGGAAGACGTCGCGCTTGCCGGCGAACCGCGGCGGCCAGAAGCTGTGGATCACGTCGGCCGTGCCCATCCGGAAGGACACCGTCTGGCCGACCGGGATATGGACCTCGTTGGCCGTGGTCAGCTTCAGATCGGGATAGCGGAACTCCCACCACCACTGGTGGCCGATGACCTCGACCGTGAGGATGTCACCCTTCGGGATCTCGTTGGTCTGAAAGATCCCCCTGACGGTGGGCACGGCGATGGCGGCGAGGATCAGGGCCGGAATGATGGTCCAGATGATCTCGACGGTGGTGTTGCCGTGCACCTGCCGGGGCTCGGCGTCGTCGGGCCGGCCGCGGAACCGGAAGATGGCGTAGAGCAGCGCGCCCTCCACCAGCACGAACACGCCGGTGGCCCAGTACAGCGTCGTCGTCTGGATGTCGTCGCCGATCCGGGCAAAGTCCGACAGCGGCCGAAGCGCGGTCTGCGGGTAGTGCTCGGGACTGCAGGCGAGCGCCAGCGCCGCGGCGAGGGCGAGCACTGGTACCCATCGACGCGAAGGCCGGTAGGCGGGAATCCCAAGGGGCATTACGCGGTCGTCCTGTTGGCGAGAAGCCCTGCTCACACCGGATGGTAGAAGCCGCCGCAGTTTACGGGTTTCGTTCCGGAAGGTCAAGGAATTCCGCGCCTTGCGACCCGCGCAAGCCGCCTGGTCTCGCTCGCCAGCCGCATCATCGGCGCGACCTATCGAGTCATCGTGCCATTCGATCAGCGTCGCCACTCGGCCACCAGCCGATCGAACGGGACCGCGTCGGCTACCGGATAGGTGAAATGCCACCATTCCTGGTCGTAATTGGTGAAGTGCTCTGCGGCCATCACATTGACCAGGAGCTGCCGGTAGCGCTGCACCCGGCCCTCCGCGTTGGCGGTGTGGGCCGCCGGCGAGAAGGTGTCGTACGGGGTACCCATCGGCAGTTCGCTGCCGGTCGCCAGGTCCACCAGGGTCAGGTCCACCGCCACGCCCAGGTTGTGGCGGCTCCGCCGGGCGACGTACCCGCTGTCGAGCAGCCCGGTCCGCCCGGTCCGCTCGGCCCAGTCCACCATGGCGAGGGAGGCCCGTACCGGGCGGTAGCCGTCGAACACCTTCAGCCCCAGATCGCCGGTCCGGAGCCGAGCCTGGACCCGGCCC
>DATAOR010000005.1:0-10386 GCA_036265635.1 Gemmatimonadales bacterium
CGCCAGCTTCCGCTGCGGGTCGTCCTGCGGATTGACGTACGTCATGGCGAACGGCCCCATGGCGGTGACTTCCACTACCGTGGCTCCCTTGGCCAGGGCAAAGTGGTGGTGACCCGCCGGCACGTTGCCCTCCTGGCCGGCCAGCAGCGCCTTGGCCTTGCCCGCGTCCAGCGTATCGCCCATGCCGACCAGCAAGGCTCCCCGCTTCACGGCCACCCCCTCGTCGGTGGGATGGAAGTGGGGCGGGATACGATAGCCATCCGGCATGGCCAGCTGGATGGCGAACGTGTCGGCCTTGCCCGGGTCGCCCCGGACCACGGCCATCTTGGCCCCCGCGGGGAAGACGGCCGGCGCCGGTCCCCAGTGCAGGGCCGCGGCGGGATGGGACGAAGAAGCTTGACCGTGAAGCGCGGCGGCCCAGAGCAGCAGGCCGGCCGAGAGCGACAGAGCGCGCATGACATCTCCCAGAGAGAGTAGTAGTCGCTTGGCCGATCCAAGCGACGGCGATATCGGGGCGGCAGTACCCTGCCGGCCGACGCACACGACAGGCTACATATTGCCGGGATAGGCTACAAGTATGACATTCGTACCGCTTTCCACCCGAGCGAGCGATGACGGCGTGCCCTCCGCGGAGCTACGGCTCCTTCTGCCCGGTTGCCCAGGCGTCCGAAGTCGTCGCCCAGCGCTGGGTTCCCCTGATCCTGCGCGAGATCATGGTGGGCTACCATCGCTTCAACGAGATCCGCGGCGCGCTGCCCCTGATCTCGCCGTCGGTCCTGTCCCAGCGGCTCAAGGCCCTGGAAGAGGACGGGGTGATCCGGCGGCAGAGTGATGCCCGCGGCGTCAGTTACCACCTGACCGAGGCGGGTGAGGAGCTCCGGCCGATCGTCGACGCGCTGGGCCGCTGGGCCCGGCGGTGGGTCACCCGGGACTACCAGGCGTACGAGCTGGACGCCGGGGTGCTGATGTGGTCGCTCCGGCGTCACGTCCGGCCGGACCGGTTTCCGCCGGGTCGCACCGTGATCCACTTCGAGCTGGAGGGTGAGCCCCGAGCTCGGCGCTACTGGTGGCTGGTGGTCCTCCGTGGCGAGCACGAGGATATCGACGTCTGCATGACCGACCCGGGCCACCCGGTCACGGTGACGGTGACCGCTCGGCTCCGGACTCTGGTCGATGTGCTGATGGGTACCACCGAGCTGGGCGAGGCGCTGCGGGGAGGATCCGTCGTCGTGGACGGCGAGTCGGCAGCCATCCGGCGGTTCGGTTCGTGGTTCGAGTTCGGCGGCTCCGGCTCGTTCGCCGGCGGCGGCTGAGATCGGGGGCCCAAAGAGCGCACGGAATCTCGAGTCCCGTCGCCCCCCGACCTCGACACCCACCGCGCACTGGGGCCGGCTGGGAGGCCCGGGCGCCGTCAGCGATCGCGGACGATTACCGCGTCGAGCCCGCCACCGGGCTTGTCCACGATGACAACCGTGCTGGCCTGACCCGCCGCCAGCGACACGGGGTCGACCACCAGGAGGGTGTCCTCAGGGACCTCGAGCGGGATGCCGCCGGCCCGCCGCTCAGGGGCGATCAGCACCTGCCAGTCGCCCGGATCGCTCTCGACGTAGCCGCTCAGGCTGCGGTAAGCAAAGGGAAACACCAGGGTGACCAGCCCGTCGAAGTCCGGCTGCCGGCGGTAGACGTCGAGCGGGCCGGCCAGGCTGGAGAAGTTGGCTACTTGGAGCTTGGTGCGGCCCGCGGCGGGGGTGCTGCCGGTATCGCTCAGGACCACCGGGTCGAGCACGGCTGCCGAGTCGGTGACCACCGTGGTATACGCACGGTCCGGGCTCACCGCCAGGTCGAGCGCGTGCGGGCTGGCGGCGCCGCCGACCGGACGGAAGGCGATCTCGCGCCGGCCGGCCGGGATGGCGACGGCCGACGAGGTGGCGCCGGCGGCCAGGCGGTGGATCACCACGTTGCCGTCCACCAGCACATCGATCGTGGCGGTACTCTCGGCCGCCTGAATGACCTGGAGCGAGCCGGTGAGCGGGGCAGGTCCGGTATCGTCGCCCGAGCAGCCGCTCGCGACCAGCCCGATCAGCCCCAGCAGCCCCATCGCCGTCCTGGTTGGCACCGGTACCTCCTTCGTGGCTCCGCCCTTCGTGGCTCCGCCGCTCCCCGGAGCTTCGAGGCCGTCCGGGTTCCGGCCCCGGGAGCACTCCGGGTCCTTGAGAGAGACGTCCGACGCTGCAGAAATCGGACCGTTACGTCTCTGCGGGGGCCCCGGCCGAACGCTCGGCGGTTGGGCGGGCCACTTCGGCCAGCGCCGCCTCGTCGGTGAGGTCCAGCCGAAGCGGGGTCAGCGAGATCCAGCCATGCTCGACCGCCCACCGGTCGGTCCCTTCCTCCGGATCCTCGAGGGCGTCGGTCGTGATCCAGAAGTGCGGCCGGCCGCGCGGGTCCTTGCCCGGCACCACCCGGCCGTCGTAGTGACGGACGGACTGGCGGGTCCATTGCAGCCCGCGCGGCTCGGGCGGGAAGTTGACGTTGACCAGCCGGCAGCGATCGTGGGTCAGCAGCAGCTCGAGGACCCGCTCGACCCAGGGGACCAGTGCGCCGAAGTCGGGCTGGTCACTGGTGACCGGTGTGCTCAGCGCGATCCCCCGTAGTCCCAGCAGCGGGGCCTGCTTGGCGGCCGCCAGCGTGCCCGAATGCCAGATCGAGTTGCCCAGGTTCGCGCCGAGGTTGATTCCGGACAGGACGACGTCCACCTTCCCCCACTCGGCCACCCCGACGGTGACGCAATCGGCGGGGGTTCCGTTGACCCGGTAGGCGTCGTGGTCGCCTATCGCCGTGGCCCGGATGGTGAGCGGCCGCGAGTGGGTGATGGCGTGGCCCATGGACGACTGTTCCACGTCGGGGGCCACGATCCGCACCGCCCCGAACCGGCGTGCCACGTCGGCCAGGGTCCTGAGTCCCGGGCTGTAGATGCCGTCGTCATTCGCGATCAGAATCCGCATCCGCTCTCCTTCTCCGGTTCATCGATGCAAGTCTCGCTGGTCCTCAACCCCGACGCCGGCCGCGGCGCTATGCCCCCCGACCAGCTGCGCCGGGCGGTCGAGTCGGCCGGGCACCGGGTGGAGCTCCGCCCGATCCGGACCGGCGACATGGCCGCGGCGCTGCGCGATCCCGGCGACCTGGTGGTCGTGGCCGGGGGCGACGGCACCGTCGGCCGGGCGATGAAGGCGATGGCCGGCAGCCCCGTCGCCCTGGCCATCCTCCCCACGGGCACCGCCAACAACATCGCCACCAGCCTGGGCATCCGCGGTGATCCCGAGCGGATCGCCGCCTCCTGGGCCGGGAGCGAAGTCCGGCCGGTGGACATCGGCCTGGTGGCGGGGCCCTGGGGACAATCCCGGTTCGTCGAGTCGGTCGGGATCGGCCTGCTGGGTCACCTGATCGGGCCCGAGGTGGGTGACGACCTCGACGGCACCGACGAGGCCCGAGCCGAAGCCCGCCGTGCCGCCCGGACCCTGCGGCCCCTGGAGCGGCGGGTGGAGCTCGACGGGCGCGACCTGACGGGCGCCTACCTGCTGCTCGAGGCGATGAACATCCGCTGCGCCGGCCCCAACCTGTGGCTGGCGGATCACGCCCGGTCGGGGGACGGCAAGCTCGAGGTCGTGCGCGCCCTGGAGCGGGATCGGTCGGCCCTGGTGGCGCTGGCCGATGCCTTCGGCACCTCTCGATCCACCCTGCCCACCGAGCGCGGCACCCGGCTCACCGTCTGGTGCCGGCCGGACGAGCTGCATGTGGACGATGAGCACGGGACGGCGCTGGGCAAGTGGGAGGGCGAGGCACCCGTGACCGCGTCGCTCGGCGCGGCCAAGGTGGGCGTGCTGCGGTAGCGGTGCCCGCCTCGGCGGCTACCGGAGGCTAGGGTCTCGCGCCGGGGATCACAAGCGCAGTCCGGGTAGGCGAGAGGAAAGCTCGTATGGCCCGGGCGACCTGCCCCGGGTGTGACGCGAACACGTAGTGATTGGCGCCAGGGATCTCCAGTACCTCCGCGCCGGCCAGGCTGCGCCGGGCCCGGTCGCGCTCGAGCCTGGCCCACGCCTCCAGCCGGCCGGCGAACTGCCGCGCCAGCTCCTGATGGGGCCGGTCGAGTGCGTCCCAGTCCGGTGTCAGCTGCCGGGCCGATTCCACCACCGCGTAGATCAGCAGCGCCGGCGCTCGCACCCGGGCGTAGTCCGGGTGTCCGCAGCCCGCGATCATCAGCGAGTCCACCACGGCGGGCGTGACGTCGGCGGTGAGTCGGCCGGCCGCGTCGTACCGCCCGATCGCCCGAAGCTGGGCCTCGGGGATGTGCATGCCGTAGGTCCGCTGGAGGTAGGCCTGCACCGCCCGGGGCGAGGCCGAATCACCGGCAGCCATGGGGGGCCAGAAGCCCGGGCCGAAGTCGATATCGCTGTGGTCGTAGGCGGCATCGAGGTAGACCAGTCGACTGACTCGCGCCGGATAGGCCCCGGCGAAGGCCGTCAGCTCGTCGCCGGCCATCGAGTGGCCCACCAGTGCCACCCGCTCGAGCCCGAGCGAGTCGAGTACGCTGCGGAGGTCGGCGATGCGGGTGGCCAGGTCGTACCCCGAGGCCGTCCGGCTGGAGGCGCCGTAGCCCCGGCGGGTGATGGCGACGACGTGATACCGATCGGTGAAGCGGGGGGCGAAGTCGTCGAACCCGTGGGCTACGTCCTGCAGGCCGGACAGGAAGACCATGGGTGGCCCGGCGCCGCCCCAGTCGAGCGTCTCCAGCCTGACACCGGGTGCGACCGTCACGAAGCGGACCCGGTGGGGGGAGACGTCGCGCCATTCCGCCCCACTGCCGGCCCGGTGCGACACGGCGCAGGCCGGGAGGAGGCCGCACAGCGCACCGATCAGGAACCGTCGCTTCCCCCGCACGATCAGCGCCGCCGGACGTCGTGACGGTCGAGGATCCGGAGGACCTCGCCGGCCGGCAACGCCTCGACCGTCCCACCGCGGGCGGTCACCGTGGTGGCGGCGAACAGCGAGTTGTAGATCGCCTCTTCGGTCGCCTCGGCCACGCCCTGGAACAGGCCGGTCATCTCCTCGTTGCCGATCTCGGTGGTGGCCAGCCGCGGCGCGCCGTACCGCCGGCGGACGCCGGGATGGGTCGAGAAGGCGATCACATAGTCGCCCGAGCCGTTGCCCATGGCCGAGCCGGTGCGGCTCAACCCGACCAGGGCCCGGGCCGCCAGGCGGCGGAGGTTGCGGTCGGCCAGCGGGGCGTCGGTGGCGACCACCATCATAATCGATCCCTTGGCGCCCTGTGAGTCGGCCGCGGTGCGGACCCCTGCGCGCCCCAGCGCCCGGCCGACCGGCACGCCGAGCACCAGCAGGTCGCCGCCGAAGTTCGACTGCACCAGCACCCCGACGGTCCAACCACTGTCGGCGGCGGTGACCCGGCGGGATGCGGTGCCGATCCCGCCCTTCCAGCCGAACGCCACCGTGCCGGTGCCTGCCCCGACGCTCCCTTCGGCGACCGGGCCGCTACGGGCCCCCGCGAGAGCGGCAACGACGTCGCGCGCCGTGATGGGACGGCTGCGAATGGCGTTGAGCACGTACCCGTCGTTGGTTTCCCCCACCACCGGGTTGATCGACCGCACATCAGCCATCCCGGGCTGGGCCAGCAGCCAGCCCACCATCGCATCCGCCGCCTTCCAGACGCAGA
This sequence comes from Gemmatimonadales bacterium, assembly GCA_036265635.1. GTDB lineage: Bacteria > Gemmatimonadota > Gemmatimonadetes > Gemmatimonadales > GWC2-71-9 > CAVVWJ01. Next base: position 5,726 of record DATAOR010000005.1, read on the forward strand.
GCGTACAGGTCAGCAGGATCGGGGTCTCCAGCTCACCGAGCTCGGCTACCTGGGTGACGCCGAGGAGCTTGCCGAAGCCATTGCCGACGTGGATGGCCGCCGGCACGCGGTCCAGGAAGGCATTGCCGGGATGGGGCAGGATGGCGGTGACGCCGGTGCGAACCGAGTCACCGAGCCGGACCGTGGTCTGCCCTACCCGGACGCCGGCGACGTCGGTGATAGCGTTGAGCGGGCCTGGCGGCAGCGTGCCCGGCACGATGCCGAGCTCGCGGGCGCGGTGCTGGGCCGCGGCGGGCGCGGCCGCCACGAGCGGTCCGAGCAGCGTCGAGGCGAAGAAGGCGAATGCGAGTCGGAGCATGGCGGAAAGGTAGCCCCGTCATCCCTGGCAGCCGGCCTCCGGAATCGGCCGGCCGCCGAGATCAATCGCCGGCTCAGGATTACCCGATTCGAATACGGCCCGGGTTCATGTCCCGGACGAATCCCGATCAGTCCGCCTCACGGAAAGGGCCGCGGCCTCGGCTCGGGCCAGGGCCACGGATCCACGCCGTCACGCCCGGCCACGCCGCGGATGGCCGCCTCGCGCACCTCGGGGTCCTTCGACTGCAACAACTCGGTCAGCCGCTCGGTCCGTTCGCCCGAGTGAATCAGGCCCCGCACCTCGGCCTTCCGCGCCTCGGGATCCTGCTCCTTGGCCAAGGCGGCCCGGAGTGCGGGGATCGCCGCCTCGTCCCCGATCTCGGACAGCGCCCACGCGGCCCGACGGCGGACGTCGACGTCGGTGTCGCCCACTGCGGCGACGAGACCCTTGGGCGCGCTGTGGAGGTCGAACTGTCCCAGTGCCCACGCTGCCGTGCCCCGCACCCGCTCGCTCCGCTCGGTCGCCAGGAGTTCGCCCAGGGCCCCCGCGACCGAGCCGTCGCCGTGCTCGCCCAGAGCCCAGACCGCAGTCTCACGGACGCTGTCGTCCGGATCGCTGCGGGCCGCGGCCAGCAGCGCGGCGCCGCCGCTCCGAGTCTCCATGTTGCCCAGCGCCCAGGCACTCATCTCGCGGACGGCGGCGTCCTTGTCGCCCTTGAGGGCGGCGACCAGCCCGTCGGCCCCATCCCTCGCCTCGAGCTGGCCCAGCGCCCAGGCCGCCGTGCGGCGGACCGAGGCGACCGGATCCTCGCGCAGCAGCCGGACCAGCGCGGGCACCGCCCCCAGGGAGTCCAGATGGCCCAGCGCGCCGGCTGCGACCTCGCGCACCAGCGCCGAGCTGTCGCCCAGGGCTCCGGCGACCGGACGCACCGCTCGCCCGTCACCGATACGGCCCAGCGCCCAGATGGCGTTGGCCCGGGTTCCGGTTGAGGGGTCGCGGACGGCCCGGAGCAGCGGCTCGACCGCGGGCGCCGTTTCCGCCAGCCCGAGACCGAGCGCCGCGACGCTCCGCATGGCCGAGTCGGACGAGCCGAGCCGTTGCAGCAGGCCGGGCCCGACCTGGTCGCCGCCCTGGGTGCCGAGCAGCCGAACGGCAATCTCGCGAACACACGGATCCTGGGTGGACAGGTTCTCGAGCAGGAACCGGACGTCGTCGGGCGACATGTCGTACCGACGGTGGCCCCGGCTCCGCCGCGGCAGATGCAGGCCGAGCGGCGTCACCGGCGCGTCGCTCGCCTGGCCCCAACCGCCATTCTCGACCGCGTTGGCGGCGAGGCCGCACACCTCGGCCGGGGCGCCGCGGGCGGCGCCGATCAGTTCCCGGATGTTGTCCGCCGCCGCGCTCACCAGCGTGGGCCCCCAGGGCTCCTTCCACAGCATGGCGGTGACGGTGAAGAGGGCGATACCGACGCTGCGTAGCATGGTGATCTCCGTTCGGCGGCAGGCCTCGCCGGCATGGTGAAATTTCAGCACTACACGGCCGACGAAACGGGGCGCGGGCGGGACGATGAATCGTCAGGCCGCGCCCGTCGGTCGGGCGCGGGAGCTCAGGGAAACGGGCGCGGCTCGGGGCGGGGCCAGGGCCAGGGCCCCGACGCGCCGCCGCCGGCCAGCTCGGTCACGGCAGTCTGGCGGACCAGGCTGTCGGGCGAGGTCAGCAGCCGCTGGAGCACTTCCACCGAGCCGTCGCCCAGCGCACCGAGGGCCTTGATCAGGCCGATCCGCACCTCGCCATCGGCCTCCCGGCCATAGGCCGCCTCGATCGCCCTGGTGGTGCCGGGGTCCTTGATCGAGTAGAGCGCCCAGGCCACGGACAGGCGAACGTCGCGCTCGCGGTCGCCCAGGCCGGTGACCAGAGCGGCCGGCGCCGCCGATGGCCGGCAGGAGCCGATCGCCCACGCCGCCATCTCCCGGGTCTCGGCGTTCTCGTCGCGCAAGGCGGCGACCAGCGGCTCCACCGCGGCAGGATCGCGGACCGACCCCAGCGCCCACACCGCGGTGGCCCGGACCTGGTGGTCGCGATCCTGCCGCAGCGCCTTGATCAGCGCCGCGCCGGCCACCGAGCTCCCCCGTGCGCCGGCCAGGGCCCACGCCGCCATCTCGCGGACCTCGGCGTCGGCGTCGCCGGTGACGGCCGAGGTGAGCGCCGTCAGGGCGACCTCGGTGTCGGCGTAGCGCTCGAGGCCCCACGCGGCCACCCGACGGACCGAAGCGCTGGGATCCGTCCGCAGCATCTTGGCCAGCACGGCGGCGCGCTCCCCATCGCCGGAGTCGGCCGCGACCGCCACCGCGGCCTCCAGCCGAGCCGTCGCGCTCGCAGCCTCATCTTGAATTGCCGCCCCGGTTTCGGCCTTGGGCGCCCCCCGTGTCAGGCCGGGCACCGCAGCGTCGGCATCGTGTTGTCCGCGCTCGTCCAGGCTGCCACCGCCGATCGAGTCTGCAACTTGGGCGTCAGCCTGAACGCCGCGCGACGTGGCCGCAGCTCCGACTTGCGCCTGGTTCGACCCCGGCTCCCGGGCCGGCTCCGCCTGCCGCGGGACGGGCGCTGCCGCGCCGACGGCGAGTGCCAGCGCGGCCACCCCGCCCACGAGGCAGAAGGTCTGCAGCCGGCCGGGCGACCGCCGGCGCAGGTCCGGATCGAGAATGGCGAGCATCCGACCCTCGAACTCGCCGCGGTGGGCGAGGGCCAGGGCGACCGCCGGCGTCGCGTGATCGCGGACGCCGGCGACGATGTCGAGCAGGTGCTCGGCGTAATCGCTCGGGCGGGCGCCGAACACCAGCGCCAGGTCGTCGCAGGCCCGCTCGCTCTCGGCCCGAAGCCGGCGGGCGGCGGTCCAGACCAGGGGATGGAACCAGTAGAGCAGGCAGGCCACCCGGCCCAGGGTGTGACCGATGAGATCGCGCCGGCGGACGTGCCCGAGCTCGTGGACCAGCACCGCGCTCCGGCGCTCCGCACTCCAGCCGTCGCTCTCGGAGGGCAGCACGATGGTGGAGGTGACCAGGCCTGCGGCGAACGGCATCTTCACGTCTTCGCTCCGGACCAGCCGTGGCGCCGAGTCGAGGCCAAGCCGGTCGGCGATCTCCCACAGCGGCACCTGCCAGGCGTCGCCGTCCAGCGGACAGGCCCGGCGCACGATCCGGCGGACCGACCAGGCGCCGTACCCCAGTCTGAGGGCCAGGGCGAGGGCGACCACTGCCCAGGCGCCGACCAGCATTGCGGCCAGGCCGGCCGGCTCGATCAGGCCCGTGCGGGCGGCCGGGAGCGTCGCGGCCGCTCCGGTCCCGGCCGGCGCCGATCGCACCACAGCGGCCGGATCGGCCGAGGTCGCCGTCTCCCCGGCGGCGTGGAACTGGACTGGCGACGGGTCGGCCTGGCTACCAGGGCGGGCCAGCGTCGCCGCCGGGGGGAGCACGCGGACCGGCAGCGGGGCCCAGGCCGCCACCGCCGGCAGCGCCAGCAGTCCGACCAGGGCCACCAGCCAGACCAGATGGCGCGATCCGGCCGAGGCGCGGCGGAGGAGCCGTGAGGCCGCCAGCGCGGCGAGCAGGAGACAGGTCGCCTTGATGAGCAAGAGCACGGCAGGGACCGCCACGGGGAAGGGCATCGGATCCTCTACTTTCCGCTCAGCCGGGCGCGACGGATCTTGTCGCGCAGCCGGGCGACGTCGTCGTCGCTCACGTCGGCGTCGGACAGCCGGAGCAGCGCGGTCACGGCCTGCTCGGTCGAGCCGGCGAAATAGGTCTGGACCACATGGGCCAGCACGTCGTCGCGGGCCTTGTCGGTCGGCCGGGCCGGGGCGTAGACGTAGCGCGGGCCGTCCTCCCGGTGGGAGATCAAGCCCTTGTCGCCCAGGATCCGAAGAATGGAGCGGACGGCCGAGTAGGTCGGTGGGTCGGGCAGGGCCTGGAGGATCTCGGCGACGGTGGACTCGCCCCGGCGGTGCAGGATCTCCATCACCTGCCGCTCGCGGCGGCTCAGGTCTTCGGTAGGCGGGCGCTGGGACATGGCGCGGTCATCCGGCTGTCGGGTGGCAAAGGGCCGGCGGCGCCGGCGTCTGTGCTGATATTTCAACACCGCACGCCGGAAGTCAAGGGCGGGGGGAGAATCGGTTAGTACTGGCCTTAGAGAGATAGTACTGGCGTCTAGAGATAGTACTGGCGTCTTAGGACGAGGCGAGGACGGCCGGCGCGCCCACCCGCTGCAGCCCGGTGATCTGCCCGCTGGCCAAATAGCCCTCCAGGGT
>DATAOR010000006.1:0-38874 GCA_036265635.1 Gemmatimonadales bacterium
GGCCGGGGCTCCGGCTCAGGCCGATTGACAGGGAAACGCGGCTCACGCCCTGAGTCTGCGAGAAGCCGCGGGCTGCCAGCTGGTCGGTCATGAATCGGTGAAAGTCGTAGCGAAGCGAGGTCACCAGGTCCCACCGCGGGAGCACGGGTCGGCGGTAATCGGCCCCGGCTCCGGCCAGGAGCCGAGTGGTGCCACCGAGCAGGAAGATGCCCCGCTCGTCGCTGGGCCAGTACCGGATCCCGCCGAGCCCGACCGTCCACCGCAGCGCGGGCACGACCGGGCCCTGCAGCTGGAGCAGCAGGCTCGCCGTGCGGAGCGTGCCCAGCTCAGTGTCGAGCCCGCCATCCGAACTGTGAAACTTGCCCGAAGCGAGGCTGCCCTCCAGCCCGAGGCGATAGCCCCGCGGTCCGAGCGGAAGCGAGGCCCCGAGCGCCAGCATCGGGGCGATCGAGGGCCGCACGGTGATGTCGTCGAGCCCCCGGTCACGCAGCAGCTTCGCGCTGCCCACGGCCCCCAGCCGGGCGAAATACTCGGTCTGGGCCCGCGCCGGCGCGGCGCCGGCGCAGACCAGGAACAACGCGCCGGTCCACGCGGCGGTCCACCGGGGTTTCGACATGGGGGATAAGATGCCGGTGGCCGGAGACCGGGTCAACGCGCGGGCCGCCCTCGACCGTAGGCGCGGAGACGTCGCAGCATGCGACGGTCCATGGTGACCTCGTCGTCGCCCTTCGGGGTCTCCAGAATCTTCATCACGCCGGCGAAGCGCGGATCGCGCATGATCCGGCGAAACGGCTCCGGCCCGAGCGAGCCTTCGCCGATCAGCTCGTGGCGATCGCGGCGCGAGGCGAACGGCGTCTTCGAATCGTTGAGATGAATGACCCGGAGCGCGTCGAGGCCGATCACATCGTCCCACCGCCGCCACACGGCGTCGAACTCCCGGACCAGGTCGTACCCGGCGGCGTAGAGGTGACAAGTGTCGGCGCAGAAGGCGATCCGGCGGCGGACCTTGCGGCCGATGGCCTGGCGGAGGGCCGCCAGCTCTTCGAACGTGCTCCCCAGCGCCGACCCGGTCCCCGCGGTGGTCTCGATCAGCACGGTGACGTCGCCGGGGACCGCCTCGAGACAGCGGGTGTAGCCGTCGGCGTTCCGGGCCAGGCCGGCCGCGCGGTCGTCGATGAAGTTGCCCGGGTGGGAGACCACGGCGGGGATGCCGAGCCACCGGCACCGCTCCAGCTCGGCCTGAAACGAGGCTTCCGACCGGGCCCGCAGCGCCCGGTCCGGCGAGGCCAGATTGATCAGGTAGGAGTCGTGCGACACCACGGCCGCGAGCCCGGTGCGGGCGATCTCGCCGCGGAAGGCCTTGACGGCCGCCTCCGCCAGCACGGGCTCGCGCCACTGGCTGGGCGTCTTGGTGAAGACCTGGATCGCCGTGGCACCGATGGCCAGGCCCCGGGCCGGCGCGGTGGCCACCCCGCCCTGGGTCGAGACATGGGCGCCGAGCAGGCCGGAGGCGGAGGAGAGCGGCATCAAGGCCCCCGGGTCACCGCTTTCGCAGCCACTCGGTCGGGTCGAGCGCCACCTGGTTGTCGCCCCGGATCTCGAAGTGGAGGTGGGCGCCGTAGTCGGAGTTCTCCCCGCCGACCCTGCCCAGCTCGGCACCTTTGGTGATGGCGTCGCCCAGCTTCACCGCGGCGGACTGCAGATGCGAGTACACCGAGTAGTAGCCGTTGCCGTGCTCCAGCACCACCGTCAGTCCGTAGGTGCCGAACTGGCCCACCAGCCGGACCTTGCCGGCCTCGACCGCGTGGACCGCGGTCCCCGCCGCCGCCGCGATGCCGATCCCGTTCCAGCGGATGATCCCGCCGCTCGGCAGGGTGTCCCGCCCGAAACGGTACACGATGGTGCCCTCGACCGGCCAGTCCAGCTTGCCGATGCTGGCCGTGGTGATCGACCCTGGTCCGGCCACGGCGCCGCGGAGGCTGCCGCGGGCGAGATCCTCGCGCCGGGCGCGCTCGAGCGCCGCCAGGAGGCCGTTGAGCCGCGCCTCGTCCTTCTGCAGCGTCGTGAGCCGCCGCTCGGTCCGCCGGGCGGCCTGCTGGAGCTGCTGCAGCCGGCGCTCGCGGGTCTGGGCCAGGTCGGTGTACTTGGCGTACTCGGCCTCCCGCTCCTGACGGGTGCGGTCGAGCTGGCCCCGCACGTCGAGGATGTTGTTCCGCTCGGCCACCACCCGCCGGCGCAGCTGCTCCACGTCGGTCACCAGGGCCCGGTCCTGCCGGCTGGTGAGATAGAGATACTTGTAGCGGCTGACCAGGTCGCCGAAGGACTCGGCCGCCAGGAGGGCCTGGAAGGTGTACAGCGCACCGCGCTTGTAGATGTCGACCAGCCTGCGCTCGAGCACCGCCCGCCGCTCGGCCAGGTTGTCCTCGGCCAGAATCAGCTCGGCGCTGGACCGGTCGAGTTGGCTGGCCAGGCCGCCGATCTGACGCTCGATCTCGCCCACGATCCGCTGGGTCGACTGCCGCTGCCGGTCGAGATTGCTCAGCTCGTCGCGGACGTCGTGGGCCTGGCCCTGCAGCCGCTGCTGCTGCTCCTCCAGCCGGTCCCGCTCGCGCCGGATCTCCTCCAGCCGGCGGCGGCTGGCCTCAACCGTGGTGTCCGGGCGCTGGGCCTGGAGCGAGGGAACGGCGCCGAGCGCCAGGAGCATTAGGGCCGGGAAGACGATGGCCCGGGCCAGCGCCCGGCGGCGCGCCCGCGCCGGCCGGTCAGACATGTCGCAGGTGCCGTCCGACGCTGACCAGGCTCCCGCCCAGTCCGAGCAACACGCCGAACACCACGATGGCGGCCATCTGATACGGCTGGAAGAAGATCAGGCCGGCGAAGGTACCGCCGCTCTGGTCGCGGAACAGGAGGTAGCCGCCGTAACAGAGCAGCAGCGAGAGCAGTCCGCCGAGCAGCCCCTTGAGCGCGCCTTCGAGCAGGAACGGCCCGCGGATGAACCAGTTGGTCGCGCCGACCAGGCGCATGATCGAGATCTCGCGGGCTCGCTGCAACAGGGTCAGGCGGATGGTTACGCCGATGATTACCACGGCCACGGCGGCGAAGGCCAGGCCGATCACCGCGCCGACGATGCCGGTGATGTTGCGCAAGTGGTCCAGCTTCCGGACCCAGTCGCGCCCGTAGCGGACGTCATTGACGAAGTCGAACCCCCGGAGCCGCTGGGCCACCCGTTCGACCGTGGCGGCATCGCGGTTGCCCGGCTTGAGCCGCACCTCGATCGAGGCCGGCAGCGGGTTCACCTGCAGATCCCGGTAGGCGTCGCGGAACTCGACCAGCTCCCGGCGCGCCCGGGCCAGGGCATCCTCCTCGGTCACGTAGGCCACGTCCTGCACCTCCGGGAACGCCGAGATGTCCTGGGTGGCCAGGGTGATGGTCTCCGCCGGCGTGCCCCGGAGCACGAAGGCGACGATCTCGACCCGCTCCTCCAGGCCCTCGAGCGCCTGGCGGAGATTGATCGCCACCAGGCCGAACAGGCCCAGGGTGAAGAGCGAGAAGGCGATGGTGGTGATGGAGAGGGCCGAGAGCAGGGGCGCCCGGCGGAACGACAGCAGCGCCTCGCGGGTGAGCAGCCTCACGGGGCGGGCTCTCCCTCGTCGGCCTCGTCCAGGGCGCTGTCGAACACCACGCTGCCGTCCCGCATCTCGATGGTCCGGTAGTTGGCCTGCCGGACCAGATCGAGGTCGTGGGTCGCCATGACGACGACCGTGCCGCCCGCGTTGATGTCCCGGAGCAGCTGGAAGACGCCGCGGGTGGCCCGTTCATCGAGATTGCCGGTAGGCTCGTCCGCCACCAGGATGGCAGGGTCGTTGACCAATGCCCGGGCGATCGCCACCCGCTGCTGCTCGCCGCCCGACAGCTCCCGCGGGTGGGCCCGGCTCTTGGCCGCGAGGCCGACCTGGGTCAGCACCCGCATCACCCGGGCCTCGATGGTGTCGGCGCGGGCCCCGGTCACCTCGAGGGCGAAGGCGATATTCTCCGCGGCCGTCCGGTCCTCGAGCAGGCGGAAGTCCTGGAAGACCACGCCCAGCCGGCGCCGGAGCCGGGGCACGTCGTCCGCCTTGAGCGAGCTCACGTCGTAGCCCGAGACCCGCACCTCCCCGCTGGTGGGGCGCTGCTCCGCGAACAGCAGCTTCATGATGGTGGACTTGCCGGCGCCGGAGTGGCCGGTGAGGAAGACGAACTCGCCCCGACCGATCCGGAAGGAGACGTCCTTCAGGGCCATCGCGCCGTTGGGATACGACTTGTTGACGTGAACGAGGCGGATCACGGGTCGGAAGCTACCAGGGAGAGGCGGATGGGAAAAGCGAAGTTCGAGGCCGGGCCGGGGGCGGACCGAGGCAACCGCGGGCCCTACCGCCCGAGCGCCTGATCGAGATCGGCGATGATGTCGTCGCCGTCCTCGATCCCGCAGCTCAAGCGGAGGAACCCGTCGGGAAAGCCCAGCGCCGCCCGCGCCTCCGCCGTCAGCCCCTTGTGGGAGGTGAGCCGTGGCTCACTGACCAGGCTTTCCACCCCGGCGAGGCTGGGCGCATGGGTCACCAGCTTGAGCCGCTTGAGCATCCGCTCGGCGGCTCTGGGGCCGCCGGTCAGCTCGAGGCCCACCATGCCGCCGTAGCCGTCGAGCACGGTCCGGGCGTGGTCATGATCGGGGTGCGACTCCAGCCCGGGGTAATGCACCCGGGCAATGGCCTGGTGGGCCGCCGCCCAGGCGGCCACCGCCGCCCCATTGGCATTGTGCCGCGCCATTCTGAGCGCCAGCGTCCGCATGCCCCGGTCCACCAGCCACGCGGCGTGCGGGTCGATGGCCTGGCCCCACAGCCGCATCAGCCGGTTGACTTCGTCCACGAACGAGCTCGACCCGGCGATCGCGCCGGCGATGACGTCGCTGTGCCCGTTGAGATACTTGGTGGCGCTGGTAATGGCCACGTCGGCGCCGTGCTCCAGTGGCCGGAAGTTGATCGGACTGGCGAAGGTGGCGTCCACCAGCAGGGCCAGGCCGAATTCGCGGGCCAGGTGCGACACCGGCGTCAGGTCCACCACCCGCATCAGCGGGTTGGTCGGCGTCTCCACGAACAGCGCGCGGGTGGCTTTCCGGATCGACCGGCGCCAGAGCCGGGGCTGGTCCGGCTTGATGTAGGTGACCTCGATGCCGAGCCGGCCCAGCTCCTGGTCGAACAACTGCTGGGTGCCGCCGTAGATCCAGCCGCTGCTGACCAGGTGGTCGCCCGGCCGGAGCACCGCCAGGTGGGCCAGCGCGGTGGCCCCCATGCCGCTGGCCACGAAGATGGCGGCCTCGGCGCCCTCCAGCCGGGCGTACTTCCGGGCCAGCTCGACCTGAGTGGGATTGTTGCCGTACCGGCTGTAGAGGATGTCCTCGTCGCTGCCGACCGGCGCCACGAAGGTGCTGCTCTGCTGCAGCGCGGGCGCGACGGGTGACCAGTCCGGCCGCCGACGGGGGACCCCGTGAATGGCCGTGGTGGACGGCCCGAGCCGACGCGGCTTCATGCGATGGGCAGCGGGCGATAGTGATCGCCCTCGACCTGGATCAGGCGGTGGCGCATCAGTCCGGCGAGGGCAGCTTCGGCTTTGGCGGCGGGCCAGCCCAGGCGCTCGGCCAGGTCGGAGGGCCGCTGGGGGCCGCGCTCGCACAGCGCGGCGAAGACGGCGCGGCCGTCGGCCGTGACCCAGCCGATCAGGCGCGGCTCCGCCTCCTCATGCCGCATGGCCGCCACCGCCAGCCGGTGGTGGGTCAGCACGTGGTCGATGGCCTCGTGCTGGTCCTCACGGAGACCACACAGCACCAGGTAGTGCCGGTCGCGCTCGACGTCGGCCAGGAGCAGCTTGGCTACGACCTCGTCGGCGCAGCTGAAGTCGAGCAGGTCGATGCCGGAGAAATCGAGCATGGCGGTGGGGCAATCCGAGTGGGCCAGGGCTTCCTGGATCCGGCCCCGGATCGCGGCGCCGGTGGGCCGGGTGACCAGGTTGCGGTACGGCGCGGCGACCGTCTCGCGCAGCAGGGGGCCGAGGTGGATCGTCTGAATCATCGGGCCTCGTCCGCCTGGGCGGGAATCACGATCTGCACTTGGGCTCCCGGGAAGAACGGCAGATGCTCGCTCAAGGGCACGTCGTCGTCCCAGCCCGGCACGATCGAGAGTCGCGCCGTGCCGCTCCGGATCGAGATCTTGCCCTGCCACTGGTCGAGGAACCGCTTGATGGCGGCGAGGCCCTGGCCGCGGCCGGGATCGCGGAACCGGCTCACGTTCTGGATCAGCGCGGCCTCCAGCGCCGCGCCGTCGCCCCAGCGCTCGCCGTAGCGCTTGGCCTGAGTGCTCTCGAGCGATCGGCGGAAGCCGATCCCGGCGTCGCTCACCGCGATCACCGCCACCCGGCGGCCGAGCCGCCGGCGGAAGGTGTACGCCTGCACCGCCACCCAGCCGCTGGTGCCGGCGTGCTCCACAATATTCTGGCACGACTCCGAAAGCGCCATACTGAAGCGCATGGTCGCCTTCATCTCGAGGCCCAGCTCGCCGTGCAGAATCCGGGCGGCGCTCTCCGAGATCTTCTCGACCACGGCGTGGACGTCGTCGGTGCCCCGGATGGGCGTCACGTCGAGCAGCACGTCCGACGGCCCCGTCGGCGCCTTCGGCACCCGGCCGTGGATCTCGAACAGCTCCTCGGCGTGGCGGAAGAAGCCGATCCGGGCCCAGTAGCGCCGGACGTCCTCATTGGTCGGCGCGGCCAGCAGAGGGCGGTCGCGCCGGGCCTCCGCCAGCGCCTGACCTGCCGTCAGCAGGCCGAGGAAGCCGTAGGGTGAGGCCCATTGGGCCCCCCGGGCATCGAACAGCAGCTTCTCTTCGGGCGGCCACGCCCCGAAGGCACCGGCAAACGACTCGAACGACCGGTCGTCGAACGTCGCGGGGACCTCGATGACGCGGGTCACGGGACCAGGAGCTCTCCCCGAAGATGCCGGCCCAGCCCGGCGGCGCCGCGGAGCCCGGCATTGCGCGACGCCAGTACGGTGGCCCGGCGGAGCGCGGCTTCGACGGTGTCGCCGGCCAGCAGGCGGCCGCAGGCCACCGCACCGAACACGTCGCCGCAGCCGGTCGGGTCGAGCGCCTCCACCCGGGGGGCCGGGACGAGGGCGGTGCGAACCGCGAGCGTCGCGCTCATGTCCGCCCCGGAGTCGGGCGCGCGCCTCAGCTCGACTCCGCCGCCGCGGCTGCCAGGTCCGCTGCCGCCCGCGGTCCCCGAGGCGCCGTCCGCCGGCCGCGACTCGTCGAGTGGCCCGCCCCCGGCGCCGTGGCCCAGCCGCATAGGCCGCACGGCCGGGGGCCGCCAGCCGTCGAAGCCGGGGGCCGCCACATAGGCCGCGCCCTTGGGCCCGAGCGTGACCACCAGCAGCGAGGTGCCCGCGCCCAGCGCCTCGGCCGAGAGCGACAGCGGGTCGGGCGACAGCTGGCGCATCTCGTCCTCGTTGAGCTGGACCGCGTCGAAGCAGGCGAACCAGGCCGCCGGGTCGGCCAGCGGCTGGAGCACCCGGATCCCGTCGTGCTGCATGCCGAGGAACAGGCTGTGCAAGTCGGCGTAGATCGGACCAGGGAAGCCCTGCCGCAGCGCCTGAGCGGTGCCCAGCGGCAGCTCGAACCCGGAGATGAAGTTGAGATAGATGGCGTCGAGGTCCATGACCATCGGCCCCAGCTCGAGCCAGGTCCATCCCGGTACCCCGCCGCTCATCCGCTCGCACCGTCGCTCGGCCGACTGGTAGTGGAGCACCACGCGGTTGTTCGGGGCCGGGACCTCGACGCAGCGGGCCCCCGGGGCGAGGTGGGTCAGCCCCCGCAGCAGCTCAGCCGCCTCCGGCGCCAGGTCGCGGCCGACCTTGATCAAGGGCACGATCTCCCAGTCGGCCGGCAGGCTGGCGTCCAGGCCGCCGAGCGCGTAGGCGATCCCGCCCCACTCCTCGGTCGGCAGCGCCAACGGGTCGCGCCCGTGGATCAGGTCCCAGACCAGCGACCCGATGACACCGAGCTTAGGCACAGGCGGTCTGGTCGATGAACGCCTTGGCCGCCCCGTACACGCCCGCAGTGCCGACCAGCTCGCCCGGGACGATGCGGCACGCCGCCACCGCCGGCTTGAATGCCCGCCGGGCGGCCTCGCGGCGGAGCGGCACGAACAGGTGGTCGCCGGCCAGGGTCACCCCGCCGCAGACTACCACCACCTCGGGGTTGAACACGTTGAGCAGGTTGCCGATCCCCACGCCGAGGAACTTGGCGGTGTCGTTGACCACCTCGAGGGCGAGGTCGTCGCCGTCCTGGGCCGCCTGGTAGACCGTCTGGGCGGTGATCTTCGACAGGTCGCCGTTCACCAGCGACGGCAGCCGGCTCACCGCGCCCGCTTCGATCTCCTCCACCGCGCGGAGGGCGATGTTGGGTCCCGAGGCGTAGGCCTCGAGGCAGCCGTAGTTGCCGCACTTGCAGCGCCGGCCCTCGGTGTCGATCGTGGTGTGGCCGATCTCCCCCGCGACGTCCGAGGCCCCGTGGTAGAGCCGGCCGTCGAGGATGAGGCCGCCGCCGATGCCGGTCCCGATGGTGATGCCGATGGCGTGCCGCGCCCCCCGGGCGGCGCCGACCCACCACTCGCCCAGCACGGCGCAGTTGGCGTCGTTGTCGAGCGCCGCGGCCAGCCCCAGCCGCTCGTGGATGATCTGCCGGAGCGGCAGGTTGACCCACCCGAGGTTGGGGGTGAGCAGCACGATGCCGCGCTTGGTGTCGAGCGGCCCGGGCGCGCCGACCCCCACGCCCAGAATCTGGGCCGAGGGCACCTCGCGCCGGGTGGCGGCGACGGCGCGATCGGCCAAGGTCACCAGCCGCTCGAGCACGTCCTTGGCCCCGGCCTCGGCGTGGGTCGGCTCGCTCGCGGTGGCGACGATGCTCGATCCGTCCTCGGCCACGCTGCCGACGACCAGATTGGTCCCGCCGATGTCAATACCCAGTACGAATCGCACGATGTGCCTCCACGCCGGTCGTGGCCGCCACCGCGGCGGCCACGGACTCGACGGACAGTTCCCCCATGCAGCGGTGATGCCCCAGCGGGCAGACCCTCGGCCCGTGCGCGGAGCACGGGCGGCAGGCGAGCGAGGGGTGTTCCACCACCCGGTCCGCCGGGCCCCGCGGGCCGAAGCCGAACGCGGGCACGGTGGGACCGAACAGGGCCACCACCGGAGTGCCCACTGCGGTGGCGAGATGGAGCGGCGCCGAGTCGTTGGTGACCAGGGCCGCGGCCCGAGCGATCAGCGCGGCCGACTCTCTCAGGCTCAGCCCCCCCGCGGCGCTGTATGCCCGTCCCGGAGCCGCCGCGGCGACCTGCTCGGCCAGCGGGGCGTCCTCCGGCCCTCCCACGACCACGACCGGCCGCTCGAGCGCCGACACCAGCCCGGCGTAGCCGCCCCACCGCTTGGTGCCCCAGATCGACCCCGGGGCCAGCGCTACGAAGCCCGGCTCGAGCCCGCGAGCGCCGAGCCAGCGGTCGGCGGCGGCGCGGTCGCCGGCGGTGAGCTCGAGATGCACCGGCGGGGCCGGGCCGATCGCGCCGGTCAGAGCCAGCAGCCGCTCCACCTCGTGGCCCTCCGCCGACCGGTGCACCCGCCGCGTGTAGGCGGCCGCCGCGGGGCTGTCGGCGAAGCCGGTCCGCTCGGCCGCGCCGGCCAGGACCGCCAGGGTGGCCGAGCGCCAGGACCGGTGGGGCAGATAGGCCCGGAGGTAACGCCGCGTCCGCAGCGCGCGTCCTACCCGCCACAGCCCGGCGAGGCCACGGTCGGCCCCGCGCTTGTCGTACCGGATCACCAGGCGTACCGCGGGGTGGGTCTCCAGCAGCGGCGCCGCCGCCGGGGTCGTCACCACATCGACCGGGCCGTACCGCAACGCCAGGGCGGACAGCAGCGGCGTGGTCAGTACCACGTCGCCGAGAAAAGCGGTCTGCACGACCAGCGTGCCGGCGCTCCCGCTGGTCCCGGCCTCCTGGCCCGGGCCGGTCATTCCACCTGGAGCACGGCCAGGAACGCCTCCTGCGGGATCTCGACCGCGCCGATCTGCTTCATCCGCTTCTTTCCCTCTTTCTGCTTCTCGAGCAGCTTGCGCTTGCGGGTGATGTCGCCCCCGTAGCACTTGGCCAGCACGTCCTTCCGGAACGCCGTGATGGTCTCCCGGGCGATGATCTTGTTGCCGATCGCCGCCTGGATGGCCACCTGATAGAGCTGGCGCGGAATCAGCTCCTTCAGCTTCTCGGCCACCTTGCGGCCGTACTCCTGGGCCTTGTCGCGGTGGATGATCACGCTGAAGGCGTCGATCGGGTCGCCGTTGATCAGCATGTCGAGCTTGACCAGGTCGGACTCGCGATAGCCGACCATCTCGTAGTCGAGCGAGGCATAGCCGCGCGACAGCGACTTGAGCTTGTCGTAGAAATCGAGCACGATCTCGCCCAGCGGGAACTCGAAGTCGAACTCGACCCGGGTGGTGTCGAGGTAGTGCATCCCGTGGTAGATGCCCCGGCGCTCCTGGCCCAGCTTCATGATGCCGCCGATGTACTCCGAGGGCGCCATGATCCGCGCCTTCACGTAGGGCTCGTCGATCCGCTCGATGCCGGCGGGGTCGGGCAGGTTGCTGGGGTTCTCCAGCAGCAGCATCTCGCCGTCGGTCTGGTAGACGTGGTACTCCACCGTCGGCACGGTGGTGATCAGGCTGAGGTTGAACTCCCGCTCCAGCCGCTCCTGCACGATCTCCATGTGGAGCAGACCGAGGAAGCCGCAGCGGAAGCCGAAGCCGAGGGCGGTGGACGACTCCGGCTCGTAGTGGAGGCTGGCATCGTTGAGCACCAGCTTCTCCAGCGCGTCGCGGAGCCCCTCGTACTGATCCGAGTCGGTGGGATAGATCCCGGCGAAGACCATCGACTTGACGTCGCGGTAGCCGGGCAGCAGCTCGCCGGCCCGGTCGTGGGCGTCGAAGATGGTGTCGCCCACCCGGGCGTCCCGCACCCCCCGCAGGCTGGCCACGAGGTAGCCCACCTCGCCGGCCTCGAGCTCGGCCGTCGGGTGCTGGCCCAGCCGAAGGTAGCCGACCTCGTCGACGTGATAGACGTCGTCGGGATGGGAGCCGAAGGCGATCTCCATGCCTTCGCGGAGCGTGCCGTCCACCACCCGGACGCTGGGGATCGCGCCCCGGTAGCGGTCGTAGTACGAGTCGAAGATCAGCGCCCGGAGCGGAGCGTCCTCCTGGCCGCGCGGCGGCGGGACCCGGGCCACCACCGCCTCGAGCAGGTCGGGCACACCGGTGCCTTCCTTGGCCGAGACCGCGAGGATCTCCTCCCGCTTGGCCCCGATCAGGTCGATGATCTCCTGGGCCCGCTTCTCCGGCTCCGCGCCGGGAAGGTCGATCTTGTTGAGCACCGGAATGATCTCGAGCCCGGCGTCCATGGCCAGGAACAGGTTGCTCAACGTCTGGGCCTGGACTCCCTGCGAGGCGTCCACCACCAGGATGGCGCCCTCGCAGGCGGCCAGCGACCGGGAGACCTCGTAGGTGAAGTCGACGTGGCCCGGCGTGTCGATCAGGTTGAGCTCGTACGCCTGGCCGTCGCGCGCCGTGTAGCTCATCCGGACGGCATTGAGCTTGATGGTGATGCCCCGCTCGCGCTCGAGGTCCATGGTGTCGAGCAGCTGCTCCCGCATCTGCCGCTTCTCCACGGTGCCGGTGGCCTCGATCAGACGGTCCGCCAGGGTCGACTTGCCGTGATCGATGTGCGCGACGATGCAGAAGTTGCGGATCCGGGCCTGTGACA
Organism: Gemmatimonadales bacterium; assembly: GCA_036265635.1. Lineage (GTDB taxonomy): Bacteria > Gemmatimonadota > Gemmatimonadetes > Gemmatimonadales > GWC2-71-9 > CAVVWJ01. Next base: position 11,887 of record DATAOR010000006.1, read on the forward strand.
TGGCGGGAATATAAGGGTGGGGGGTCGAGGGGACAGGCGATCCGAACTGGGCCACGCAGCGGGGCTCGCACGGCGCTGCCGCCGCCCCGCGCTTCGGGCAGGCCCAGATTACTCTTGAGGCCGTGACGACTCCGTCCGACACCGCCACAGCCGGCACGCCGATGCCGGCGGAGACGCGCCGTGCCTGGGGGCCCTCGGCCGCCGACGCCGGCATGCTGCTGGTCTGTCTCATCTGGGGTATCAACTTCAGCGTGATGAAGGTGGCCATCGGCCAGATTCCGGCGCTGCCCTTCACCGCCCTCCGCTTCGCGCTCGCCAGCCTGCTGCTGTGGCTGGTGCTGCGGGTGACCGAGGGCCCGGCCCGGCTCCCCCGGGCGGATACCCGGCGGCTCTATCTCCTCGGCATCATCGGCAACACCTTTTATCAGCTGGCGTTCATCCTGGGCCTGGCGCGCACCAGCGCGACCAACAGCTCCCTCATCCTGGCCACGGTGCCGACCGTCGTGGCCGTCGTGGCCGGCGCCGCCGGCCTCGAGCGGATCACCAGGCGCATGTGGCTCGGCATCGTGACGGGGACGGTGGGGGTGGCCCTGGTGATTGCCACCAGCGGGGTCGAGTTCTCGGCCGGGACCCTGGCGGGCGACCTGCTGACGGTCCTGGCCGTCTTGTGCTGGGCCGGGTACACCGTCGGCCTTCGCCGCCTGCCCGACGGGGTCAGTCCGCTCCGGGTGACCACCATTACCAGCATCGCCGGCACCCCGGGCCTGCTCCTGGTGGGGCTGCCCGGCATGGTACGACTCCATTGGGGTGCCGTGCCCGGCTCGGCCTGGTGGGCGCTGGCCTACGCCACGCTGCTCTCGCTGGTGCTGGCCTACCTGCTGTGGAACCGGAGCGTACAGACGGTGGGCGGGACCCGGACCGCGATCTACATGTGCGTCACGCCGCTGGTGGCGGCCGGGGCCGCCTGGGTCATGCTGGGCGAGCAGGCCCGGCCATTGCAGGCGGTGGGCGCGGCGCTGATCATTGCCGGGGTGCTGCTGACGCGGTGGTGAGGCGGGGCGGGTGGCTGGCGGGGCGGGTGGCTGGCAGGGCGGATGGCTGGCGCGGCGGCCTGGACCACCGCCTCAGCCGGGTGCCGCGGCCAACTCCTCCAGCCGCGCCATCGCCCGCCGCAGGTGAGGGATCACGATGCTGCCGCCCACCACCAGACCCACCGAGAAGATCTCCAGGAACTCCTCCCGGGTCACACCTTCCTGATGACAGCGCTGCACGTGATAGGTGACGCAGTCGTCGCAGCGGAGCACCAGCGACGACACCAGCCCCAGCATCTCCTTGGTCCTGGTGCCGAGCGCACCCGGCTCGTAGGTCCGGCTGTCGAGCGCGAAGAACCGGTTGATCGTGAGATGGCCGGCCCCGAGGATCAGATCGTTCATCCGGGCGCGGAAGGCATCGAAATCGGCAAGGGTATCGGGCATGCGGCCCAATATATCACTGCCGCCCGGGCCGGCGGCCGCGCTCAGTGCTGGTCGGCGGTCTCGACGATCTCGCGATAACTGTCGGGGTTCCACTTCGGCCGCTCCGCCGCGTCGCCCACCGCCCGCCCGAGGTAATACAGCAGGCGGAGAATCCGCGACTCCTTTTCGCTGTCGATCTTGTCGGGCGAGTCGGTGACCTGGTGATAGTCGGGATGCACCCCGTTGAAGAAGAACAGGATCGGCACCCCTTTCCGGGCGAAGTTGTAGTGGTCCGACCGGAAATAGAATCGCTCCTCGGGCCAGCGGTCGTCGATCGCGGTCATGTGCAGCTCCGGGTGGGCCGCATTGACCCGAGCCAGGGTGGCACCGAGGTCGGAGTGCTCCCGGCCGATGGCGACGATGGTGTCCCGCCAGTTCCGGCCGATCATGTCGATGTTGAGGTCCGCCACGATCCGGTCCACCGGAACCGGGGGGTGCTCGCTGAAGTAGCGGCTGCCCCACAACCCCTTCTCCTCGCCACTCACGGTAAGGAAGATGATCGACCGCCGGGGGCGCGCGCCCGGCCGGCTGAAGGCTTCGGCCAGCTCGATCACGCCGGTGGTGCCCGAGGCATCATCATCGGCGCCGTTGTTGACGCTGTCGGCGCCGCCCGGTGTCACGCCGATGTGATCCATGTGGGCGGAGAAGACCAGGTACTCCTGCCGGAGCCTGGGGTCCGAGCCCTCGAGAATCCCGACCGCATTGGGCGCCGTGAGCGCCTCCAGGACGGAGTCGCGGAGCTCCACCGTCACCCGGAGCCCCGGCAGCTCGCGGACCACCGGCGCGCGAGCGGTCCGGACCGTCGCGAGATCCACCCGGGCCGCCCGAAGCGCCGGTGCCACGGCAAGCTGACTCAGCTCGACGACCGGCGGAGTGGTGAGCTTGAGATCGACCGTCGTGCGGGGTGGCGTCCGCCGGGGGATCCGGGCCGCGAAGGCCTCCGCCGGCAGGTCGGGAATGAGCAGGACGGCACGGGCGCCGCCCAGCCGAAGCGCCCGGGCCACCTGGGTGGTGCGGTCCGGCGGCGTGGCGCTGTCGGCGGCGTAGAGCACCACCCGGTCGCGCAGCTCGAGGTGGGACGCCGCATCGGCATCGATGGCGCCGCCGACCAGCAGCGCCGGGCCGGTGACCGGGGCATTGGCCACCGTCCCTTGCAGGAACCGGGCGCTGCTGTCGAATCGCGCCACCGCCGAGATGCCGCCCGCCGCGAGCGTGACCCGGGAGCGCCCGGTGTCGAACCGCCGCCGGCTGATGGGATAGCGCTGGAGCCATCCGCCGTGGTCTCCGCCCGGCCGCAGGCCGAAGGCCGCGAACTGCTGCGCCACATAGTGCGCCGTCAGCTCCAGGCCTCGGCTGGGGGTATCGCGGCCCAGCATCGAATCGTCGGCGATGATACTGATGCGCCGGGCCACGTCGGCCGCAGTGATCGTCTCGGCGGCCCGATCCGGCGCGGTGGTCTGGGCGGCGAGGGGACCGGCGGCGAAAATCAGACCGGCGATCAGGGCACGGTGCATCGGGCAAGCCTCATCGGTTGGAACAGCGGAGCGGGAACGACCACGCGCGACTCGGTGCGCTCGACGGGGCGGATTATAGCCGGGCCGGGGCAGGTCAGGGGCGCCGGCGTCTGAGCTCGGGCTCGCCGGTGCTCCGTGGCGCCCGGGACGGGCGAAGCCCTTCCGGGGTCTCGCGGGCGGAGTCGCGGCCGTCGTCCCGGGCCCGGTCGCCGGGGAGAACGCGGTCCTGGTCGCCGGGGGGAACGCGGTCCCGGTCGGTACCGCGCGGGCGCGGGTTCGCCATCGGGCCAGGCTCGGTCCGATTCGGCCGGCCGGGATCGGCCGGGGGCCGGAGCGCCCCGGCCGCAGGTGCCCGGCCCTCGGTCCGCGGGGCCGGCGGCCGACTCGGACGCGGAGAGCGGCCCGGCGCTTCGTCTGACACTCCGTCCTCAGGCGCTGCGTCGTCCGGCGCGGCCTGGGATGGAGGTTGGTCGGCCGGCGACAGCTCGGGGCTCGCTTCGTGGTCGCGACGGCGGAAGGATTGGCGGGCCGGAACCGGCACCGAGCCACGTCCGCCGACATCCTCGCTCGTCCGACCAAGGTCTCCGGCCTCGTCTGCCCGACGCCGGTCCGGCTCGCCGTGGGTCACCCAGGGCCGGCGCGGATCGGCGTCGCGGATGACGTAGCGAGGGCCGGGATGGGCCGGACGCTGGGCCACCACGTTGCGGCCCCCGTAGCGGTAGGGGTAGTAGCGCGGATCGTCCCGGATCACCACGCGGTAGCGGCTGCAGGGGGCTCGATAGGGGTCCCACTCGCTGTACCCGGCGTAGGCATGGCAGTCGTAGCAGACGAACCGGGGATAGTCGTACCGATGGTCCACGTAGTAGGGCACGACGTCGTAGTCGTAGTCGCCGTCGGGAGCCAGGCGGGCGGCCAGGTCGGTGAGGCGGACGTATGGGTCGCCCTGGATCCGGCCGCCGTCGATCAGGCGATAATCCCAGTAGTCGCCCCGGGTGATGCCGCGGAAATCGAGCGGCTCAGCCGAGGCAAGGGCGAACAGGTAGCCGACTCCGGGATCGTCGTCCACCAGGAAGGCCCGCCCGCCACGGGCGCCGGTGACCTCGAGCTCCCGCCGTTCGGGGACGTAGCTGTCGGTCCACGGCTGACGGGGAAAGAGCACCCGGATGCGCCCGTCGGTGTCCACCCGGAATACCGCCACGTAGGCCGGCTCGTCCAGGATGAGGAAGACCTTCGCCTCCTCGCCCCGACGGTACGGTTCGTCGCGGCCGGTCCACAAGGCTACCCGCCCCGCCGTCCGGCGGATGACAGGCGCAGGATGGAACGACCACGGGGCGGGGGGGCCGGCGGCCAGCAACAGCCACCCCAGCGCGACGAGCATGAACTCCTCCGATGACGGCGGGCGTGTGGCGGCTTCCCTAGCAGGGTATGTGCCACCGCCAGCTCTCGGCTTAAGATAGGCGATGGTATAGCCTTGGGCGGACGGGCCGGAACGGCCGGTCGAAGATCGTCCTCTCCAGAGGACGATCCCGTGCCCCCGAGGACACTCCCCGGGTCCGCCCGCCCGAGCCCGGGGTCGGATCCTGCCGGCCGATTGCCTCCGCCTACCCACTCCCCTACGATTCACGCCTCCATGCAGCGCCCCGCGGCCAGCGCCCCACGAGTCCGGCTCGACCTGCTCGACCCTTTCGAGGTCTCCAAGCTGGGCGGGCTCGAGCTCGTCACCGAGGGCGTGGTCGAGGGCTTTCTCTCGGGCCTCCACCGCTCGCCCCGGCGGGGTTTCTCCGTCGAGTTCGCCGAGCACCGGATGTACCAGCCGGGCGACGAGCTCCGCTACGTCGACTGGAAGATCCTCGGGCGCAACGACCGGCTCTACGTCAAGCAGTTCGAAGAGGAGACCAACCTCAGGGCCATGGTGGTGTGCGACGCCAGTCGCTCGATGGCATGGACCGGGAACCCCGACGCGGTGGTGCCCAAGCTGGTCTACGCCCAGCGGTTGATCGCCGCCCTGTCGCTGATCCTGCTCCGGCAGCGCGACGCCACCGGGCTGATCACCTTCGACGACGACGTCCGGACGGTCTTGCCGCCCCGGTCCCGGCTCAGTCACTGGCGCCAGCTGCTGGCCACCCTGGGCGACCTCCGGGCGGGCCAGGGTACCGCCGCGGAACCCGCGCTCCGACGGGTGGTCCATCAGCTCCGCCGCCGGGGGCTGGTGGTGTTCGTCTCCGACCTGCTGCTCGACCGTGACCTGGCCCTCAAGGCGCTCCGCTTTCTCCGCCATCGGGGGCACCAGGTGCTGGTCCTTCATCTGATGGACCCGGCCGAGGTGACCCTGGGCGGACCGGCGGAAGCCAGGTTCGAAGACCCCGAGACCCGGACGGCGGTAGTGGTCCGTCCACGCGACTGGGCGGGTGCCTACGGCGCCACGGTCCGGGCGGTGGTGCACGACTGGCGGCTGGCCTGCCGCCGGCACGGCATCGCCTATCATCGGGTCACCACCGACACGCCCTACGGCGTCGTGCTGCGCGAGGCGCTGGCGCCTCCGTCGCGTTCGTCGTGATCGGCCTGCTCCATCCCTGGGCGCTGCTGGGCCTGCTGGCCGCGGGCATCCCCATCCTGCTGCACCTGCTGGCCCGGCGCGAGCCTCCCACCGTGGTGTTCCCGGCGGTCCGCTACCTCATTACCACCACGCGCGAGCACCAGCGCCGGCTCAAGCTGCAGCACCTGCTGCTGCTGGTCCTCCGCACGCTGCTGATCGTGGCGCTGGTGCTGGCCGCAGCCGGGCCGACGGTGCCGCGCCGCGGCGTCGCCGGCCACGGGCCGAGCGCGCTGGTCGTGATCGTGGACAACTCCCCCAGCAGCGGCGTGGTGGTGGCCGGCAGCGCGCGGCTGGCCCAGCTCCAGGCAGCCGCCCGGGAGGCCATCGGCCGAGCCACGGCCGACGACGCGCTCTGGCTGCTGACGGCCGACGGCATCCCGCGCCGGGGCGATCGGGCGACGCTGGTGGCGGAGGTCGACGCCCTGGCCGTCTCGAACCGCCGACTCGATCTCGGGGCTGCCCTCGGCGTCGCCCAGGAGGTGCTGGGCGGCCAGCCCCGGCCGGGCGAGATCGCCCTGCTGACCGATCTCCAGGCCACGGCCGTCTCGCCCGCCGTAGTGTCGGCGCCGCTCTGGATCGGCCGGCCTGACGAACCGCCGCCGCCCAACGTCGGCATTGCCCGGCTCGAGACCGGGCCCCAGCCCTGGAGCGTAGACGGCGGGCGGCTCACGGTGGCGCTGGCCGGAGATTCGGGCCGAACGGTCCCGGTGACCGCGAGGCTGGCGAACCGCCCGGCCCGTCAGGCCCTGGCCCAGGTCGGGAGTGGCGCCGCCATTGCCCTGGCCGGGGTACCGCCGGGATGGTGGCGGGCGGAGGCCGATCTCGATCCCGACGAGCTGAGGTTGGACGACCGGCGGGTCGGCGTGGTCCGGGTGGCGCCCGTCGCCGGGGTCGATTGGGACTCGGCCAGCCGCTACGTGGCGGCGGCCTGCGAGGTGCTGGCCGCCAATCGCCGGATCGCGCGCGGCACCGAGGTCACGGTCGGCCGGCTCGCCCGAGGCCGCTCCGTGGTGCTGCCGCCCGAAGACCCGGCGGCCATTGGGGCGCTCAACCGCGCCCTGGCGGCCCGGGGCGTCAGCTGGAGATTCGGCACACCCATTCTGGCGACGGCGACGGTGGACAGTGGGCCGCTGATCGGCCGGGTTACGGTGCAGCGACGCTACCAGCTGGAGTCGGGTGGGAGCGGCCGCACCGGTGTGCTCGCCACCGTGGGCGGGGCGCCCTGGCTGGTGCGGAGCGGCGACGTAGTGCTGCTGGGCAGCCGGCTCGATCCGGCCTGGACCGAGCTGCCCGTCTCCGCCGGCTTCATGCCGTTCATGGACGCCTTGGTCAACCGCCTCGCGCGGGGTGAGGCCAGCCTGACCGACGGCGCCCCGGGCGATCCCGTCGCGCTGCCCGACCTGGTCTCCGACATCCGCCAGGGCGAGCGCGACTGGCGGGTCGAAGGCGGGGGCCTGTTCCGGCCGGGCGAGCCGGGCGCGTACTATCTGGTGGCGGGCGAGGACACGGTCGGCGCCATCACTGCCAACGTCGATCCGCGGGAGTCGCGCCTGGCGCCCGCCGCCGACGCCCAGGTCCGGCGGCTGTGGCCCACCGCGCGGGTGACCTCGCTGTCGCAGGTGGGCGGCGAGGTCTTCGGCGCCGCCGCCCGGGGCGATCTGCGCGGACTGTTGCTCTGGCTGGCCCTGCTGCTGGCCCTGGCGGAGACGGCGCTGGCCAGCCTGTGGCGGAGGCCCGCCCGATGAGGCTCCGCCCGGTCCTCGACGCCTTCGCTCGCGCTCCGGCCTCGGTGGAGCTGGCCGACAAGCTGCCCGAGCGGGGCGCCACCCTCCGCCTGGGCGGGCTGCCCGGATCGAGCGGCGCCGTGCTCGCCGCCTGGCTCACGGCCCGGTTTCCCCAGCGGCTGCTGGCCATCGTGGCGCCGACCCCGGGCGACGCCGAGCGGTGGCTCACCGACCTGAACCACCTGAGCGACGAGAGCACGGCGCTCTACCCCCAGCGCGAGGCGCTGGGCGAGGACGAGCCGCACTACGAGATCGCCGGGGAACGGGCCGAGACGATCGAAGCGTTGCTGCAGGGGCGGCTCCGGGTCCTGGTGACCACGGCCCGGGCCACGGCCGAGCGTACCCTGATGCCGGCCGCCCTGGAGCGGCTCCGGCTCCGCCTGGCGACCGGTGAGCGGCGTCCCCCGGCCGGCGTAGCCGAGACGCTCGAGCGGATGGGCTACCGCCGGGTGGCCACGGTCACCGAAGTCGCCGAGTTCAGCGTCCGCGGCGGCATCGTGGACCTGTACGGCTTCGGTATGGCCACTCCGGCCAGGCTCGAGTGGTGGGGCGACGACATCTCGTCCATCCGGGGGTTCGACCTCACCACCCAGCGGTCGCTGCAGGAGCTGACCGAGGTCACGGTCCTGCCGATCGACACCCGGGGCGTCCGTGACGACGGCGACCGGGCCCCCGCGGCCGCCGAGCCGGGGCGGCGGCGGACGCTGCTGGAGCTGCTGCCGTCCGACACCATCGTGCTGGAAGAGGCGGCGGGCCCCGACCAGGACGAGGTCCAGCGAGGCTGGAACGAGGCCCAGCACCACCTCGACGTGGCCCGCCGCCTGGGCGAGGATGTGCCCGGCCGGGAGGACATTCTCGAGCCGCCCGAGCAGTGGCGCCAGCGGCTGGCGGGGTTCCCCCGGCTGGTGCTGCGCGACGACCGGCCGGAGCTGCAGTTCGGCTTCTTCCCGCCGGAGAAGATCGACCGCGACCTCGGCCGCCTCCGGGCCCTCCTGGCGGGGTCGCCGCCAACCCTGGTGCTGTGCGACAACGAAGGCCAGCTCGAGCGGCTCGAGGAGCTGCTCGAAGAGGGTGGCCGGAGCGCCACCCGGGCCACCCTGGCGATCGGCGCACTCGACGGCGGGTTCGTCATGCCGGCGCTGCGGGTCCTCACCGATCATGAGATCTTCCGCCGCGCCCGCCGGCTCCGCCGCCCGCGGCGGTATCGTCAGGCCGCCCCGTCGGCGGCCACCGGGGCACTGGTCGAGGGCGACTATGTGGTGCACCTCGACCACGGCATCGGGATCTATCGCGGGATCGACACCATCACCGCCGGCGAGAGCACGCTCGAGGTGGCCATCGTCGAGTACGAGGGCGGTGACCGGCTCAACGTGCCGCTCTACCGACTGGATCAGCTCGAGCGCTACCGGGCCGCGGGCGAGGACGGCGACCGGCCGCCGCCCCGGCTGCACCGCCTGGGCGGCTCGTCGTGGGCCCGAGTCCGGGAGAAGACCCGCCAGGCCATCAAGCAGATGGCCGCCGAGCTGCTCGACCTGTACGCCCGGCGGACCGTGACCGGCGGCTACGCCTTTCCGCCCGACACCCGGTGGCAGCGGGAGCTGGAGTCGAGCTTCCTGTACGAGGACACCCCCGACCAGCGGAAGGCGACCGAGGAGGTCAAGGCCGACATGGAGCGGCCCCGCCCGATGGACCGGCTGCTGGTGGGCGACGTGGGGTACGGCAAGACGGAGATCGCCGTGCGGGCCGCCTTCAAGGCGATCCAGGGCGGGAAGCAGGCGGCCGTCCTGGTGCCGACCACCATCCTGGCCGAGCAGCACGGTCGGACCTTTCTCGAGCGGCTGGCCGACTTCCCGGTCAAGGTCGAGGTGCTGTCGCGCTTCCGCACCGCCCGCGAGCAGAAGCAGGCTCTCGAGCGGCTGTCCGAGGGCCAGATCGACGTCATCATCGGGACCCACCGTCTGCTGAGCAAGGACGTGGACTTCAAGGACCTCGGCCTGCTGATTGTGGACGAGGAGCACCGGTTCGGGGTCCGGCACAAGGAGCGGCTCAAGGCGCTGCGGCTGGCGGTGGACGTGCTGACCCTGACGGCCACCCCGATTCCCCGGACGCTCCACCTCTCACTGGCCGGCCTCCGGGACCTGACCCTGATCGAGACCCCGCCGCGCGACCGCTCGCCGATCCTGACCTTCGTCGAGCCATGGGACGACGGGCTGCTGGAGGAGGCGTTCGCCCGGGAGGTGGACCGGGGCGGCCAGGTGTTCGTGGTCCACAACCGGATCGAGACCATCGACACCATCGCCGCCAAGATCGGCTCGCTCGCGCCGCGGGCGCGGATCGGGGTGGCCCACGGCCAGATGGCGGCCGAGGCGCTGGAGACGGTGATGCGCGGCTTCGTGTCGGGGGAGGTGGACATCCTCGTCTCCACCATGATCGTGGAGTCGGGCCTCGATGTCCCCAACGCCAACACCATGGTGGTCCACGACGCCCACCGGTTCGGCCTGGCCCAGCTCTACCAGCTGCGCGGCCGGGTGGGCCGGAGCCATCGGCGGGCCTACTGCTACCTGCTGGTGCCCGATACCATCGACGCCGACGCCGAGGAACGGCTGAAGGTGCTCGAGCATCATACCGATCTGGGGGCGGGCTACCGGATCGCGCTCAAGGACCTCGAGCTTCGCGGGGCGGGCAACCTGCTCGGAGCGGAGCAGTCGGGGCACGCCCAGGCGGTGGGCTTCGATCTGTACATGCGGTGGCTGGAGGAGACGGTGAAGGCGCTCCGCGGCCAGGGCACCACCGAGCAGCCGGCCCCGCCCGACGTGGTGCTCGACCGGCCGGCCCACCTGCCGGACGGGTTCGTCCCGGACGACGACGTCAAGCTGGACCTGTACCGGCGACTGGCGCGGGCCACGGCATCCGGCGACATTGATGGGCTTCGCGACGAACTGCGCGAGCGCTTCGGTCCGCTCCCGCCCGAGGCCGAGACCCTGCTCGACATGGCGCGGCTCCGCGCCCTGGGAGCGGTGCTCGGCCTTCAGCACGTGTTGGTCCGGGGCGACGAGGCCCGGCTGACTTACCGCGCGGGCACCACGCCGCGCCTGGCCGGGCTCACCGCCGCCCTGGACGACGTCCAGCTCGCGGCCGAGGTCCGGCGCACCGTGCCGCTGTCGCTCCGGCTGCTGCGGCTGGGGGGCGAGCCGATCGTGCCCGCGCTGGTCCGCGCGCTCCGGGCGGCGGTGAAGTAACCCTTTGAGGAGATGTCATGCGACGTAACGTGATGCTGGTGACCGTGCTGGCCATCGGACTGGCGGGGTGCAACGGATTCCGGGACATGTTCTCGGCCCATGCCGACCTGGCGGCGGAAGCGGGCAAGCGCCAGCTCCCGGCCGCCCGGCTCGCCAAGATCCTCCAGGCCGGCAAGGGCGTGCGGCTCACCCCCGAGACGGCGGACTTCGTCGCCAACACCTGGGTGGACTACTCGCTGCTGGGACAGGCCGCCGCCACGGGCAAGCTGCCGCGGGACTCGGCCGCCATCGTCGAGGCGGTGTGGCCCGAGATCGCCGAGCTCAAGGGCAGTCACTGGCACGATACCCTGCTGGCCCGCCGCGGCCAGGTGTCCGACCAGGCGGTCGACAGCCTGTACAACACCACCGACGTGCGGCTGCTGCAGCATATTCTGTTCACGGTCCGGCCCAACAGCGAGCCGGCCCAGAAGGCCGCCGCCATGAAGCAGGCTCAGGCCACCCTAGACCGGCTCAAGAAGGGAGCCGATTTCGGTGCTCTGGCCAGCCAGCTGTCGGGCGACCCGGGCAGCAAAGCCGACAGCGGCTACCTGCCGCCGGGCCCCAAGGGCCGGTTCGTGGTCAGCTTCGACAGCGCCGGCTGGCTGCTCCAGCCCGGGCAGCTGAGCGGGCTGGTCCAGACCGCGTTCGGGGTCCACATCCTCCGCCGCCCGACGCTGGCGCAGGCCCGCTCCCGGATGAGCCAGTTCCTGGGCCGCACCGCCGGGCAGCGGCTGGACTCGATCTACATGGACAGCCTGGCCCTGCGACACAAGCTCACGGTGGCGAAGGACGCGCCGGCCGTCATCCGGGCTGCGCTGGAAGATCCGGGCGCAACGCGGGACGCCAACAAGGAACTGGCGAGCTACACCGGGGGGAAGGTCACCGTGCGGACCCTGACCCGATGGGTCCGCGCCCTGCCGCCGCAGTACATCAGCCAGATCAAGCAGGCCGACGACGCCGTGCTGAACCGGTTCGCCCGGCTGATCGGCCAGAACATTCTCCTCCTCGCCGAAGCCGACTCGGCCGGCGTGACCCTGACCCCGGAAGAGTGGCAGCAGATCCGCAGCTCGTACTCGGCGCACTTGGACAGCCTCACCCGGGCGATCGGCATCGACTCGACCGACGCCACGGCGGCCAATGCCAGCGCGGCGGAGAAGCAGGAGGCGGTCGGGCTCAAGGTCGAGCGGTACTTCGACCAGCTGATCGACGGCAAGACCCGGCTCCGCCCGATCCCGTCGGCGCTGTCCACCCTGCTGCGCGAGCGGATGCCCTACCGGATCTACGACGCGGGCGTAGCCACCGGCCTCCAGCTGGCCCAGGCGCAGAAGGCCAAGACCGATTCGCTTTCGCCGGCGGGACCGATGCAGCGGGCACCGGGCGGCCCGCCCATCCCGGGCATGCAGCCGGCGCCGGGCATGCAGCCGGCCCCGGGCGGCCCGCCCGCTGGCATGCCGCCGGGGGCGCCGCATCCCGGGGCGGCCCAGCCGGGCACAAACCAGCCGGGCACAGCCCACCCGGGCACCGCCCAGCCCGGCGGCGGCGCACCCGCCAGCCCGAGCCCGGGAGCGAAGCGCCCATGAGCCGGCCGGTCGTGCGGGCCGCCATCGGCCGCGCGCTGCTGGCGTCGCTGGCGCTCGCCGGCTGGGGGGTGCGCCTGCAGGCCCAGGACACGACCGGCGCGGCCCGGCCCGGGGCGCCCGCCCCGGTCGCGCCGACGGCGCCCGGCGACTCCACGGTGCCGGACACCACCGTTTCGATTCCGCTGCGCCCCAACCCGATCGCCCCGGACAGCTCGTCGCCGGGTGCGCCGGCCCTCCGGGCCCGGCCCACGCCCACCGTCCCGCTTGCGCCGCCCGCCGCAGGCGACAGCGGGAGCGAGGCGCGGCCGACCCGAGCCGCCCAGCCCGACACCGCCGTCGTGGTGGACCAGGTGCTGGCGGTGGTCGGCAACCGCCCGGTGCTGGCCTCGCAGGTGGACGAGGAGATGTTCTCCCGGCAGTCGCAGGGGCAGCAGCTTCCCCAGAGCCCTGATTCGCTCAACGGCGTCCGCAAGCAGATCGTTGCGTCGATCGTGGACGAGGAGCTGCTGGTGCAGCAGGCCCAGCGGGACACCACCATCAAGGTGACCGACCAGGAGATCGCCGACGGGGTGGAGCAGCAGGTGCGGAAAGTCCGGACCAACTTCACGTCCGAGGTGGACTACCGCAACGAGCTCCGCAAGGCCGGGTTCGAGACCCCGGAGGAATACCGGCGCTGGCTGACCGACCAGCAGCGGCGGGCCGCGTTCCAGAATCGGTTGATCGACAAGCTGCGGCAGGACGGCAAACTCAAGCCGGTCCCGCCGACCGAGTCCGAGATGCGGGCCTACTTCGAGGAGCAGAAGGGCAACCTGGGCAACCGCCCGGCGACGATCTCGTTCCGCCAGATCGTGGTCGCGCCGAGGCCGAGTCCCGCCGCCAAGGCCAGGACCAAGGCGCAGGCCGACTCCATCGTGCTGGAGCTGCGCCGCGGGGCCGACTTCGCCACCGCCGCCAAGCGGTTCTCGCAGGACCCCGGCTCGAAGGACCAGGGCGGCTCGCTCAACTGGTTCCGGCGTGGGGTCATGGTGCCCGAGTTCGAGCGGGTGGCCTTTGCCCTACGGCCCGGGGTCGTGTCGGATCCGGTCGAGTCGCCGTTCGGGTTCCATATCATTCAGGTGGAGCGGATTCAGCCCGGCGAGGTGCAGGCCCGCCACATCCTGCTCATTCCCGAGATCGACTCGGTTCACGTGGACAGCGCGCGGGCGCTGGCCGACTCGGTCAGGCGCATGGTCATGCGGGGAGTGCCGTTCGATTCGCTCCAGCGGGCCTTCCACGACCCCTCGGCCGAGCGCCAGGCGGACAATGTGCCGCTGGACAAGGTTCCCGAGGCCTACATGAAGGCCATCGGGGAGGCCGACTCCGGAGCGGTCGCGCCGGTATTCGAGCTGCCCGGCACCGGCACCCGGAGCCAGTTCGTGGTGGCGCAGGTGACGGCGCGCCGTCCGCAGGGCGACATCCGCTACGAGGACGTCAAGGACCGCATCCGCGAGCAGCTCGGCCAGCAGCTGGCCATTCGCCGGTACATCGACCGGCTGCGGGCCGCGACCTACGTGGACATCCGCACCTAGCCGTGCCTCGCCACCGCCGCCGGCCGGCCCGCCTCGCGCCGTGACCATCCGGCTGGCCGTGACCCTGGGCGATCCCCGCGGGATCGGGCCGGAGATCGTGGCCGCTGCACTGGCGGCTCCGCTGGACGCCGCGGTCACCCTGGTGGGCGCCGAGGATCAGATCACCGCCCTCCCCGCGGCCGGCCGGGTGGCGGTGGGCACCTGGGGCCTCGGCAGCGGCGAGCGGGCCGACGACCGGACCCGGACCATCCGGGCGGGCCGCATCGCCGGCCACGCGGTCGAAGCGGCCGTCAGGCTGGCGCTGGCCGGCGAGGTCGACGCCATCGTCACCGCGCCGGCCCACAAGCACGCCCTGCATCTGGCCGGCTTTCCCTATCCCGGTCACACCGAATGGCTGGCCAAGCTGGCCGGCGACGTCGAGGTCGCCATGATGCTGGCTTCGCCCGAGCTCAGGGTGGTCCTGGTGACGACCCACGTGCCGTTCCGTGATGTGCCGGCGTTGCTCACGGTGGACCGGGTCACCCGGATCGGGCGGATCACTTCGCGGGCGCTCAGCCAGTGGTTCGGACTGCCGGCGCCCCGGCTGGCGGTCTGCGCAGTCAACCCGCATGCGGGCGAGAGCGGGCTGTTCGGCGATGAGGAAGACCGGGTGCTCCGCCCCGCCGCCGAGCTGCTCGGCGCGGCCGGACCGCTGCCGGCGGATACGGTGTTCGTCCGGGCGATTCGAGGGGAGTTCGACGCCGTGCTGGCGCCGTATCACGATGTGGGCATGACGGCGATCAAGGTCGCCTCGTTCGGCCGGGCGGTGAACGTGACGCTGGGGCTGCCGTTCCCCCGCACCTCGCCGGATCACGGCACCGCGCTCGACATCGCAGGCACCGGGCGGGCCGATCCCGCCAGCATGCGGGCGGCCCTGGAGCTGGCTGCCACGCTCGGCGCCCGCGGGGCTACGCCCGCTCGAGCCGAGCCATGAGATCGAGGTAGGCGTCGAGCTTGAGCTTCTGGGCCGCGCGATTGGCCACCAGCACCGCGCCGCACTGCAGGACCGTCTCCCGCTCCACCAGTCCGTTGGCCCGCAGGGTGCTGCCCGTGTCCACCAGATCGACGATCCAGTGCGACAGGTTGAGCAGCGGGGCGACCTCCACCGAGCCGTTGACCTGAATGATGTCCACCGGCCGGCCGGCGGCGCCGAAGTGCGCCTGCGCCAGGCGGGGGTACTTGGTGGCCACCCGCGCGGTGATCCCGCCGGCGAGCGCCGGGTAAGGCGTGTCCGCCGGCGCCGCCACGCTGAGCCGGCAGAACCCGAAGCCGAGCTCGAGCGGCTCGAGCACGTCGGCGCCGGTCTCCCGCAGCACATCGGTGCCGGTGACTCCGAGGTCGGCCGCGCCCGACTCGACATAGACCGGCACGTCGCCGGGCTTGACCACCAGGAATTCGATGGCCGGGTCGCTGGAGGGAATCAGCAGGCGGCGCCCGCTGTCGGCCGCGGGAGCGGCGCCGGCGCGGCTGAACCGCTCCACCGACGGCTGGTACAACCGCCCCTTGGCCAGCGCGATCCGGAGCCGCGTCACCGGGGGACCTCGGCGATGGTGTCGAGGTCGAGCGAGACGCCTACGGCCGGCATGGGCCGGCCGAACCGGCCCATCAGGTCGTCGTAGCGTCCGCCGGCGCCCGCCGCCCGCCCCGCGCCCGCGATGAAGACCTCGAAGTGCACCCCGGTGTAGTAGTCGAGCCCGCGCACCTCGCCCAGATCATAGACCAGGTGGCTCCGCTCGTCGTCGGACAGCGCCGCATCGAGGGCGAGCAGATGCTCCAGGCCCGGGCGGGCGGCGGCCGGGGCGGGGGCGACGGCGGCGCGCAGGGCCTCACGCCGGCCGATCACGAACGGCAGCCCCGCCAGGCTGGCCGCGTCGCCGGTCATTCCCGCCAGCGCGCGCCCGAGACTGCCCCGGTCCTTGCGGTCGATCCAGCGACGTACCTCGTTCCGCTCGGTCTCGGGCAGCGCGGCCAGCCCCGGCGCCAGCACCCCGACGTGGCCGAGGTTGAGCTGGAAGTCCCTCACCCCGGCGGCCCGGAGCAGGGCGATGGTGAGCCGGACGATCTCGATGTCCGCCGGCAGGCCGGCCTGACCGAGCAGCTCCGCCCCCACCTGGAGCATCTCGCGCGGGCGGCCGCCGCGCTCGGGCTCCTGGCGGTAGACCGTGCCCGAATAGCAGAGCCGGAGCGGCCCGGTCGACCCGGCGAAGGTGGTCGTCGCCACCCGGGCGAGACTGGCGGTGAAGTCGTAGCGCAGGGCCAGAATGCGGCCGTCCCGGTCGGGGAACCGGATCAGCCGGTCGGCAGCCGCGGGCCCGCCCGCCCGGAGAAAGGTCTCCTGATACTCGAGGGTGGGGGGGATCAGCTCCTCATAGCCGGCGGCCTCGAGCACGGCCATGCCGGCCCGCTGCAGGCGGCGCCGCAGCCGGGCGGCCTCGCCGGTGAGGTCGAGCGCCCCGGGCGGGGTGATGGCGAGGGGGGTAGGCGGCATCGGCGGGAAGGTAACGCGGGCCCGCGCGGGGGCGCGAGCCTGGGGTTCAGGCGGGGGCGGCCAGCACCTCACGCACCTTGCGGGCGAGGTCCTCGGCACTGAACGGCTTCTCCAGCAGGCCGCCGGCGTCGGCCAGCTGGCCGCCGCTCTCGATCGCCTCGGGGGCGTAGCCGGTCATGAACAGCACCCGGAGACCGGGGCGCCTGGTCAGGAGCTGCGCCGCCAGCTCGGTGCCGCCGAGGCCGGGCATCACCATGTCGGTGACCAGCAAGTCGATCGGGTCGGCGGTCGTGGCGGCGAGCGCCAGGGCGGCTTCGGCATTGGCCGCGTCCAGCACCCGGTAGCCCTTGGCCCGGAGCACCCGGCAGACCAGGTGGCGCACCGCCTCTTCGTCCTCGGCCACCAGGACGGTCTCATGGCCTCCGGGCACGGGGAGCGGCGGCTCGGACGCTACCGCCCCGCTGCGCGGCGCCGACTCCAGCCGGGGGAAGTAGACGGTGAACCGGCTGCCTTCTCCGGGTCGGGAGGCCACCTGGATCTGCCCGCCGCTCTGGCGGACGATGCCGTACACCGTGGCCAGCCCCAGGCCGGTCCCCCGGCCGAGCTCCTTGGTGGTGAAGAAGGGCTCGAACAGGTGAGCCAGCACGTGCTCGTCCATCCCGGTCCCGGTGTCGCGGACGGTCAGGGCGACCAGGGCCGAATCGGCCGGGATGCCCTCTTCGCCGGCGGCGGTGACGCCGGCCCGGCTGACGTTGGCCGTGGCGATGGTGAGCATGCCGCCGTCCGGCATGGCATCGCGGGCGTTGACGCCGAGGTTGGCGATGACCTGCTCGACCTGGCCCGGGTCGGCCGTGATGTCGCCCAGCGCCGGATCGAGATCGAGCCGGAGCGCGATGCGCTCGCCCACCAGCCGCCGGAGCATGCCGCCCATCTCCCGGACGATGCTGTTGAGGTTGACCTGCCGCGGCTGCATCACCTGCTTGCGGCTGAAGGCCAGCAGCTGGCGGACCAGGGCCGAGGCCCGGTGGGCGGCCCGGCCGATCTCCTGCACGTCTTCCCGCCGCGGATCGTCGGGCACCGTGTTGGCCAGCAGCAGCTCGGTGCTGCCCAGGATGGCCGTGAGCAGGTTGTTGAAGTCGTGGGCGATGCCGCCCGCCAGCTGGCCGACCGCCTCCATCTTCTGGGCCACCCGGAGCTGATCCTCGAGACTCTTCCGCTCGGTGATGTCCCGGAGATAGACCAGCAGGTACTGGGGGCGCGCCTTGGCGTCCTGCACGACCGAGGCGTTGACGTACATCCAGAGCGCCCGGCCGCCGGGGGGCCGCCAGCGCATCTCCAGGTCGAGCGTCCGGGTCTCGCCCCGCAGCAGCCGGTCGCGCTCGGCCCGCTCGATGGGGAGGTCGTCGGGATGGAGCAGCAGCTCGATCGGGGTCCCCACCAGCTCCGACTCGGCCAGTCCCAGCAGACGGCAGAGGGTGGGAGGAACCTTGAGCCAGCGTCCGTCGAGCCCGAGATGGGCCGTCATCACCAGGGCGAACTCTTCGGTCCGGGCCAGCTGGGCCCGGCTCTCGCGAAGCTCGTTCTCGATCCGGAGCCGCTCGATGGCGCCGCCGCAGTGGTCGGCCAGCTCCTGGAGCATGATCAGGTCGGTCTGGTCGTAGGCGTCCGGGGTATAGCTCTGGATCGAGAGGATCCCGGTGATCCGGTCGCCGTGGTGCAGCGGCACGAACATGAGCGAGCGCGACCGGCGGCTGGTGTTGCCGAACGGCAGCATGATCGCCGGATCGTGCTCGGGGTCGGGCCGGAGGATGAGGAGGGCGCCCTCGCGAAGGACCCGGGCGAACATCGGCGTGATCACATTGGCGGTGTTGGTGGCGGGCACATCCACCGGCGGACCGTCGAACGAGTCCATGGTGAGCACGTCCTGCACCCGGTTGGTCTCGGGGAAGTAGAGATCCAGGGTGCAGGCGTCCCAGCCGAGCAGCTCCTGCGCCACGCCGGCGATGATCCGGGCCGCCTCCTCCGCGGTGCCGGCGGCGCTCAGCCGGCGGCTGACCTCGAAGAAGGCCGCCCGCGTCCGCTCGGCGCGGGGAACCTCGCCGGACCAGGGCTCAGGCACCCGCGGGTCCCCCGGCCTGCTCGACCTCGGCTGGGGAGGTGGTATGGAGGCGGAGGGTGCGGACCCGGCGCCCCTCCATGTCCACCACCTCGAAGGTGTGGGGCGCCACCGTCACCCGGTCGCCGGGACGGGGAAGCCGGCCGAGCTGGCCGAAGACGTAGCCCCCCAGGGTGGTGTAGTCGGTGTCGTCGAGGGCGGCGTCGAACTTGGTGTTGAACTCGGTGATCGGCATGGCGCCGTCGAGCCGGGTGGCCCCGTCGCCCGCGACGGCGCGATCCTGGGGATCGTACTCGTCGAAGATGGGCCCGACGATCTCCTCCAGCAGGTCTTCCATCGTCACCAGGCCGGCCGTCCCGCCGTACTCGTCCAGCACCACCGCCAGGTGGGTCTTGAGCCGCTTCATGTCGGCCAGCACGTCCTCGACTTCGCGGGTGCCGGGGACGAACAGCGGCGGCCGCATGATGGCCTGCACGGTGTCCTGGGGCCGGGCGCGGAGGGCGGTCAGGATGTCCTTGGCGTGGACCACCCCGACGATCTCGTCGAGCGATTCGGTGTAGACCGGGTACCGGGAGCGCCGGGCCTGGGCCACTTCGTCCGCCGCCGCCTGGACGCTGAGCCCGCCCTCCAGGGCCACCATCTGGGTTCGGGGCGTCATCACCTCCTGGGCCGTCTTCTCGCTGAACTCGAAGACGCCCTCCAGCAGGCGGGCGTCCTCCTTGAGCAGGCTGCCGCCCTCCGTGCTCTGCTCCACCAGCATCCGGATCTCCTCGGGCGAATGGAGCCGCTCGTGCTCGCCGGGCGGCGAGATGCCGATCACCCGGAGCAGCCGGTTGGCGGTGCCGTTGAGCAGGGCGATCGGCCAGGCCATCAGCCAGCCGAACCCGATCAGCGGCGCCGCCACCCAGCGGCTGACCTCCTCGGGATGGATCAGCGCCAGCGCCTTGGGCACCAGCTCGCCCAGGATGATGTGGAGGATGGTGATGAAGATGAAGGCGATGGCCGAGGCCACGCCGTGGGTGGCGACCGCGGCCAGCGAGGCGGGGAGCCAGCCGAACCCCCCGGTGATGAGGCCAGCCAGCGACGGCTCACCGATCCAGCCCAGCCCGAGCGAGGCCAGGGTGATGCCGAGCTGGGTGGCCGAGATGTAGCGGTCGAGTGATTGTACCGCGCGCCGCGCGAGCCTAGCTTTGCCATCCCCCGCGCTGGCCATCTCGTCGAGCCGGGTGCGCCGGGCGCCCACCAGCGCAAACTCCGCCGCGACGAAGAACGCGTTGGCGAGCACCAGCACGACGACCGAGGCGAGACCCAGGCCTATGGGAGGCGACGCTGCCGAATCCATACGCGATAACTCTAATGTCTCAAAGGTTTTACTGCGAGGGCCCCGGATGATTCGCGCCCTGGCGGTCCCCCCGTTCGAGGCCCTCGACCCGTTTCTGCCCCGCCGGGCGGGCAGCGACCCGGCCACCCGCGAGGCCGTCCGCGTCATTCTGGAGGACGTGCTGGCCCGCGGCGACGAGGCGGTCCGCGAATACGGCCGCCGGTTCGACGGGGTGGACCTCGCGCCGGGCGACTGGTCGCTCGACGCGGGCGCCTGGCACGAGGCGTTGAGCCGGATTCCGACCGAGCTGCGCCGGGCTCTGACCATCGCCGTGGATCGGGTGCGGGGATACCACGAGCATCAGCGGGAATCGGGCTTCCATCTGACCGAGCCCGACGGCAGCCTGGTCGGGATGAAGGTGACGCCGCTCGATCGGGTCGGGCTGTACGTGCCGGGGGGCAAGGCCAGCTACCCGTCCTCGGTGGTGATGAACGCGGTGCCGGCCATGGTGGCCGGCGTCAAGGAAATCGTCGCCGTGGTGCCGCCGCACGGCGTGACCGACGCGGTGCTGGGCGCGTGCGCCCTGTCGGGGGTCACCCGGATCTTCCGGATCGGTGGGGCGCAGGCCATCGCGGCCCTGGCGTACGGGACGGTCACCGTGCCCCGGGTGGACAAGATCGTCGGTCCCGGCAACCGATGGGTGGCGGAGGCCAAGCGGCAGGTCGTGGGCCAGGTGGGCATCGACATGATCGCGGGGCCGACCGAGGTGCTGGTGCTGGCCGACGGCAGCGCCCTTCCGGGGCGGGTGGCGGCCGACCTCATCGCCCAGGCGGAACACGACGAGGATGCCGTGGCCTGGTGCGTCACCACCGACCCGGCCCTGGCCACGGCCCTGCCCGAGGCGCTCGAGGCCGCCCTGGCGCGGGCGCCCCGTGCCGCCATCGCCCGGGTGGCGCTGGAGCGGAGCGGGCTGGTGGTGCTGGTGCCGACCATGCGCGAGGCGATCGAGGTGGCCAACCGCCGGGCGCCCGAGCACCTCCACATCATCGCCGAGGGCGCCGAGCGGATCGCCGGCGGCATCCGGCATGCGGGCGCCATCTTCCTGGGCGACGAGACCCCCGAGCCGGTGGGCGACTATCTGGCGGGTCCGAGCCACGTGCTGCCCACCGCGGGCACGGCCCGCTACGCCTCGCCGCTCGGGGTGTACGATTTCGTCAAGCGCACCAGCATCATCCGCTACAGCCGGGCGCGGCTGGCCGACGACGCGGCGGCGATCATCGCGCTGGCCGAGGCGGAAGGCTTGAGCGGGCACGCCGAGGCCGTGCGGGTCCGGAGCGGTGGCGCAGGCCGGCGGGACTCGGGGGCAGGACGGATCATCGACGGGGCGTGAGGCTCGCCGGCGGGCCGGAGCAGCCCGCCGGCCCGAGCCCGGATCGGCGGGCGCCCCGGGCGAATGGCCGGCGGCCTCGAGCGAATGGCCGGCGGCCTCGAGCGCTTTCGGCGTCCCGGCCGGGTCGGCGCCCCTGGTCGCCCACTCACTCGGCTGCAGGCCACCCGCGGCTGCCCTAGATTTCGGCCATGTCCGCCATCGCTTCGCGCGCGGAATGCGTGCACCTCACCCGCGGGCCGGCCACCCCCATGCCCCGCCTCTGGGCGGTTCTGGGGCTGACCGGGTCCTTCATGGTGCTCGAGGCCGTCGGGGGCTGGCTGAGTGGCTCGCTGGCCCTGCTGGCGGACGCGGGCCACATGCTGACCGACGTGGGGGCCCTGGCCCTGGGCCTGCTCACGGCGTGGATCGCCCAGCGGCCCGCCAGCGCCAGCAAGACCTACGGCTATCTCCGGTGGGAGATCCTGGCCGCGCTGGTGAACGGGGCGGCCCTGTTCGGCATCGCGGCTTGGGTAGTAGTCGAGGCGATCCAGCGGCTGCAGCACCCGGCCCCCATCCGCACCGGTCTCTTTCTAGGCATCGCGGCCGCCGGTCTGGTGGTCAACCTGATCGGCCTCGGGCTGCTGCACGGCTCGCGCGAGGGCAGCCTGAACGCCCGGGGGGTCTACCTCCATGTCCTGGGCGACGCGCTGGGGTCGGTCGGCGCGCTGGCGGCGGCCGGCATCATCCGGCTGACCGGCTGGACGCCGGCCGACCCGATCGCGTCCATCCTGCTGTCCCTCCTCATCCTGGCGGGGGCGTGGCGGCTGCTGCGCGAGAGCACCGACATCCTGCTGGACGCGGTGCCCCGCCACGTGGCCATGGCGGAGGTCCAGCGCCGGATGCTGGCCGTGCCCGGGGTGGCGGCGGTGCACGACCTCCACGTCTGGACCGTGGTGAACGGGGTGGTGGCCATGAGCGGGCACGCCGTGGTGCCCGATCTGGTGGCCCACCCGGGCGTGCTGGACGGGATCCGGACGGAAATGGCGGCGCTGGGCATCGGCCACGTGACCATTCAGCTCGAGCTGGCCGATGAGTGCGAGGAGGCGAGGGAGACGGCGGCCGGGCCCGGGGCGGGGCACCGCCATCACGGCCACCCGCACTAGCTTCCGGCGAGCGGAACGGGCCGGGCGAAGGCGGACGACGGACGGGGGCACGGGGCCCCCCTCCGTCGTCCGCCTTTCAGGTCCGGGCCCTGCTTGCGGGGGGGACGGGCGTAGTCTATATATGCGCCGCGGAGGCCCGGGCGTCCGGGCCTCGTCCGTTCAGACGCAGAGGAAGTCGCTTGATCCGCAATCTGGCCATCATCGCACACGTCGACCACGGCAAGACCACGCTGGTGGATCAGATGCTGCGGCAGGCGGGCGCGTTTCGCGCCAACCAGCAGGTGGAAGAGCGCGTGATGGACTCGAATCCGCTCGAGCGGGAGCGGGGCATCACCATCCTGGCCAAGAATACGGCCGTGCGATGGCAGGGCGTCAAGATCAACATCGTGGACACGCCGGGTCACGCGGACTTCGGGGGCGAGGTCGAGCGGATCCTCCGGATGGTGGACGGCGTCCTCATCCTGGTGGACGCGGCCGAAGGGCCCATGCCGCAGACCCGCTTCGTCACCCGGAAGGCCCTGGCCCTCGGTCTCCGGCCGATCGTAGCGATCAACAAGATCGACCGGGCCGACGCCGAGCCGCTCCGGGTGCACGACGAGGTGCTTGGCCTGTTCATCGATCTCGAGGCCACGCCCGAGCAGCTCGACGCGCCCTTCCTCTATACCTCGAGCCGCGCCGGCACGGCCACCACCGAGCTGGAGCACCCCGGCAGCGACCTCCGGCCGCTGTTTCAGGCCATCCTGGATTACGTGCCCGCCCCCAAGGGCGACCCCGAGGGCCCGTTCCAGATGCTGGTCTCGACCCTCGACTTCTCCAGCTTCCTCGGCCGGATCGCCATTGGGCGGATCGAGCGGGGCCGGGTCCGGGTGGGCGACCAGGTGGCGCTGCTGCCCCTGGGCGAGCCGGGCCTGGTGGCGGACGAGTCGTTCGAGCGGAACCGGGTCACCAGGCTGTACACCTTCGACGGGCTGACCCGGGTCGAGGTCGACGTGGCGGGCGCGGGCGATATCGTGGCCCTGTCGGGCTTCGAGACCATCGAGATCGGCAAGACCTTCACCGCGGTCGACGCGCCCGAGCGGCTGGCGGGGATCGCGGTGGAGGAGCCGACCATCTCGGTGGACTTCATCGTCAACAACAGCCCGTTCGCCGGGCGGGACGGCAAGTACGTCACCAGCCGCCAGCTCAAGGACCGGCTGTACCGCGAGCTGGAGCGGAACGTGGCGCTCAAGGTGGAGGAGACCGACAGCCCCGACACCCACGCCGTGGCCGGCCGGGGCGAGCTCCATCTCGGCATTCTGATGGAGACCATGCGGCGGGAGGGATTCGAGTTCCAGGTCTCCCGGCCCCGGGTCATCACCAGGCTGGGCCCCGACGGCGAGCGGCTGGAGCCGTACGAGGAGCTGACGGTCGATGTGCCCGAGGAATACATGGGCGTCGTCATGGAGAAGCTGGGGCCGCGCCGGAGCGAGCTGACCGAGATGCGGAACCCGGGCCAGGGCATGGTCCGGCTGACCTTCCGGATCCCGGCCCGCGGACTGTTCGGCTACCGGTCGGAGTTCCTGACCGACACCCGGGGGACCGGCATCATGCACCACCGGTTTCTCGACTACGGGCCCTGGGCCGGGCCGCTGGCGGGCCGCAAGCGGGGCGTGATGGTGGCCGACCGCGAGGGGTCGGTGGTGGCCTTCGCCCTGGGCAACCTGCAGGAGCGGGCCCAGATGTTCGTGACTCCGGGCGACCAGGTGTACGAAGGGATGATCGCGGGCGAGAGCAGCCGTCCGGGTGACATGGACGTCAACGTCACCAAGGAAAAGAAGCTGACCAACATGCGGACCACGGCGTCGGATGAGAACGTCATCCTCGAGCCACCGCGACAGATCACCCTGGAGTACGCCCTCGAGTACATCGAAGAGGACGAACTCATCGAGGTCACGCCCAAGCACATCCGGCTGCGCAAGCGGGTGCTGACGGCCAACGACCGCAAGAAGGCCGCCCGGGCCGCCCGGGTGGCGGATGCGTCCTAGGACCCCGAAGCTCTACTCTCTCTGAAGGCGGAGGACATCATGTTGGCCTGGGAGACGTCGGTGGAGGCCCTGGAGCTGCGTCGCAAGTTCGACGAGGACGACGACGAGTTCGAAGACGACGGCTTCACCTTCGACGACGACGAGGACGAGGAGGAGGATGACGTCCTGGACGACGACGAGGATCTCGACGACGAGGACGATCTCGACGAGGAGGAGCTGGAGGAGTTCGAGGACTTCGACGAGGAAGAAGAGGAGCGGTAGCCTCGCCCTTCCCGGCCTGCGCCCCTGCGTGGGCGGGGGCGCGGGTGCTCCTCCCGTCCCCGCTGGGAAACCGGCAAGGAGTCTGCGGCTCAGGTGAAGGGCGCACGCCTGAGAAGACGCCGACGAGACTTGCGCTGTTCGCTCCGGCAGGCGATCCTGCGCGAGGAAACGTGACCGCGGGGCGAGTCTCCAGCAGGAGATTCGCCCCGCTTCCGTGTCAGCGGGGCAGCACTCCCGCGGCGTCGTGGATCCAGGCAGCTCAACCGCCGAGCATGGCGGCGATGATCTCGGCGGGTTCGATCGCGGGCGTGCGGGCCAGCAGTTTCGGGGCGCGGGCCATCAGCGCCTCGGCCACCCTTCCCGCCAGGTGGGCCTCGCGCCCGGCCGCGTCGGGGAAGGTGTCGAAGATCGCAAAGGTCCCTGGCGCCAGCCTGAGGGCGTACCACGAGACGGTGGCGGGCTCCTCGCGAACGAGGTCAAGGCCGCCTTCCAGAAAGCGGGCGAGGGCCTCCTCCTGACCGGCGCGGGCCTCCAGACGGACCCAGAGAGCGGTGCGGACGACGGTGGAATCGGCAGGCGAGTTCATGCCAGTGTCTCCTGAAGGGTACCCAGACCAAACGCCGCCAGCGCGTCGCCGGTTCCATCGGGCCACAGTGCCGCCGCGGGGCCGGAAGGGGGTGGGCATCATGGGAAGCGCCCGTGCATTCGGGGGTTGCGCCTCCCGGCAGGAGATTGTTGATTTACAGCCCCCCAGGGCCTGTAGCTCAGGTGGTTAGAGCGCACGCCTGATAAGCGTGAGGTCGGTAGTTCAACTCTACCCAGGCCCATTGATCCGAGGCATCCGCCCCGCTGTCACTTCCGTGATGGCGGGGCGCTTCTGTTTCGGCCGCCCCCGGCGCCGCAGTAACGTTCCCAGTAACAATCCCAAGTTTCTGGAGACGCTTGCCGACCTGGTCCAGGTGCTGCGCGACCCGGAATTCGACCGCCTCGGCGGGGTTCGGATGCTCGAGCGTCATCCTGAGGGCGTACATCCCCCGCAAGCATCCCGTTGTTTTCGCCAGTGTGGCAGGTTACGCACATAGCCACAGGCGTCATGAGACCTCTTGGTATCTCGCGTGAGAGTGAGCCACATCAGCTCGAGCTCTTGGTCAAGCCTCGAGCCCGAAGAGCCAAACGCCCCGGGGAGTCATTCCCCTGGGCGCTGGTTTGCATCGCGTTCCTGCGGCCTTCAGCAGATCTCCCCCAGTATGCCCGAGGCAGGCCTCGCGCACGCTACTGAGTGGCCTAAGGGCCGATCAGTACATCCCGCCCATACCGCCCATACCGCCGCCCGCCCCTGCCATGGCCGGTTTCTCATCCTTTCTCTCCACCACCACGCACTCGGTGGTGAGAAGGAGGCCGGCGATCGACGCGGCGTTCTGCAGCGCCGTGCGGGTCACCTTGGTCGGGTCGATGACGCCCGCCTTCACCAGGTCCTCGTAGGTGTCGGTCGCGGCGTTGTAACCGAAGTTCCGCTCCTTCGATGCCCTGACCTTCGCCACCACGATCGAGCCCTCGGCGCCCGCATTCTGGGCGATCATCCGGATCGGCTCCTCGAGCGCGCGACGGACGATTTCGACGCCGGTCTTCTCGTCCTCGGTGCCGCGGATCTTGTCCAGCGCACTCTGCGCCCGGAGAAGCGCGACGCCCCCGCCCGGGACAATGCCCTCTTCCACCGCCGCACGGGTGGCGTGCAGGGCGTCCTCGACCCGAGCCTTCTTCTCCTTCATCTCGGTCTCGGTCGCCGCGCCGACGTTGATCACCGCCACGCCGCCCGAGAGCTTGGCCAGCCGCTCCTGGAGCTTCTCGCGATCGTAATCGCTGGTGCTCTTGTCGATCGCAGCCTTGATCTCGTTGATCCGACCCTGGATGTCGTCGTGCTTGCCCTTGCCGTCGACGACCGTGGAGTCGTCCTTGTCGATCACGATCCGCTTGGCGCGACCCAGATCGTTGAGCGTCGCGTTCTCGAGCTTGAAGCCGACTTCCTCGGAGATCACCTGGCCGCCGGTCAGTACGGCGATGTCACGGAGCATTTCCTTCCGGCGGTCACCGAAGCCCGGGGCCTTGACGGCCACGACCTTGAGCGTGCCGCGCAGCTTGTTGACCACCACCGTGGCGAGTGCCTCACCCTCGACGTCCTCGGCGATGATGAGGAGCGGCTTCCCGCTCTGCGCGACCTTCTCGAGGATGGGCAATAGCTCCTTCATCGCGCTGATCTTCTTGTCGTGGATCAGAATGTAGGCGTCGTCCAGCACCGCCTCCATCTTCTCCGGGTCGGTCACGAAGTAGGGCGACAGGTAGCCGCGGTCGAACTGCATGCCGTCCACGGTCTCC
>DATAOR010000007.1:0-2253 GCA_036265635.1 Gemmatimonadales bacterium
ACGCCGACCGGGCCGCCTGAGTGGTCGAAGGGTTCCGCGCCTGGGAGCACTGGTGACATGGTGGAATCGTCGCACGCCGTGCCCGCCGGCGCATCCCGCAGCGCCCCGGGACATGCGACGATGTGACCGTGGGCTACTGGCTGACGAAGTACACGCTCGGGATAACGCTGAAGATCCTCTTCCGGTCCCGCGCGTGGGGGGTGAAGAACATGCCCCGGCGAGGCCCGGTCATCCTCGCGAGCAATCACCTGTCATTCTCCGATCACTTCTTCGGGCCGTTCCCGGTACCGCGAAAGGTGATCTTCCTGGGCAAGTCGGAGTACTTCACCGGACGCGGGCTGAAGGGGCTGATCAGCAGGGCCTTCTTCACCGGGGTCGGCGTGATTCCGCTGGACCGCGCCGGGGGGCCGGCCAGCGAGCAGGCGATCAGGACCGGCCTGCAGGTCCTGGCGGAGGGGAAGGTGCTCGGCATCTACCCGGAAGGCACCCGGAGCCCGGACGGCCGCCTGTACCGCGGCAAGACGGGAGTGGCCCGGCTGGCCGTCGAATCGGGCGCCCCGGTCGTCCCGTGCGCGATGATTGACACCTTCCGGCTCCAGCCGCCGGGCAAGCTCCGCCCGGACCTGCGGGTCCGGCCCGGCGTGCGGTTCGGCGAGCCGCTGGACTTCTCCCGCTACCACGGCCAGCAGGCGGACGCGAAACTGCTGCGGACGATCACCGACGAGATCATGCAGGCGATCCAGAAGCTCTCCGGCCAGGAGTACGTCGACGTCGACGCCCGTCGCGCCAAGACCGAACTCACCGCAGATGAGGACAAAACCACGCCCTGACCGCCGCTCGCGTTCCCGGTTTTATCGCCGGCTGGCGCCGCAGCCGTCCGCGCAGGCCTCCGGCCCACTATGGTGGTTGCCATGCGAGTGGGAGTCCTCACCGGCGGCGGCGACTGCCCCGGGTTGAACGCAGTTATCCGCGCCGTGGTCCGCAAGGGCGTGCAGGAGTACGGCCTTGAGTTCGTCGGGTTCCGCGACGGTTGGCGCGGGCCGCTCGAAGGGGACACGGTGCCGCTGGACGTCCAGGCGGTGCGCGGCATCCTGCCTCGTGGCGGCACGATCCTCGGGTCGTCCCGCACCAACCCGCTGAAGAACTCCGGCGGCGGCCGCAACGGCATCGAGCGGATCAAGGACAACCTGGCCGGGCTGGGCGTCGACGCGCTGATCGCGATCGGCGGCGAGGATACGCTCGGCGTGGCTACCCGGCTCGGCGAGCAGGGGGTTCCCGTCGTCGGGGTGCCGAAGACGATTGACAACGACCTCAGCGCCACCGACTACACGTTCGGTTTCGACACCGCCGTCAACATCGCCATGGAGGCGATCGACCGCCTGCACACCACGGCGGAAAGCCATCACCGGGCGCTGATCGTCGAGGTGATGGGGCGGCACGCCGGGTGGATCGCGCTGCATGCCGGGCTCGCGGGCGGCGCGAACGTCATCCTGATCCCGGAGCGGCCGTTCGATATCGAGCGGGTCTGCGCCTACGTGCAGCACCGGTTCCAGACCCGGTTCGCGCCGATCGTGGTCGTCGCCGAGGGGGCCCACCCGATGAGCGAGGACCTCGCCACCTCGAGCGAGACGCTCGACTCGTTCGGGCACGTGCGGCTGGGAGGCGTCGGGCAGCTGCTGGCCGGCGAGATCGAGAAGCGGACCGGCAAGGAGGCTCGCTGCACGGTGCTGGGCCACATTCAGCGCGGCGGCACGCCCACGGCGTTCGACCGGGTGCTGGCCACCAGGTTCGGCGTGCATGCGGTCCAGGCGGTACACGACGAGGCGTTCGGCGTGATGGTGGCGCTGCGCGGTACCGAGATCATCCGGGTGCCGCTGTTCGAGGCCACCAGCCAGCTCAAGCTGGTCCCGCCCCAGCGCTACGCCGAAGCCGAAGTCTTCTTCGGCTGACCCCAGTCCCAGCCCCGCCAGGCTCAAGCCCCGCCCGCCAGGCCGCACCCGCCCGGCTCGAGCTGTCTGCCCTCCTGGCAGCACCAAAAAATCCTTCGCGATCATCGAATCTGCTCGAGATAACACACCCGCCATGGGGTGAAGGGGCCCTCGCCCCCATCTGACGTCTCCGCTCGTGGGGTGAAGGGGCCCCTTCACCCCGTTTGCCCGAGACGGCCAGCCCGCCGCCGTACGGGTGTGAGCTCCGGTTAGATGCACCACGGTTCGCGTCTATCACGCTGGGCCCGCCAGTCACACGTAAACG
>DATAOR010000008.1:0-11719 GCA_036265635.1 Gemmatimonadales bacterium
TCTGCTGGAGCGGGCCGCCAAGATCTCCGAGCAGGGCGACGTGACCAAGCTGGACGACCGGATCAAGAAGCCGGGCGGCTCGCTCACCGCACTCCCCATCATCGAGACCCAGGCGGGTGACGTGTCGGCCTACATCCCGACCAACGTCATCTCGATTACCGACGGTCAGATCTTCCTCACCACCGACCTGTTCTACTCCAACGTCCGCCCCGCGGTGGACGCGGGCATCAGCGTGAGCCGCGTGGGCGGCAACGCGCAGATCAAGGCGATGAAGCAGGTGGCCGGCCCGCTCCGCCTGTCGCTGGCGCAGTACCGGGAGCTCGAAGCGTTCTCCCAGTTCGGCTCGGACCTCGACGCGGCCACCCAGCGGCAGCTCGCCCGCGGCGCCCGGCTGGTCGAGGTGCTCAAACAACCGCAGTACCAGCCGGTGCCGGTCGAGAAGCAGGTGGCCATCATCTACGCGGTCACCAACGGCTACCTCGACGACGTGCCGGTGCCGCACATCCGCCAGTGGGAGCGCGATTTCCTCGACTACCTCGAGGCGCAGCACTCGGCCGTCCTCAACGACCTGCGCACCAAGAAGGCGCTGGACGACGATCTGACCGGCCGGCTCAAGGCCGCGATCGCCGCCTTCAAGCAGCAGTTCGTGGCCGACTGATGGCGAAAGGCCGGCAGCTCAAGGGACGGATTCGCTCCGTGCAGAACACCCGCAAGATCACCCGGACGATGGAGCTGGTGTCCACGTCGAAGCTCAAGCGGGCGCAGGACCGCGTCGTCGCGGCCCGGCCCTACGCCGATGCGCTGCGCGAGGTGATCGCCGACCTCTACACGGCCGAGCTGGCCGAGCGGTTTCCGTTGCTTCGCCGGCCGGCGCCGCCGAGCAAGGGCGGGCCCTCCCGCGCCGCGCTCATCCTGCTTACCTCCAACCGGGGGCTGGCCGGCGGCTTCAACGCCAACCTGATCAAGGAAGCCCGCCGCCGGATCGAGCAGCTCGAGGGCGAGGGGTATACGGTCGAGCTCCACGCCATCGGCAAGAAGGGCATCGGCTTCTTCCGCTACCTGGGCCGGAAGTTCGCGGCCGAGCGGCAGGACATCGGCGACCGGCCTACCGCGGATCATGCGGCGGAGATCGTCGAGCCGCTGATCCGGGAGTACGCGGCCGGCCACCTGGCCAGCGTGGACCTGGTCCAGGCCCGGTTCATCAGCCCGCTCCAGACGCCGCCCGCCACCGTGCGGATCCTGCCGGTGGAGGCGCCGGACACCAAATCGGCCGCGCGCGACTACATCCTGGCGCCCAACGCCGAGGCCATCCTGGCGCAGCTGCTGCCGCTGTACGTGCGGAACGCGGTGTACCGCGGGCTGGTCGAGACGGCGGCGGCCGAGCATGGAGCGCGGCGCACGGCGATGAAGAACGCGACCGACAACGCGGGCGAGATTCTCGAGATCCTCAAGCGGACCTACAACCGGCAGCGGCAGGCGCAGATCACGCAGGAGATCGCGGAGATCGTGGGCGGGGCGGCGGCCTTGCAGGGGTAAACCTCATCCCGAACGCGGCGAGGGACCGTCTCTCCCGCGCTCGTACAGTCCCGGGCAAGCGTCCTCCCCGCGCTCGGGATGAGGATGACGACAGAAACGCTCATCACACGAGACCTGACATCATGGCGACTGCTATCGCAACCGAAAAGACCGGCTCCGCCGCGAAGACCGAGAAGAACGTCGGCCGCGTGGTGCAGGTGATCGGCCCCGTGCTCGACGTCGAGTTCGAGCCCGAGCACCTGCCCGAGATCTACAACGCGATCACGCTCGAGGACGCGACCGGCACCATACCCGTGCGCCTGACCGCCGAAGTGCAGCAGCACATCGGCCAGAACCAGGTGCGCGCCGTGGCCATGAGCACGACCGACGGCGTCACCCGCGGCATGCAGGTCATCGACACCGGCTCGCCGATCACGGCGCCGGTGGGCGAGGCGCCCCTGGGCCGGATCCTCAACGTGCTGGGCGAGCCGGTGGACGGCGGCCCGCCGCTCCCGGCCGACACCCCGCGCTGGCCCATCCACCGCGAGACGCCCAAGTTCACCGACCTCGAGCCCAAGACCGAGATCTTCGAGACCGGCATCAAGGTCATCGACCTGATCGCGCCGTTCGTGAAGGGCGGCAAGATCGGGCTGTTCGGCGGCGCCGGGGTGGGCAAGACCGTGGTCATCCAGGAGCTGATCAACAACGTGGCCAAGGGTCACGGCGGCAAGTCGGTGTTCTGCGGGGTCGGGGAACGGACCCGCGAGGGCAACGACCTGTACCTGGAGTTCGAGGAGGCCGGGATCCTCGAGAACGTGGCCCTGATCTACGGCCAGATGAATGAGCCGCCGGGGGCCCGGCTGCGGGTCGGCCTCACCGGCCTGACCGTGGCCGAGTACTTCCGCGACGTCGAGGGCCAGGACGTGCTCCTGTTCATCGACAACATCTTCCGGTTCACCCAGGCGGGCTCCGAGGTGTCGGCCCTGCTGGGCCGGATGCCCAGCGCGGTGGGGTACCAGCCGACCCTGGCCACCGAGATGGGCGATCTGCAGGAGCGGATCACCTCGACCACCAAGGGCTCGATCACCTCGGTCCAGGCCATCTATGTCCCGGCCGACGACCTGACCGACCCCGCCCCGGCCACGGCCTTCGCCCACCTGGACGCCACGGTGGTGCTGTCGCGCTCGATCGCCGAGCTGGGCATCTACCCCGCGGTGGACCCGCTCGACAGCTCGAGCCGGATCCTGGACCCCCAGTTCGTCGGCGAGCGGCACTACAACGTGGCCATCGGCGTCCAGAAGACGCTGCAGCGCTACAAGGCGCTGCAGGACATCATCGCCATCCTGGGCATGGACGAGTTGAGCGAAGAGGACAAGCTGATCGTGGGCCGGGCCCGCCGGCTGCAGCGGTTCCTGTCGCAGCCGTTCTTCGTGGCGCAGCAGTTCACCGGCTTCCCCGGCAAGTACGTCAAGCTCGAGGAGACGGTATCGTCGTTCGAGCGGGTCCTGGCGGGGGAGTTCGACCAGCTCCCCGAGCAGGCGTTCTACATGGTGGGCGGCATCGATGAGGCGGTCGAGAAGTCGAAGAAGCTCGCGAGCTCGTGATGCAAGTCACGGTGATCTCCCCTGAGGCATCTATGTTCGACGGGAATGCCGATGCGGTCGTCGCACCGGCATTCGACGGCGAGGTCGGCATCCTGCCGAATCACGCTCCGTTCATGACGTTGTTGGGGCAGGGCACGCTGACGGTTCGGCAGGGCGGCACGGTCAAACGGTTCCGCGTGCGCGGTGGCTTTCTCCAAGTCGTGGACAACCAGGTCAGGGTCGTGGCCGAACATGTTCAAGGAGAGACTCATGCGTCGTAACGTCTGCGGTGGGATTCTGGTGCTCGCCCTGCTCGCCGGCGTGGCGGGAACGTCCTCGGCGCAGGAGACGGGTACGCCCATCTTCAAGGCGCCGTACCGGGCGTTCACCAGCCACGAGTTCGGGGCGTCCTTGTCGGATCCGGGCGAAGGCGTGAGCCTCGCCCTCGAAGGCTTCTATCGGTATGGGCGGGATGCCAACGACTTCAGCCTCCGGGCCGGCTTCGCCGACCTGAACGGCAGTGGCGGCACCCGGTTCCTGATCGGGGGCGACTTCCGGACCCAGGTGGTGAGCTACAGCGAGAGCTTCCCGCTCGACGGCTCGCTCACCCTGGGGGTGGGCGGCAACATCGGCGATGGCACCGACGCCTACTACATCCCGGTCGGCATCTCGCTCGGTCGCCGATTCGAGATGGAGGGCTCCAACACCACGTTCGTCCCGTACGTCCATCCGGTCATCGTCCCGACCTTCGGCGGCGGCGACAGCAATGTCGACTTCGCGCTCGGGCTTGGGGTCGACATCCGGTTCAGCGAAGCCTGGGCCATCCGCGCCAGCGGTGGCATCGGGGACATTGAGGGCGTCGGCATCAGCGTCGCCTACCTCCGGTAGCGCCTCGCCGTTCGGAACGACGCCCGGCCGCGGAGCCCCGCGGCCGGGCGTCGCTGCGTCGAGGCGCCACTTGCCCCGGCTCGAAGCGCCCGAGTAGCTTGCGGCGCCCGCGGACCCAGGACCGTCCGCCCGTTCCGCGCATCCGCTCCGGCGGAGGAGAGCTATGAAGCACACCGTGCGCACCGCCGCCGGCCTTGGCCTGGCGCTCGGTCTGGCGCTGGCCGCGTCCCCGCTCCACGCCCAGAACCCCGGGCTACCGGTGTACAACCACGGGATCCCCCGCGGCGTGGGGCTGTACGGTGACGTCGGCTTCCCCAACGATGCCGCCGGGAGCGGGACGGCGTACGGCGCCACGGTGCGGGCCGGGCTGGGCCTGTTCGGCGCCACGGCGACCCTGTCGGCCCTCAACCCGGATGGGCCCGCGGGCAGCGACGTGGCGGTAGGCGGCACCCTCAACTACCGTCTGCTGGGCGGGCCGCTGGTCCCGTTCTCGGTGACGTTGCAGGGCGGGGTGAGTTATGCCAAGCCCGGCGACAATGCGATCGCCCTCCCCGCCCGCGCCATCGCGCGCCCTTCCGGGCGTGCGGCCTTCTCGGCGGTCCCCGATCTCGGCCCCACCACTGGTGAGATCACCCTCTATCACTTCCCCATCGGCGTCGGTCTCTCCCTGGTGATTCCGAACCCCGTGCTGGCGATCCAGCCCTGGCTGGCCCCGCGGGTCGACATCGTCCGCGCCAGCGCGGGTGGAGCGTCGGACACCGAGACCAACTTCGGCCTCAGCGGGGGGCTGGAGCTCAATCTCCTCAACGGCTTCGGCATCCAGGCGGCCTACGACCGAGTCTTCCTGAGCGACGGAGCCGATCCGGGCACGTTCGGCCTCGGGGCGCACTACACCTTTCGGGTACCTGGTCTGTGATCCCGCGGCGGGCCGCCGCGGCGCTCGCGCTCGCGGGCCTGCTGGCCGGGTGCGCCCAGACCTTCGACGCCACCAACCTGGGGGTCCCGGTCACCCTGGCCTCCCCGGCTGGTCAACCGCCCGCGGGGGACCGCTTTCGCCTCACCAGCCATGCCGTGTTCGGGCTCTGGGGCATGGTCAAGCTCAAGCACCCGTCGCTCCAGAAGGCGCTCGCGTCGCAGCTCGGCGGCGGGTCGGGCGTGGCCGACGTCAAGATCCGGGTGCGGAGCCGGTGGAACGATGTGCTGTTCACCATCCTCACCGCCGGTCTGGTTACCCCGCGCACGGTCACCTTCGAGGGCGTGGTCACGAAATAAGGTCCGCCAGCCATTCGGCCGAGCGCCGGGCCGCGCCCTGGCCCGCCGCCACGATGGCCCTGGCCAGCTCCCCCTGCCGCCGCCGTTGGCGGTCGTTCGCCAGCCAATCGAGCCACAAGTTCGCCAGCCCGTCGACCGCGGCGGTGCCGGCTGGTAGCGCCGCGCCGGCGCCTGCCTTGAGCAGCAGGGCGGCGTCCCGGCTGTCGGCCCACCGCGGCCCGAAGGCCACCGGCAGTCCCCAGGCCGCTGGCTCCAGCACCGAGTGCAGGCCCGCCCGCCCGAATCCGCCGCCCACGTAGGCGGCCACGCCTGCCCCGTACATCGTGGCCAGGATGCCCACCCGGTCCACCACCAGCAAGGTCTCGTCCCCGCGCGCCGAGCTCAGGCGCGTGGTCGAGGGCAGCGCGGCCGCGCCCGCCCGGCGGTCGAGCCGGTCGAGCTGGCCCGGCGTGGGCTCGTGTGGCGCCACGATGAGACGCGCACCCGGATAGGTGGCGCGAACCCGGGCGAAGGCGGAGAACAGGACCGCTTCGTCGGCCGGCCAGGTCGAGCCCGCCACCAGCGCCGGCCCCGCCGCGGCAAATCGGAGCAGGGGATCGTCTCCCGCGACCGCCGCCACCCGGTCGGCGACACTGTCGAACCGGGGATCGCCCACCACCCGGATGTGCTCGGCGGCGACGCCCAGGCTCGTGAGACGCCGCGCGTCGGCGTCGCTGACGGCGGCGGCGGCCCCGACCGCGCGGTAGCCGGCCCGAAGCAGCGACCGGGCAGGCCAGCGAAGCCGGCCGCTGCCGGCGCTCACGGTGGCCGCCACCAGCGCGACCGCCGCTCCTCGGGCAGACGCCCGGGTGGCCAGCTCGGGCCAGAGGTCGAGCTTGGCGAACACCAGCAGGGTCGGGGCGAGCGCGTCGAGCAGCCGGTCGACCTCGGCCGGCACGTCGTACGGCAGATAGTCGGCGGCGTCGACCGCCAGCCGGCGGGCCAGCGGTTCGGCGGACGGGCTGAAGTGGGTGTAGACCAGCTGGCAGTCGGGCCGCAGGCGGCGAAGCTCGAGCAGCACGCTCTCGGCCTGGCGTCCTTCTCCGACGGAGGCGGCGTGGAACCAGGCCAGCGGCCGGGCCCGGTCGCGCGACGCGGCCGCCCATTGGGCCAGCCGACTCGCCGCGCCGCGGCGGCGGCGGTGGCCTGCCGCCACCTTGGGATCCACCAGTCCCAGCAGCGGAGCCAGCCCGACGCCGAGGCGGACCGCGGCGCGATAGCTCCGGGAGGTGGCGGGCATCCGGGCAATGTCGTGGGCGCCCGTGCGGGCGTCAATCGGCCCACCTGCACTCGGCGGACCGGCGCGGGCGGCGCGCCGGCCTTTAGCCCCTTGCAACCGGCCAGGGCATCGTCCTAGAATACTGTCACGAAGTTCATGTCCCACCTGCTACCGAGGAGGTGATCCATTGTCTACAGAGTCAAGGGTCGCCTGCGGCTGCTGAACAGCACTGCACGCTAAGGACCCGGGCGACACTTGGAACCTGGGGGGGCCGCCACCGGCGGCCCCTTTTTCCTGCCCCCTGCTCGGACTCGCATGACGACCACCGCCGCTGCCGGCCGCTACTGGCGGGCCTCGCGCGCCCCGCGCTACAGCCTCAGCTTCGCCTTTCCCCTGCTGGTCGCCTACGAGGCGCTGGCCTTCACCCTGTCGCACGACGCCATGGCCGGCGTTCGCAACGGGGCCGACGTGCTGCTCAAGAGCGCCTTCGTGCTGCTGGGCGGGCGGAACGGCCTGATCGCGTTCGGGGTGCTGCTGGTGGGCACCGGTGCGGGACTGGTCTGGCGCGATCGCCGGCGGGCGGGTCCGATGGAGCTCCGGGTGTTCCTGCTCATGGCGCTCGAATCGGTGGCGTACGCGCTGGCCTTCGGCCTGGTGGTCGGCAGCCTGACCGGATTGCTGCTCCGGCCGTTTCACCCGGCCGTCGCCGCCGGGTGGGCCGAGCCCAGCCAGGCACGGCTGGCGCTCGAGGGTGGCCTCCGGGCGCTGGGTCTGCCGACCCAGCTCATGATCTCGCTCGGCGCGGGTCTGTACGAGGAGCTGCTGTTCCGCGTGCTGCTGGTGGGCGGGCTGGCCTGGCTGGCGCGGCGATTGTTCGGCTGGCGGGGCAGCGCGGCCGGCCTGTTCGCCACCCTGCTGGGCGCTCTGGTGTTCTCCGCCTTCCATTACATCGGCCCCTACGGCGACCGGCTGGAGCTGACCTCGTTCCTGTTCCGGACCATTGCCGGCGTGCTGTTCAGCGCGCTCTACCTGCTCCGCGGCTTCGGCATCACCGCCTGGACCCACGCGCTCTACGACGTGTTCCTGGCCGTCGCCGTGTAAGTCATGCTGGTCGGCTCAACGGCGCGGTGCGGCCGCCTTGACCCGGAGAATCGAATCGAGCACCTGCCGGAACAGCTCTATCGGCTGGGCCCCCACCAGCAGGCCCCCCTCGAGGTAGAACGTCGGCGTGCTGGTGGCGCCGGACCGCTCGGCGCCCTCCGCGTCGGCCCGGATGGCCGCCTCGGTGGCGGGCGACTTGAGGCAGGCCAGCAAGGCCGGCCGGGAGAGCTTGGCGGAGTCGGCCAGGGTCAGGAAGAACGCACCAGGCTCCTTGAGCGGAGCCCAGACCTCCTGGTGCCGGTAGAGCAGATCGTGCACCGGCCAGAAGCCCCCCTGCTGGGCCGCGCAGTAGGCGGTCTCCGCCGCCGCCACCGCGTTCTGGTGAATGCTGGTCAGCGGAAAGTTGACGAATGCCCAGCGGACCTTGCCGGTGGCGACATATGCCGTATCCAGCTTCGGAAACGTGGTCACGGCGAACTGCCGGCAGTAGGGGCACTGGAAGTCCGACATCTCGTACACCGTGACCGGGGCGCTCGCCGACCCCCGTATCCGCCCCGCCAGCGGATTGCCGGCGGAGTCGGTCCCGGCCCGGCTCTGGGCCGCCGCCGGACCGATCGCCCAACCCGCCAATCCCAGCCCCAGCCAGCCCGCCATCAGCCACTGCCGCATCGGCATCCTCGCGCCTGGGCTCAGTATCTCGGCTGCCGCCGGGCCGTGCGGCTCGACAGCAGCAGCGTGTCCCCGGCCGCCGGCACCGGGACGTTCCAGTACCACTCCGCATTGGGATCGCCGGCATCCCAGCTCCGGGCGTACACCCACCACCGGCCGGGGGACACCGTGAGCGACGCCCATCCGTCGGCGCCGGTGGTGTCGGTCACCGGCGTGCGTCCCGACTGACGCGCGAGGGCCTGGACCACGCTGTCGTACCCCTGGTAGGTGCTATCTTCCCACTGGCGCATCCGGAGCCGGAGCGTGTCACCGCGCTCGGCGAAGACCTGCCGGGCTCGGTCGAGCACTGCCCGGGTGCGCTCGACTTCGGCCTGGCCCCGCCGGAGCGAGTCGGGGGGCACCGGCTGGCCGCCCGCGGCATCGCGCAGCCGGGCCAGGCGGACCGCGGCCGACGCATAGGCCAGAAAGGGTCCCCGGAAGGCCGCGTACAGGCTCTCGAGCGGCGCCGTGGGCGGCCGCGGGGTGCGGGCGCGACCTTCGAGCACTCGGAGCACGCTGTCCCGGTCGTAGGGCAGGGCCACGACACCCACGCCGGTGACCGGCGTCTCGACCGAGTCGGGGCCGGGAATCGATACGCGGACGGCCAACGGCCGGGACGTCTTACAGCCGCCTGCCACGGCCAGCACTGCGACCGGCAGGGCGACCGCTCGGGTCAGCCGGAGGAGCGCGGGTGAGCACAACACGACGCAAAGGTACCGCCCTGCTGGCGGGCCTACAACTGACGCTCGCCGCCGCCGCCGGGCCGATGGTGGCCCCGGGCGCGACGGTGGCGGCCGCGACCTTGATGGCGTCACCGGCGGCGGCCCAGTCGGCGGTCGACCAGCTGGTGCCGGCCCGGCCGCAGGGCTACGTGAGCGACTTCGCCGGCCTGCTGGCGCCCGGCTCGCGCGATGGGCTCGAGGATCTGCTTACCCGGCTGCGGGCCGCCACTGGCGCCGAGATGGCGGTGGTCACCCTGCCCTCGATCGGCGATCAGGACGAGGCCGCGGTAGCCCTGGCCATCGGACGCAAGTGGGGTGTCGGCGCCAAGGCCGACATCGGGGATTCGACCCGCAACGCCGGCCTGGTCCTCCTGGTGGTCCCCCGGCAGAACCACCAGCCGGGTACCGGTCGGGTCCGGATCGAGGTCGGGCGTGGGCTCGAGGGCATCGTGCCCGATGTGGCGGCCTACCGGATCCGCAACGATCTGATGGGCCCGCTCCTGGCCGCCGAGCAGTACGACTCGGCGATCGTGGCGGGTACCCGCACGCTGACCAGCGTGATCGCGCGGGGATTCGGGGTGACCGACTCGAGCCTGGCCTCGACGCCGCTGCCGGCGGCGCCATCCGGCGGGCCGAGTGGCTCGTTCGTCGGCCTGCTGCCCATCCTGCTGTTCGTCCTGTTCATCTACCTGGCCAGCCGGTCGGGCGGCCGGCGGCGGCGGGTATATTGGGGTGGCGGTCCCTGGATCGGGGGCGGCGGGTTCGGCGGGGGCGGGGGCGGCTTCGGGGGCGGCGGCTTCGGCGGGTTCGGTGGCGGCGGCGGGTTCAGCGGTGGTGGCTCGGGAGGACGGTTCTGATGCATGAATCGGTCGAGCGGATCGTGGAGCCGTTTCTGGCGGCGGCCGATGCGGCACTGGGCGCCGGCTACAGCGCCGTCCTGTACGGTTCGGCGGCACGAGGCGACTACGTCCCCGGCCGGTCCAACGTGAACCTGCTGCTGGTACTGGACGATGCCTCGCCCGGCCGCCTGATCGCGCTGGGTCCGGCCTTCACCGCCTGGCGCCGGGCGACGTGGGAACCGCCGCTGGTCATCACCCGGGCAGAGTGGGAGCGGGCCAGCGACGTGTTCCCCATCGAGATCACCGACATGCGCGCCGGCTACCAGGTGCTGCGTGGTCACGATCCCGTCGGCGACGCCGCCGTGAGCCCGGCCGACCTGCGCCAGGCGCTCGAGCGCGAACTCCGGGGAAAGCTGCTGCGGCTCCGCCAGGGCTACTCGGCGGCGGCCGGCGACGGCCAGGCCCTGGGTGCGGTGGCAGCGGCCAGCGCGCCGGCCATCCTGGTCTTGCTGCGGTCGCTGTTGACCCTGGCGGGGCGGCCCCTGCCCGCGGCCGCCGACACGATCGCCGCGGAGGCGGCCGCCCTGCTGGAAATGCCGGTCTCGGCCCTGGCCCCGGTGGCCCACCGCGGCGATCGCGGGTGGCGCTGCTCGGCCGCCGAGTTCGAGCAGTACCTGGCCGCCGTCGCCAACGCGGCGTCCTACGTGGATCACTTTCAGCTCGGAGACCAGAGATGACGCGCTCGTCGAGGCTCACCCTCGCGCTGACGATGCTGGCGACCCTGACCGCGGGGTGCGGCTACAACCAGATCCAGACCATGGACGAACGGGTCAATCAAGCGCAGGGGCAGATCCAGACCCAGCTCCAGCGCCGGGCGGACCTGATCCCCAACCTGGTCAACACGGTGAAAGGCGTGACCAAGCAGGAGGACACGGTGTTCATCTCGATCGCCAACGCCCGGGCCAAGCTGGGCGGCGCGATCCAGAGCGGCAACGTTCCCGAGATGGCCGCCGCCAACGCCCAGCTGACCTCGGGGCTGGGGCGGCTGATCGCCATCTCGGAGAACTATCCCCAGCTCCGCTCGAGCGAGAACTTCAAACAGCTGCAGGACCAGCTCGAGGGCACCGAGAACCGGATCTCGGTCGCCCGCCAGGACTACAACACGGCCGTCGGCGAGTTCAACGCCTACATCCGCCGGTTCCCCTATAACCTGACCGCGAAGGTGTTCGGCCTGGGCAAGCCGCGCGAATATTTCGAGGCCCAGGCGGGCGCGGCGGAGACACCCAAGGTTCAGTTCTAGGAACGCCCGGCGGCGGAAGGATCGAGCCCGATGCCTGGCGCATCGGGGGCTCGGTCGTGTCGGGGGAATGGGGTCAGTCCGCCGGCGTCGGTCCGCCGGCGTCGGTCCGCCGGCTGCGGTCACCCGGCTGTGGTCACCCGGCTGTGGTCACCCGGCTGCGGTCAGTCGGCTGCAGTCAGTCGGTCACGACCCGGTCCGGCAGCACGTACTTGAGCGGGTCGACCGGCCGGCCGTTGACATGCACCTCGTAGTGGAGATGCGGCCCGGTGGCGAGCCCGCTGGCGCCCACCAGGGCGATCCGCTGGCCCCGGGCCACCCGCTGCCCCGCCCGGACCAGCACCTTGGAGCAGTGGGCGAACTTGGTCACCACGCCATAGCCGTGGTCGATGGTGACCGTGTTCCCGTAGCCCGTTTCCCAGCCCGCATCGGTCACGGTGCCCGCGGCCGGCGCCTCGATCGGGCTGCCCATCGGGGCGGTCACGTCGATGCCCTCGTGCGGCCGGGCGATGTGGAGAATGGGGTGCTCGCGCATC
>DATAOR010000009.1:0-15498 GCA_036265635.1 Gemmatimonadales bacterium
CATCCGGCTGGAGCGGAAGAACGGCGACCTGAGCATGCGGGTGGTGGACCTGCTGGCCCCGCTCGGCAAGGGCCAGCGCGCCCTGATCGTGGCGCCGCCCAAGGCCGGCAAGACCATCCTGATGCAGAAGCTGGCCAACGCGATCAGTGAGAACCATCCGGAGATCGTCCTCATCGTGCTGCTGATCGACGAGCGGCCCGAGGAAGTGACCGATATGGAGGAGAACGTCAAGGCGGAGGTGATCTCCTCCACCTTCGACGAGCCGGCCGACCGTCACGTGCAGGTGGCGGACATGGTCATCGAGAAGTCGAAGCGCCTGGTCGAGCACGGCCGGGACGTGGTGATCCTGCTGGACAGCATCACCCGCCTGGCCCGGGCCCACAACGTGGTGGTGCCGCACTCGGGCAAGATTCTGTCCGGCGGCGTGGACGCCAACGCGCTGCAGAAGCCCAAGCGGTTCTTCGGCGCCGCCCGCAACATCGACAAGGGCGGCAGCCTGAGCATCATCGCCACGGCCCTGGTCGACACCGGCAGCCGGATGGACGAGGTCATCTTCGAGGAGTTCAAGGGCACCGGCAACTCCGAGCTGGTGCTCGACCGGCGCCTGGCCGACCGGCGGATCTACCCGGCCATCGATATCCAGAAGACCTCGACCCGCAAGGAAGAGCTCCTGATGGACAAGGACGAGCTCAACCGGGTCTATCTCCTGCGCAACTTCCTGGCCGACATGCCGCCGGTCGAGGCGCTGGAGTTCCTGCTCGAGCGGATGAAGCGGACCAAGAACAACAAGGAATTCTTCGCCACCATGGCGCAGTAGCGCCCCCCGGCCCCGCCCGCCCGGCCGGTCCGCCCTTACATTCCGGCATGCTTCCGACCAGCGGCCGCCTGATCGCCGTGGACTGGGGCGACGTTCGCATCGGCCTCGCCCTGAGCGACGAGCGCCAGGTGCTCGCCTCGCCCCTCGAGACCCTCGTCCGCCGTCCCGGCAAGCGCTTCCCCATGCCCCGGTTTCTCGAGCTGGTCGCCGCGCACGCCCCCGTCGGCCTGGTGGTGGGGCTGCCGCTCACGCCCGAAGGCGACGAGGGGCCCAGCGCCGTGGCCGCCCGCGAGCTGGGCGAGACCGTCACCCGCCGCACCGGTCTGCCGATCGAGCTGTGGGATGAGCGGATGAGTACGGCCCGCGCGCTGGCCGCCATCCGCGAACAGGGTGGCTCCACCCGGGGGCGGCGTGAGGAGGTCGATGCCCTCGCCGCCGCGGTCTTCCTGCAGCACTTCCTCGAGCACCGGCGCCTCCTGCCGTGAGCCCCGCGTCGGCCAGGATGGTGCGCGGCCGTGTCGGGCCGGTATTCGCGCTCGCCCTCGCCGCCTGCGCCGGATCGAACACCCGGCCCGAGCGGGTCACCCTGCCCCCGGGCGCTACCTTCTCGGCGGTCACCGATACGCTGGCGGCGCACGGCGTGATCGCTCACCGGCGGGTCTTCCGGCTGCTCGCCCGCGCCCGAGGCGTCGATCGCGCGGTTCAGGCCGGCGTCTATGACTTCCCGCCCGGCACCTCTCCCTGGCAGGTTCTGGCCGTGCTGGCCCGGGGCGCCGCCGTGTCGCAGAAGTTCACCGTGCCCGAAGGGCTCACCATCCCGGAGGTGGCGGCACTGGCGGCTGAACGGCTGGGGCTGCCGGAAGACTCGGTGGTTCGGGCCGCGACCGATGGCGCCGCGGCCAGCGCGATCCTCGGCTTCCCGGTGCGATCGTTCGAGGGCTTTCTCCGGCCCGAGACCTACACTCTGCCGATGGGCGTGCGAGCCGGCGAGCTGGTACGCCTGATGGCCGAGGGTTTCAAGGCCGCCTGGGACCCGCGCTGGACCGCGCGGCTCGACTCCATTGCGATGTCCCAGGCGCAGCTGGTCACGTTTGCCTCGATCGTGGAAGGCGAAGCCCGGATAGACAGCGAGCGGGAAACCATCGCGGGTGTCTATCACAACCGGCTGCGCATCGGCATGGCGCTCCAGGCCGATCCCACGGTCCAGTACGCCATCTTTCTCGCCACCGGTGCCCGCAAGCCCAGGCTGTATACCAAGGACTATCAGTTCGCCTCGCCCTACAACACCTATCTCCACCCGGGCCTGCCGCCGGGGCCGGTCAATTCACCCAGCCGCCGGAGCCTCGAGGCGTCACTCTATCCGGCCCAGGTACCGTACCTGTACTTCGTGGCCTCGCCCGACGGCCATCACGTGTTCGCCCGGACCTACGCGGAGCACCTGCGGAACATCGCCAAGGTCCGGCGCGGGAGGTGACGCGGGCGCCTCACCCCGCATCGGCCGGCCACGACCGGGCGTAGACTGAGGCCGCCGCCCGAATGTCGGGCGAGCCCAGGATACCCGACGCCACCGCCAGCCCCGCGCCTCCGGCTTGGCGGATCGCCACGCTGTCCTCCGGCCGCACGGCCCCGATCGCCAGGCATGGCCGGCCCCCGGCCAGGGCGACGATTCGCCCGAACCCGTCGGCACCCAGCGCCTCCCCCGCGTCGAGCTTGGTCGAGCTGACCCGCCAGGGACCGACCCCCCAGTAGTCGGCCGCCTCGGCTGCCGCGGCCTCGGCCTCGGACCCGACC
This sequence comes from Gemmatimonadales bacterium, assembly GCA_036265635.1. Taxonomy (GTDB): domain Bacteria; phylum Gemmatimonadota; class Gemmatimonadetes; order Gemmatimonadales; family GWC2-71-9; genus CAVVWJ01. The sequence goes on from DATAOR010000009.1 coordinate 2,609, forward strand.
GATGCGCCGATCAGGAACCCGGGCGGCGCGATCCTCCGCGCCAAGGCCGGCGGCAGGTCGTCGGGGCCCAGGTGCACCCCGGCCGCTCCGGCGGCGATCGCCACGTCCGGCCGGTCGTTCACCAGCACCGGCACCCGAAGCGCGGCCACCAGCGCGCGGGCGAGCTCGACCTGCTCGCGCGGCGCCGCCTGCTTGAGCCGAAGCTGGATCGCCGTCACCCCGCCGGCTTCGGCCGCGCGGGCCAGGGCGACGAGATCCCGCCCCGCCACCAGGCGATCGTCGGTCACCAGCATCAGGCGAACTGACGCGGCTACATTAGGTGCCATGACCTCCCCCGGGCCCCGTCTCCAGGGCATTCGCGGCGCGACCACTGTCGGCCAGAACGACGCCGCCGAGATCCTCGAGGCCACCGACGAGCTGCTGCGCGCACTGATCGAAGCCAACGACCTGTCGCCCGACGACATCGTCAGCGGGCTGTTCACCGTCACCCACGATCTCGACGCGACCTTCCCCGCCCGGGCCGCCGAAGAGTTCGGCTGGAACATCGTCGCCCTGCTCCATGCCACCGAGATCCCCGTGCCCGGCTCGTTGCCCAAGTGCATCCGCCTGCTGGTCCACGCCTATACCACCCGCACCCGGGCGGAAATCAAGCACTGCTACTTGCGTGGGGCCACGGTCCTCCGGCCCGACCGGGCGTGACCCCGGCGGCCCTGCCCCGACTGCGCGTCACTGACCGCGGGGCCGACCGCTGGGTTCGGGGCCACCCCTGGATCTATCGCAGCGAAGTCTCCGCCGAAGATGCCCCCCCCGGCCTGGTGGCGGTCTACGACCCGCGGGGGCGCTTCATCGGACAGGCGCTCCATTCGCCGGCATCCGAGATCAGGCTCCGCCTGCTGGAACGGTCCGACCGGCCGGTCGACTCGGTCTGGTGGCGGGAGCGCCTCGAGCAGAGTGTGGCCCGGCGCGCCGGCATCGACGCCACCGCCTGCCGCCTGGTGCACGGTGAAGGCGACGGCCTCCCCGCCCTGGTGGTCGACCGTTACGACCGCTGGCTGGTCGTGCAGATCCTCTCGGCCGGCCTCGAGACGATGCGGCCCCTCATCCTCGAGGCTCTCCGGGCGGTGGCGGCCCCCGAGGGGATGCTGCTGCGCCACGACGCCGCGGTGCGGCGGCGGGAAGGCCTCGACACCGAAGTGGTGCTGGCGCTGGGCGAGGTGCCCCGCACCATCGAGGTCCGGGAAGGGGACGTGCGCTATCTGGCGGCGCCCTGGGATGGTCAGAAGACCGGCGCCTTTCTCGACCAGCGGCCCAACCGGCTGCTGGCGGGTGAGATCGCCCTCCCGGGGGGTCGCGCGCTCGACTGCTTCGCCTACCACGGGTCGTTCGCCATTCACCTGGCGCGACGGGCCGGCCAGGTGCTGGCGCTCGACCTGAGCCGGGAGGCGCTCGAGCGGGGCGCCGCCAACGCGGCCCTCAACGGCCGGACCAACATCGAGTGGCGCGAGGGCGACGCCTTCGAGACCCTGCGCGCCTTGGCCCGGGCCCGCGAGCGGTTCGACACCATCGTGCTGGACCCGCCCGCCTTCGCCAAGAGCCGCGGGGCCGTGGCCGCGGCCCTCCGGGGCTACCACGAGATCAACCTCCGGGCGATGCGCTGCCTCACCCCCGGGGGCGCGCTGCTCACCGCCAGCTGCTCGTTCCACGTCCGTTTGCCCGACTTTCTGGCCATGCTGTCCGCCGCCGCGGCGGATAGCGGGCGCCGGGTCCGGCTCCGCCGGATCCTCGGCCAGGGCTCCGATCACCCCGAGGTCCTGACTATTCCCGAAACCAGCTACCTCAAGGGCGCCTGGCTCGAAGCTGATTGAGCGCGGTGCCGGCACCGAGCTGCGGTTCGCATTGACACCGCTGGTCCGCTGTATGACTTTGAAACCGATGCTTTTCGGAGAGCCTCCTTTTCAGCCACTTTCATTCGCACGCCCCGGCCGCGCCAGTGGCCTGGAGGGCGGGTGCTGAAGGCCGCCCAGGTCAGGAGCGCCAACCGGCGGCGTTCGCCCTACTCGGACAAGCAGTACTATCAGGACTACATCCTCCAGCGCATCGAAGGCTACAAGAACTCGATCGGGCGCGACGAGCTGCTCCGGTTGGGTGACGAGGCCGCCGCCGAGCTTCAGTCGGCGGCCGAGGGTCAGTTCCTGCTCACCGAAGTGCTCATGCTCGAGTCGGTGGACCGGCTGATCATGAAGCGGCTGTCGCTGCGGCCGTACAACCGGTGGCGCCGCCAGTTCCTCAAGCTGCGCGAGGCGCAGCGCACGCCCACCCACTGGGGACTGGACGCCGCGTGCCCGCTCGGGGAGCTGCTGCCTCGGCTGGAACCGGAGGACGTCACCCTGGTGATCGGCACCGGAGCCGAGGCGGCGACCTACCTGCTGGCCGCGCATGACACGATGGTCACCTTCGTCGCCGCCGACCTCGGCTGCGTCGAGCGGGTCGAATCGCGCATGGCGGCGGAGGCCCTCGGCTGCATGTTCGAGGGCTACGTGGCCCAGACCGGTCCGTGCCTGCCCGAATTCATCGAGCTCCCCCGCGAGCTCGACCTGGTCGTGCTCGACCCTGGTGCCCTGCTCGACCTGGGCGCCTCCTGTCGGCTGGAGTTCATCACCGACCTCCAGCGCCTCAGCCGTCCGGGCGCCGTCCACGTCATCCTGCCCTGCTGCCCCTCCATGGCACCCGAGAGTCTGCTGGCCTACTACGACGGCTGGACCGTCGAGGACGGCGGGCGCCGCCGCCGGCGGGGCTCCAGCTCCGCCCGGCGACCGGGAGGCCTGGTTCTCGGCCGCCCGCCGTGTCCCGCCAACACGGAGGCTCGTCGCTCTACCGCGTCATAACGACGCGCCCTGTTCCGACCCTTCCCGTTCAAAGTCTTCTCGATCAAGGAGTTGTCGAAGCGGCTGCGGGTGGCATGCACGGTGCCATCTGGAGGGCGTTCCCAGCAGACTCGGACGACTGAGGACCGCCATCATGACCAAGCGCCAGCCCATCTCGCCGGCCAGCCCGCTCGGCATTGTGATCAAGAACGGGGCGCCCGCCCCCAAGCCGGTCCGGTTCTGGGCTTACCTCTGGGCAGCCGACGAAGAAGCGGCCGACGACCACTGGCACCGTCACGTGCCGGCTGAGCACGCCGCCTGATCCTGCAGGGCTGACCACTTCGCAGGTCGGCTCGAAACGCCCCCGGGCTCCGGTCCGGGGGTGTTTGTACGTTCGGCCCTCCGGGCATCGCTATATTCCGCCCGACTTCTCCCCGAGGCTCGATGCGCGCGCTCGTGAAGCCGGCCCCCGGTCCGGGCATGGTGCTCCAGGACGTTCCTGTCCCTCCGTGTGGCCCCAGCGACGTGCTGATCCGGGTGCATCACGCGGGTGTCTGCGGGACCGACCTGCACATCTGGGAGTGGGACAGCTGGGCCAGTGCGCGGCTGCGCCCGCCGGTAGTGATCGGCCACGAGTTCGCCGGCGAGATCGTCCAGCTCGGGCGCGAGGCCGAGACTGCCGGCCTGCTCGCGGTGGGCGATCTGGTGACCGCGGAGGGTCACATCGTGTGCGGCCATTGCCTCCAGTGCCGGCTGGGGATGGCGCACCTCTGCCAGCGGACCCAGATCATCGGGGTCGACCGGGACGGGGCCTTCGCCGAGTTCATCGTCATGCCCGCGTCGAACGTGATGCGACTGGACGGCATTCCGACCGAGATCGGGGCCATCATGGACCCAATGGGCAACGCGGTCCATACCGTGCTGGAGGCCGCCGTGCCGGGCAGCACGGTGCTGGTCCTGGGCTGCGGACCGATCGGCTGTTTCGCCGTAGGGGTCGCTCGGGCCGCCGGGGCCTCGCTGGTCATCGCCAGCGACTACAATCCGATGCGGCTCACGCTGGCCGGCAAGATGGGGGCGCACGTGACCCTCAATCCTGCCAGCGACGACGTGCTCGCCCGGGTCAAGGCGCTGACCGGCGGCGACGGGGTAGACCTGGTCTGCGAGATGAGCGGCCACCCGAGCGGCCACGCGCAGGCCTTCGCCGCCGCCCGGCTGGGCGGCCGGGTCAACCTGCTAGGAACACCGAGCCGTACCACCGAGGTGGACTTTGCCCGCGACGTCATCTTCAAGGGTCTCACGCTCTACGGCGTGACCGGCCGGAAGATGTACGAGACCTGGGACGCGATGGGCCGGTTCCTTCGGGCCGGACAGCTCGACCCGCGGCCGGTCATCACCCATCGTTTCCCGCTCGCATCCATCGCCGAGGCCATCCAGGTCATCAAGGACGGCCAGGCCGGCAAGGTGATCCTGGAGATCGGCGCATGAGCCACGGCTTCGAACACCGCCTCGAAGGCGAGCTGGAGCAGTTCATCCGCGACGGCGTGTACAAACGGCTCAACTTCCTCGACAGCCCGCAGGCCGCCCGCGTCCGGATGGAGGGCCGCGGCGACGTGATCATCCTCTCCTCGAACAACTACCTCGGCCTGAGCAACCAGCCCGAGGTGGTGGCCGCGGGCAAGGCGGCACTCGACCGCTGGGGCGCGGGGACCGCTTCGGTCCGGTTCATCTGCGGGACCTTCACCGTCCACCGGTCCCTGGAAGCGGCCTGTGCCCGGCTGGTCGGCACCGCCGCGTCGCTCAGCTTCGTGAGCGCCTGGAATGCCAACGAGGCGGTTCCAGCCACGCTGCTGGGCGAGCAGGACATCGTCATCAGCGATCAGCTCAATCACGCCTCGATCATCGACGCCGCCCGGCTGGCCAAGTCGATCACCAAGTGTCAGACCGCGGTCTACCGCCACGCCGACCTGGCCGACCTCGAGGCCAAGCTCGAGGCCGCCCGGGACCGACGCACCCGGCTGGTGATCACCGATGGGGTGTTCTCGATGGAGGGGTCCATCGCCCCGCTGCCGGACCTGGTCGAGCTCTGCCGCCGGCACGAGGCTGTCCTCATGGTGGACGACTCCCACGCCACCGGCGTGCTCGGGAAACACGGTCGGGGTACGGCCGAGCACTTCGGCCTGATCGGCGAGGTCGACATCATCACCTCTACCCTGGGCAAGGCGCTCGGCGGTGCCGCCGGCGGGTTCGTGGCCGGCTCGGCGGCCGTCTGCGACTATCTCACCCAGCGGGCCCGGCCGCAGCTTTTCTCCAACGCACTGCCGCCCACCGTCGCCGCCAGTGCGCTGGCGAGCGTCGAGTATCTGGAAAGCCACCCCGAGCGGGTCGCCACCTTGCGCGACAACGCCCGGTACTTTCGCGAGCGGCTGCTCGAGCTGGGCTTCCGGCCGCTCCCGGGTGAGACCCCGATCATTCCCGTCATTCTGGGCGAGACCGCGGCTGCCATCCGGATGAGTGACCTGCTGCTGGCGCAGGGCGTGTTCGTCACCGGGTTCGGGTTTCCCGTGGTGCCGCAGGGGCAGGCTCGCGTCCGCTGTCAGATCTCGGCGGCCCACACCCGCGACGATCTCGATGAGGCCTTGCGCGCCTTCAAGCAGGTCGGCACCGCACTCAAGTTGATCTGATCCCTTCTCGGAATCGGCCGTTTTCCGCCTCCGAGCGGGCCCGGAACTGATCCCTGCTTGGCCCCGACCTTGCACCCCCACCCCCTCCGACGGGTGGGGACGGCCTGGCAGCGGCTTATATAAGCTGCCACGCAGCAAGCAGTTAGCCGGGTCACCGCTCCCCCTCCCATCCCGCGATTTCCGGCAAGATTCCGCATTTTGACGTACCCGCGTCCGCCGGGCGCGGCAGCCGCCAGGATCCGCCTGGCGCGGACACCTTACGGAGGGTTGGCTGTGATGCGCACGCTCATCCGCACCATCCCGGCGGCGATGCTGGTCCTCGCCCTGGGCACGACTGGTCTCCTGGCGCAGGCTCCCGGGAATGGCGACTTCCAGTGGTATGTCGGCGGCCAGGGCGGCGTGACCTTCTTCAAGACGCCGAGCCAGGGTCGGAGCGGGATTCCGACCTTCGGTGGCCACACGCTGATCGTGGCCAAGCGGACCGGCCTGATGCTGTCGTTCGACGAGGCCGTGGGCTCGAACGAGCTGAGTTCCTACACCGACGCCGGTGGCGCCCAGAGCGTCACCTTCAACGACATCCGCCGCTATTCGGCGGTGCTGATGGCGTTCCCGATCAAGGCGGCGGCTCAGCCGTACCTCGGTCTGGGCTATGGGCTGATCCACGTGGTCAACCCGACGCCTTCGAGCTCGGCGGCCTTCCAGAGCACCGCCAATGAGCTGGGCTCCTCGGGGTTCGCCACCTTCGTCGGGGGCCTCCAGTTCCAAGTGGGCCGGTTCATGGCCTTCGGGCAGTATCAGATCACCAGCAGCGGCGGGCAGAAGGTGGCGACCGCGAGTGACGGTACCGTGGTCGGCGTGGGCCAGCTGCTCGACGGTCCGACCCACACCTTCACCGGTGGCCTCCGGATCGGCCTCGGATCGGCCCGGGAGGACGTCAAGGCCGGCGGCTACTGAGCCACTGTTTCGGAAGCGGCGCGGGCGACGTATTTCAGAATCCGTCGCCCGCGTCTCATTTGGGGCTGGTGGGAAGATCGGCTCGCGGCAGCGGCCGGGACAGCCAGGGTGACCCCGCCAGAACGAACCGGAGCGGCCAGTCGGCGGCCTTGGTAATGCCGATGCGCGCCGCTGCCACGACCCGGGCCGGGCGCGGCTCCGGTCCGGCCCGGACCGTGACCCCGGATCGCCGCATCACCTCGCCGTCCTGATCCTTCGTCATAGCCAGCGCCTGGCAGAGCCGGCCGGGGCCCGAGCACAGCAGGCGATCGGTCGCGCCGCCCCGGCGTTCGCGCATGATCTCCAGGCCTGCCACGGGCTCCAGCGCCCGCAGCAGCACCGCGCTCGCGTGGCCGCGCGAGCCGCACACCAGGTTGGCACACCAGTGCATTCCATAACTGAGATAGACGTACCAGCTGCCGGCCGGGCCGTACAGCGCCTCGTTCTGGGCGTGCCGCCGATGCCGATAGCCGTGGGAGGCCGGGTCGTCGTAGCCCAGGTACGCCTCGGTCTCGACGATCCGTCCCACGGTAAGCCGGCCTTGCAGCGCCGAGACCACTTCGGTGCCGATCAGCTCGCGGGCGACCAGCTCGGCCGGGCGGGCGAAAAACGAGACGGGCAGCGTGGCTGCCCGTCGGGTCGCACTCATTCGGCCTTCTTCTTGGCTCGCGGTCGGGCCCGCTTGGGGCGCGCGGCCGCCGGTGCCGGCTCGGCGCCGGCAGGGCCCGCGCGTCCGGCCGCCGCCTCCGCCGGAGCGGCGGCCGCCGCCGCAGGAGCCGCCTTCTTACGCGGCGCCCGCGTCCGGGTCGTCTTCTTCGGCGCCGGGGGGCGGGCGGTCTCCTCTTCCACCAGCTCGGTCACCGCCACCGGCTCGGGCGCCTCGATCTGGACTACACCGATGAGCGGCACCTCTCCCGCCCGCAGCGGGCCGCGGGACCCGCGCCGGAACCGGACCCCGAATCGCTGGCCGTTGTCCCGGCCGGCGGCTTCGGCCACCGGCTCGGCGGCCGTCTCGCCCGGTTCTCCCCGCTCCTCCCGCGGCTCGCTGCTCTCCCGTACGGCCGGGACCGGCGGAGCGCCAACGCTCCGATGTGGCGTGATCTCGTACTCATCCTCGCCGACCTTGCGGACGTCGGCGATCTCCGCGTCATTGGCCTGCCGCAACAGTCGGGCAAACCGGCCGGCGTCGAGCAGCGGGTCCTCGCGGCCGTGCATGGCGGCCATCCGGAGGCGCAGCGCCTCGTGCGGCACGGGCGCGCGGAGCTCGGTCAGGGCCTGAGCCATCAGCTGGAACGCCCGGGCCAGAGTGAGGGCGCCGTCGGCGGCGCGAGCACCGACCACCGGCGTGTCGCGGCCGGCTTCCTGACCGCCATCCCGCGTCGGCTCGGCGGTCGCGGCTTCACGGTCGCGGCCGGCCGGCCGCTCTCGATCGCGGTCGCGCCCGCGACCTCGGCGGCCGCGGCCCCGGCGCCCCTCGTCTCGCTCCCGCCCGGCCTCCGCGCCGTCCCGGGCCGGCCGGGCGGGGCTGGCCGGAACCGCCGCGGCGGAGACGCCGACGCCGCCCGCCGGCGGAGCGACCTCGTACTGGCCGTTGTCCAGCTTGGTGACCAGCACGACGCCCCGCTGCCCCGCCTCGACCACGAACTTGCTGAACCGGTTGAAGCCGGCGTTGCGCTCGTCGAAGTTCGAGTCGATCTGCTGCATCACCTGCTTCAGCCGGTCGGACCGCATCACGTCGCCGTTGCGGGCCATCTGGGCGACCGCTTCGCCGGCCAGCTCCCACGGGTCCCTCTGGGTGGACGGCGTGTCCACTTCCTTGGTCAGGCCGGCCAGGTCGCTGTAGGAGAAGTACTCGTCGCAGTTCTGGATCAGCAGGTCGCTGGCGCTCTCCCGGATGCCGACGCCGATGACGTACTTCCCGTATTCCTTGAGCTTGATCACCATCGTGGAGAAATCGCTGTCGCCCGAGAGCAGAATGAAGGTGCCGATCTCGGGACGGGTGAAGACCAGCTCGATGGCGTCGATGGCCAGGCGGATGTCGGTCGCGTTCTTCTTGCTGCTGCCGAACGCGGGCGCGAAGATCAGATCGATCGAGGACTCGGACAGCGGCACGATGTACTGGGGATACCGCCGCCAGTCGGCGTAGGCCCGCTGGACCGCCACCTTCCCCTTGATGATGTCGCTGTTGAGGAGGGTGCGAAGCTCCTTAGTCAGGTCCTTCTGGATGCCCAGGGTAACGTTGTCGAAGTCGATCAGGAGGGCGGCGTTGGGGGCGTGCACCAGAGGCTGGCTCAGGTGCCGGGCAGGCCGGATCATTGGTCGGTTCACGGAGCGCTCGGTTTCGGGCCGCGGTCTCGCGCCAACCCCCTCGACGCGCCTGGCCGGACCCGGACTGCGGCAGGGCAGCGAGGAGTGCGCGAGACCCGGGTCGTGCCAGGGTCGTCGGGCTGGCGGCACCGGAGGAACAGTCAGGGACAGCTCGGCGCGGATACGGCCGGGTCACCGGCGCGCGCGAGCGAATGTTCCGGAAGTGGCCAGCCTGAAGAATTTAGTGGGGGCAGCCGACGCCGGGTAGTGGCTGGTCGCTCAGTCGAACTGGGGCTCCCCGGCCAGCGGCAAGTCGAGCACGAAATGGAACCGGGTGCCGTAGCCTGGGGCGGTCTCGACCTCCAGCGTCGAGCCCATCGCCTCGACCAGCTTGCGACAGATGGACAGGCCCAGTCCCGAGCCCGAGAAGGCGTACTCACCCGGCTTCTGCCGCCGACGGAAGGGCTCGTACAGCGTCGCCATGCTCTGCGGGGGGATACCCCGGCCGGTGTCCCGCACCGAGAACTCGACCGCCCGGGCCTCGGTCTCCCGGGCGATGACCTCGACGAAGCCTTCGGCCGTGAACTTGAGCGCGTTGGTCGTCAGGTTGAGCAGCACGCGGCTCAGCGCCACCGGGTGCCCGATCCGGAAATCCGCTTCGGGCAGCGACAGCCGCACGGTCAGGCTCTTCTCCTCGGCGATCGGCTGGACGATGTCGCGGACCGATTCGAGGATGTCGGTCACCGAGAAGGGAATGGGGTCCAGGTCCACCAGCCGGTCGCCCCCCCGGGCCAGCTCGATGACGTCGCTGGCCACCGAGCTGAGGCCGAAGGCGGCGCTGTAGATCAGGCCGAGCTGGCGCTCCTGGACCGGGTTGACCGGACCGCTTCGGGCCCGCTGCAGGGTTTCCGCCAGGAAGAGGATCGAGGTCAGCGGCGAGCGAAGGTCGTGGGCCACCTCCACCACCAGCTCGAGCCCGTCAGGACCCGACAGCCGGTCGGCGAAATGCTGCGACCAGTCCACCTCGAGCTGCTGGCTCACGGTCTCGATCGCGCCCAGCATCCGGAGCAGCTGCGGCGCATCGGGGCCCGGCAGCGCCTGAGCCCGCTCGAGGAAGCCGGCCCGGATCAGGCCCACCAGGCGGCGCGCCAGCGGGTTGCGGGGCAGGCCGGAGAGATCGACCGGCTGGCCGGCGGCCTGGAGGCGAACCGCGGCGGCGACCAGGGCCAGATGACTGGTGACCTCGTCCATCCCGGAGGCGTGCTCGATGGCCCGGGCCCACTCGGCCTGGGCCCGCAGCACCGCGTCACGCAGCGCCTCCCACAGCGGCGGCGCGATGCCGCCGCCCGCCGGCCCCTGGGGGTCCCACACGCTGGCCGGCCCGACGCTGTTGCCGGCCGGGGCCCGGCGCCGCTCGCCGCTGGTGGTGCCAGGCAGGGCGGTCTCAGGGGTCACTCAGGTGTCCCCGGGCTCTCGTCACGGTGGAAGGCGTGCTTGTCCATCAGGCGATAGAGGGTCGTGCGATCGATGCTGGCGAGCCGCGCGGCCTTCGACATGTTGCCACCGGCCCGGGAGACGAGCCGGGTCAGGTATTCCTTCTCGAACTGCGCCACGACGCGGTCCTTGGCGGTATGATAAGCCTCGTCCATGACCCCGGACGTCACCACGGTCTCGGCCGGCCACTCCCCGGCGTCGTCGTACACCGGAATGTCATTCGGCTGAATGATCTGATCCGGCTCCGCCAGGACGGCCACGTGCTCGATCACGTTCTGAAGCTCCCGAACGTTGCCTCGCCAGGGGCGGGAGCGCAAGAAGCCGATGCTGGCCTCGCTCAGCCGCGGCACCCGGTCGCCCATCTGCCGGTGGCGCTGCCAGTACACGGTGAGGAAGTGGTTGGCCAGGAGCGGGATGTCCTCCGGGCGCTTCCTGAGCGGCGGCAGCTTGATGGGCACCACCCGCAAGCGGTAGAACAGGTCGCCCCGGAGCACGCCGGTGTCCACCGCCTCCTGGGGCTCACGGTTGGTGGCCGAGATGAAGCGGACGTCCACCACCGCATCCTGCTGCTCGCTGCCGACCCGCCGGACCACGCCATCCTGGATGACCCGCAGCAGCTTGGCCTGCAGCGGCATGGTCATCTCGGTCAGCTCGTCGAGAAACAGGGTGCCGCCGTTGGCCGTCTCGAGCAAGCCCGGCTTGTCGCGATCGGCCCCGGTGAATGCCCCCTTGCGGTGGCCGAACATCTCGCTCTCGAGCAGGGGTTCGGGCAGGGCGGCGCAATTGATCGGCACCAGGGCGCGTCCGGCCCGGCGGCTGTTCTGGTGGATGAACTGGGCGATGACCTCCTTACCGGTTCCGCTTTCGCCGCTGATGAACACCGAGGCGTCGGTAGCCGCCACCTTGCGGGCCAGGTCCACCGCCTGGCGGAACAGCGGCGAGATGCCGATCAGGGCGATCTTGTCGCTGTGCCCGTGCTGCTTCATCAGCTGGACCCGGAGATCCTGGGCCTCGCGCGACATCATCACCGCGTGCGACGCCCGCCCGATCAGGACCTGCAGGTGGGTGGCGCTGAACGGCTTGGGCAGGTAATCCCAGGCCCCGGCCCGCAGCGCCTCGATGCTGCTGGTGACGCTGGGATTGCCGGTCATCACGACCACGATGGTGTCCTTGAAGGCCTGCAGCGCGGTCCGGAGAATGTCGAGCCCGGACACCTGCGACATGTAAAGGTCGACCAGGATGATGTCGAACTTGCGCCGCTTGACCGTGTCGAGTGCTTCCTCCCCCCGCCCCACCAGCGTCACGTTGTAGCCGTCCATCTGGAGGACGCTGGCGCAGCTCTCTCGGAGAGTCCGCTCGTCATCGACCACCAGAACCCGGATGCTGGCCTTGATCTCGCTCGGGATCGAAAAGGGGTCCCGCGAGGCCGGATCGGCGGCGGGTGCGCCCGACCGATCCTGCTGGACGAGCGGGTTGGACATCCTGGTCTCCTGGGCGGGACCGCTGAGCGGTCTGTGGATGTGGCCTAGCGGCGGCGAGGGTGCGGGATCAGCACCTCGCTACCGGGAAAGAGCAATTTCTAGCACTACAGGATGCAGCGAAACTCAAGCAATTGCCGCGCCAAGACCACAGGTCAGGGCTATACTCGCGCATCACTCGTAGTGATAGAGCCACACCGGATCCCGTAAGGCCGTCATCAGCTAGGCTATTGCAGGGACACCTGTTCGAATGCCCGAATCCGCTCCCCGCTGCCCGTTCGGGGAAGGTCCCGAAGCGCCGTGGTTGCACGAAGCAGCAATTCGGTGGCATCCACGGCCGATTCGGCGAAGTCCGGGACCGCGCAGTACCCGGCTCGGACCCGCATGGAGCGCTCCCCGCCCCTGACCGGGATCTTGGTTGCCTCTACCGCGGCACCCAGCCGGTTCACCAGGCGGACGGCTCCCTCCGCCCCGGTGGCGGGCGCGATCACGCCAAACTCGGTCGGCCCCAGCCGGCCGATTGCGTCGGAGCCGCGGCCGAACTGCCGGAAGACGCTGCCCACCTGATCCGACATGCGCAGCAGCTCGTCGCTCAGACCCTCCGGCTCGGCCTCATCCTCTTGGTCCGGGGCGAACACGACGCAGGCCAGCGCCTCCCGCCGGCGCAAGGCGTCGGCCCCGATCTCCCGCGCCCGCCGCGCCAGCCCGCGCATGTTGTACAGCCCGGTGCCCGCATCCAGCAGGTTCTCCTCGCGCAGCACGTCGACCTGCTGCTTGGACTGCAGAAAGGTGGCGAGCTTGAGCAGCAGCGCCTCGCCGTCGAGCGGCTGGCCGAGAAACTCCCAGGCGCCAGCCCGGTAGGCTTCGAGCCGCTGGGTGCGCCCCGATGGTCCCGAGGTAGTGATGACGATCGGCGTGGTCACGCTGAAGCGAGGATCCGCCCGTAACGCCCGACAGACCTCGAACCCGTGCATGTCGGGCATCTGGGCATCGAGAATCAGAATGTCCGGTTGACTGCTCCGGGCTCGCTCGATGGCCTGCGTGCCGGTGTAGGCGCGAACTACGGCGTAGCC
>DATAOR010000010.1:0-5726 GCA_036265635.1 Gemmatimonadales bacterium
GTGATCCCTCCATCCACATAGAGATGGGTAAGGCCGCGGGCGCGCAGCCGCTCTACCACCTCCGCGGGGCTTCCGGCCATGAAGTCGCAGACCGCGCCTTCCGGCGCTTGCCACGCCGATGGCGTAGAGGTGAGGACGATCACCGGCTTGCTTCCGTAGGGCCAGGCGTCGAAGGCGAGTACCGTTTCGAACGTCTTCCGCCCGATCACCAGCCCGTCCACCGTCGCGATGAACTCGTCATAGCCATGCGGCTCACCGCCGTCGTGGGGGAGCCAGTCCAGGCCACCGTCTCTGCGGGCGATGAAGCCGTCGAGACTGGTGGCAATGAAGACCGAGGCTTTCATGTGATTCCCCAGGTGGATTGCTGCCTGACCGCATGCCCCTCAGCGGCAGGCGACCTCGCCTCCACACCAAAGAACGGTCTGGCAGAACCCCATGCAAGTAGGTGCGGCGGCCCAGCACCAGATCGAAGCGTTCGCCGTGTGCGCCGTGACTGCGTCCCGCCCGGCGGGGGGCCGATAGGGCACGGTCCAGTCGCCTGTGCGTCTCCCTGTTTCTGGGGCGGCTCGAGTCTCCACACCACGTGATGGGGATCGGACGGCCTATCGGCAGGTAAACGCCGCGGCATCACCGGGACTGCCGGTTCCTTTGAATTGCGCCGTCATGGGGTACGCACACAGCGGATGGGTTCGCACCACCTGCGTGTCGCGCAGCTTGCGCGCCACGATGCGCGTTGGTGCCTCGCCCTGCTCCACCCAGCGACGGATGATGCCCGCAAAATCCGCGTCGTCACAGCCGCTCCCGCCCCCGCAGTGCACCACGCCCGGCATCAGGAACAGCCGCGTGAACGACGCAGCCCCGGGCGTGCGGCGCCGTACCGCCCTGAAATACTCGATCGTGGCGCGTGCGCTGAGCGCCGGGTCCGACCAGCCGTGCGCCAGCAGGAGCTTGCCGCCACGCGCCCGGAAGGCCGAGAGGTCGGGGTTGGCGGCGGAGACGACGGCCGCAACCTTGGCGCCGTCGCGCGCGGCCCGCGCGAGATCGTAGCCCACATAGCTCCACGTCGAGTCGCCGTACACCAGGTACTTGAAGAACTGGGTGGCGACGAGGCCCTGAAGCGTCGAAACGGTCCGCCCCGTCAGCTCCATCACATCGGCGACCGGCCCGGTGATCCACGGGCCCCACCCCTGCGGGTCGGCTTCGTCGCCGACCGGCCACCCCGGATATCGCAGCGTGCCGGCGGCCAGCGGGGTGGTGAACGCAGTCAGCGCGGCCCGCTGCGCACGGGTGACGCACCCGTCGGTCGTCACCTCGTTGGCACATGCCGGGAGCGATGCGAGTCTGAAGCCGCACGCCTCGGGGTTCTCGAGGATGCTGTCTCGCACCCCGTCGACGGCGTCGCAGGTGTCCGTGACCTTCGCGGCCAGGAGCGCCAGGACGGCGGGCGTCACTACGGGTGTCTTCAGGTCGCCTGTGGGGTATTGCGCCTGCAGGTTGCGAACGGCGGCGGCCGCCCACTCGAGAGGATTGAGCCACGGTGCGATCGCCACGATGCCGTCGAAGTCGGCAGGATAGCGTTGCGCCTCCATCAGCGCCTGGCGCCCGCCGTTCGAGCAGCCGATGAAGTACGAGTGCTCCGCCGGACGGCCATAGTAAGCCGCGATGAGCGCCTTGGTCACTTCCGCCGTGCGGTGCACGGCGCGATGCCCGTAGTCGGCGATCCGTCGCTCGTCGCCCAGGGCCCACCCGGCCGTGAGTGGGTGGGCGGCGTGCCCCGCGTCCGTGCCCACGGTGGCATATCCCTGGTGCACGGTGGACTCATACTGGTTCTGCACCACTCCCACGTAGCCGCCGGCACCCCCCATCAGGAAGCGGCCGTTCCACTCGTCCGGGAGCAAGGCCACGATGTGCGTCTCCGCGTCCACGGTGGCCTCGACCCGACAATACGGCTTCTGGCCGAGGGCGCGGAGCGAGTCGCTGGGCGGGACGGCATTCGCGGCGGTGATGCGCGCGTTCGCAAGCGCGATCCGCAGGACGGCCACACAGTCCACCGCCGCCCGCACGGGACGGCCCGGCACGGCCGATTCGGCGTGGACCGCCGGCGCCAGGGCGAGTGCGGCGAGCGAGGGCAGGGCGAGTGCGGCGAGCGACGGCAGGGCGACCGTCAGGCGACGGAACGTACGAAATACCATGCAGCGCTCCAGGATGGAGGGACCGAAGCACGCTGAAGTGGGTTCCTGTCGGTGGCCCTGCGCTTCGCGGCCTCTCTGACACGTCGAACGAGACCGGTCCAAATCGACACCAGTCGGGAGAACGGGCCAAGCTGGCAGGTTCAAGGAACTTGGCGTCATCGGCGAGGTGGAAGGACGAGGGAGGCCGGGCCCCGCTTCTTCCTGGATCGGCATCACGTGAGCGCGGAGGCCGGTATTCGCAATCCGGTCCGTAGTCGCTCGCAGGGCTTAGCGAGGGGGCTGCGCCTTCATCGCCCGTTCAATCTCATCGGCACCGTAGGGCAAGCCGGGAGTCAGAATGTCGCTGCCGTCGCCACGGACCAGCACCATATCCTCCAGGTAGAACGCCTGGCCGTCTACCGTCAGCCCCGGCTCGAAGGCGAGGACCATGCCGGTGCGAAGGACGTCCGGCCTGGCACCGCTCTCTGCGGATTCGAGCCCGACGCCGTGCAGTTGCCACGATTCCGCCCCCTGGGTCAGGAGGGCGATGGCCGCGTTCCGACCGAGCGAGGTCTTCAGTCCATCCCTCAGCCCACGCACTCGCTCCAGGCTCGCCCTGATCACGTCCGCGCTCGTCACCCCGTCACCCATGCGGCTCAGACCGGCCTGGTAGGCCGCGATCAGCAGTTCCCAGGCCTCTCGCTGACCCGCCGAGAATCGCCCCGACACCGGCGCCGTGCGCCCCACGTCCCCGCGATAGTGCAGCAGGTCGCACCCCACGTCGAGCCGGATCAGCTCACCCGCCTGCAGCGGCCGGTCGAGATGATGGTAGTCCCCGAAGGACGCGAACGTCCCCGGCAGTACGGCATTCGGGCCGGTCATCGTCCAGGGCCAGAATGACGGACCCTCTCCTCCCCCCTGAACACACCGGGCCACCACGGCAGCCTCCACCGCGCGCTGCCGTCGGGCGAGCGGCACCGTCCGCAGCGCCGTGCGGAGCGCCTCGGCACTGAGGGCGCCGACCCGCCGGAGCACGGCGATTTCGGCGGGACTCTTGATCCACCTCAAGCCGTCCAGCACCCCGCGGGCGGAACGGATGGCCAGTGACGGGAAGCGCTGCCGAAGGGCCGCACTCCACAAGGCGATCGGGTCATAGGTGGGCGGGATTCCAGCCGGCGGCTCGGCTCTGGTCGTGTCGGTCAGGTAGATCGGCAGCTCGGGCCGTTCCCGGAGGCGTCCCCCCAGGTACCCGGGCAGGCTGTCCCAGGACACCACGCCGTCCAGGCCCAGGCTGTCGTTCCGCCCGGACCTCGGGGTGATGGCCCATCGCGCCAGCGGGCCCGGCAGGGATGCCACGAAAAGGAGCGACCGGTGCCGTGGCCCGTCGATCACCAGGACGGTCCGAAGCGCGTTGCCGAGGCCGGAGAGGTAGTAGAAATCCGGATTCTGAAAGAATCCGTGTTGATCCTCGGATTTGAGCTCGAACCTCGATGGGACCAGGAGGATCCCGTCGGACAGCCGCTCGGTGACCCGGTCGCGCCGTGCCTGGTACTCCCGGCTCGGCACCGCCTGAGATTCTTGTCCGGCCAGCACCATCGTGGGTACGAGACTCGCTGTGCCGACCACGGTGGCCAGCTCGAGCCATTGTCGCCGCCTCATCCGTTGGCCTCGGTTGGGGGTACCGCCATGGGTGGCGGTCCGGCGTGCAGTCTTCAGCCGGCGCCACAAGTTCAGGCTGGGAAGCTCGACACGTTCGACATGGGTCGGTAGCTGATCGAGCCGCCTGAGCCGACAGACGGAATGTTCGCGTCTGATCCGGATCGGCGAAAGACCATAAGTGTCCGACCCGGCCGTCCCGCTTGCGATTGTGGCCACGGCGCGGATCTTCCTTGGGACCGCCTGCTCCCCATCGCGGCCAACCGCCCCCTCGCCGCTGTCCGGGACCACCGATGTCCATCGACGCCGACGACGTCGCCCGCTCGGCCATGACCAAGGCGCTGTGGCGCATCCTGCCGCTGGCCGGCCTGGCCTATCTGTGCGCCTTTGCCGACCGGGTCAACATCGGCTTCGCGGCCGCCACGATGAACGCCGATCTCGGCTTCAGCGCCACCGTCTACGGCCTGGGCGCCGGCCTGTTCTTCCTCGGCTACGCCCTATTCGAGGTGCCGTCCAACCTCCTCAGCGTCCGCTACGGCTCCCGCCGGTGGCTGGCCCGGATCATGGTCACCTGGGGCCTGCTGTCGGCGGCCATGGTCTTCGTCGCCACACCCGCCCAGTTCTACACCCTGCGGTTCCTCCTGGGCGTCGCGGAAGCCGGGTTCTTTCCCGGCGTGATCTACTACTTCGCCCACTGGTTCCCTCCCTCCCACCGCGGCCGGGCGGTGAGCCGCTTCTACGTAGCCTCCCCCCTGTCCTCGGCGGTGCTGGGGGCGGTGTCCGGCTGGATGCTGGGGCTGGACGGGCAGGCGGGGCTGCAGGGGTGGCAGTGGCTGTTTCTGCTGCAGGGCCTGCCGTCGGTGGCGGTCGGACTCCTCCTGCTGGGGCTCCTCCCGGAGCGCCCGGCTCAGGCAGCCTGGTTGACCGACGCCGAGAAGGCCTGGCTCGAGGGAGAGCTGGCGCTGGAGCAGGCTCGGCTTGGCCCGCCGCGGCACCAGGGGCTGCTGGCGGCGCTGCGCCACCCCCGGGTGCGCCAGCTCGGCCTGCTCGGCTTCCTTCAGATCGGCTCGGTCACCACCCTGGTGCTGTCCGCCCCGCTGGTCCTGACCGCGGCAACAGGCCGCTCCACCGCCGAGGTGGGCGGGATCATCAGCCTCGGCGGCCTGATCGGTGCGGCGGGGATGCTGTGGGCGGGGAGCGTGGCCGATCGCCGCTCGGCCCGGATTCCGGATGCCTTGCACTATTCCGTCGTGCTCACCCTGACGTTCCTGACCCTGGCCCTGTCCTCGTCGGCCGCCGTGACGGTCGCGGCCTACCTGGTGTTCGCGACGGCGTGCTTCACCATGCCCATGCTGGTCGCCTCCGGCTGGGCCGACCTCCTCTCGGCTCGGGAACTGGCGGTGGGCGGCGCGGCGATCAACACCCTGGCGCAGGTCGGCGCCTTCGTGACGCCGTATGCCTGGGGCGCGCTCCGGGACGCGACCGGCGGTTTCCGCGCCGGCCTGTTTCTGCTATTCGGGATGGGCGTGGCGATGTGCCTGCTGCTGGGGTGGATCTGCCGGCGGGTGCGAAGGACCGTACCGGTCGCGGTGGCGGCCTGACTCCGGGAACCTGGCGGGCCGAGGCGGCTCATTAAGCGACCCCTCGTGGTGCAGGCGCCCTAAGGTTCAGTTCGCCGATCGCCGTGACCGACGCGCGGGAACTACTTGAGTGTAGGCCGAGAAGTCTCGCTCACCACCAGCAGTCGCGCCTCGGTCACCGCGCTATATCCGGACCGAGTGCCATAGCCGGATGCCCTGACCGAGCCGGCCCCACAACCACGGCCATCATGCCCGTCGCGGCTCCGACCCGAACCGCAGGACGTGCCCGTCCGGATCCACCAGCTGCATCTCGTAGGCC
>DATAOR010000011.1:0-20622 GCA_036265635.1 Gemmatimonadales bacterium
GGTCGCCCCGATCGCGGCGATTCGGTCGCCATCGACCGCAAGCGCGACATCGTCCTGCACGGCGGCGGCGCCGACGACGGTGATGTGAGCGAACACGACGGCCCGACTGGCCGTGGGCTGCGCGTCGACACCGCGCTCCGAAAGGAGCAGAGCAGCTGCGCCGGCGCCAGCGCCCGCCAGCAGTTCGCGGCGCGTGATGGCGTTGATGCGATCAGTCTTCGTGGTCGGCATACGGCGGGATTATGCCCGAGGCGAGTGAGATTGCGACAACCGTCGAGCCGCCGGAGCGCTCGTGTCGTGACATTCGGCGTCACGGCACGCGCCGTGCTGACGTCGACGCCATCGCACCCATTGGTGCCTGGAGGAGCAATGTATCACCACGTCAAGAAGCTGATGTATACGGTCCGAGTCGACAGTCCCGATCCGAAGTTCGGGAACATGCTGCTCGAGCAATTCGGCGGCGCGAACGGCGAGCTCGCCGCCGCGATGCAGTATTCGGTGCAGGGACTGAACTGCGAGGATCCTGAACGGAAAGATTTGCTGATGGATATCGGCACCGAGGAGCTCAGCCACCTCGAGATCGTCGGCGCCCTGGCCCGGCTCCACCTGAAGCCGCTCAAGTTCAACCGCGAGGCGGCCGAGACCGATCCGCTGATCGCCATCGCCGGCGGGGGTGGCGTCAACCTGCACAACTCGATGGGCAACCCGTGGACGGCCGACTATCTCAAGATCACCGGCGAGCTCGACGTGGACCTGCGGAGTGACATCGCCGCCGAGGCCCGGGCCAAGATCGTCTACGAGCGGTTGCTCAACTTCACTCAGGACCCGGGCACCAAGGACGCGCTGCAGTTCCTGATGACCCGGGAGATCACCCACATGAAGGCCTTCAGCGCCGCGCTCGAGAGCATGGGCAAGCCCCGCTTCTCGATCGGCAAGATCCCGCCGACCCCGCGCCTGGTGGACCAGTTCTTCAACGACTCGACCGGGCAGGGCGACGAGGGCGAGATCGATGCCCGCGGTCCCTGGAATGAAGGCGAGGGCTGGGAATTCGTCGAGGCGCCCGCCTTCCAGGCGATGCGCCCCGGTGCCTCCAATGGCGACGACGGTGCGGTAGACGACCGCAGCACCCAGACGACCGAGATGCCGGAGCTGGTGCAGAACGTGCTGGTCGAGGTGCTGCAGGATCTGCTCCATGCCGAGGGCCAGCTGGTGAAGGCGCTGCCCCGGATGGTGAAGGCGGCCCGCTCCCAGGGTCTGGGCCAGGTCCTGGAGCGCCACCTGGAGCAGACCCGGGCGCACGTCGAGCGGCTCAACCAGTGCTTCGCCCTGCTGGGGCTGCCGGCCAAGGGGAAGCCGTGCAAGGGCATGGCGGGCCTGCTCGAGGAGGGAGCCGAAGTGATGGAGGAGGGGCGACAGAAGGACGACGTGGTGGCCGACCTGGGCCTGATCGGGGCGGGGCAGAAGGTCGAGCACTACGAGATCTCCAGCTACGTCACCGCTCGGAACCTGGCCAGCCAGATCGGCCAGCCGGACGTGGGCCAGCTCCTCAGTCAGAGTCTGGCGGAGGAGGAGACGGCCAACGCGCTGCTCGCCGAGGTGGCCCGCGAGCTGATGTCGGTGCCGCGCCCGCGCTCGGACCGGGGTGCCGGCGTCGCGGCAGCGAGGTCGAAGAAGGCCTCGAGGGCCGGCCAACGGCAGTAAGCAGAGCAGCTCGGTCCGCGGGCGTCCAGCGCCCCGCTGACCGGGCACCTTGCCTGTGCCTTCCTCCGTCCGGCCATGCTGTCCCGGATTGACTCGCACCGGGGAAATCGGTGAGCAGGAGCTGAACCGCGTCGAGGGCGCAGCCTGGGTACCTTCAGGCATGGACAACATCCCCGAGGTCTGGCTCCGCGGCCCGATGCCCGGCATCCAGCCATATCTTCAGCCGGCCGCCCACACCCTGCAGCAGGTGCGGGAGGACATCGAGGCCGCGGTGCAGGGCCTCACGCCCGAGCAGCTCTGGCAGCGCCCTGGTGGCGCTGCCGCCATCGGGTTTCACCTCCACCACCTGCCGGGCAGTCTCGAGCGCCTGCTCACCTATTCGCGCGGCGAGAGTCTCTCGCCCGAGCAGACGGCCCGACTCGCCTCGGAGAAGACCGTGCACGAGGACCGGCCCGGCCTTGATGCCCTCCTCGCCCGGCTCACCGCCGAGATCGAGCGGGCCCTCGACTATCTGCGGTCGATCCCATTGGACACTTTGTTGCAGAGGCGGGACGTGGGCCGAAAGAAACTGCCGTCCACGACGCTGGGGCTGATCGTCCACGCCGCCGAGCACTCATCGCGCCACGCCGGACAGATCGTGACGCTCGCCAGGGTGGTCCGAGGGTAGTCACCACCTCAGGCCGGCCGGCTCTCGGGTTGCCGGCTCGGCTCCGCGTGCAGCTGGATCGGCTCCCGCTCCTGCAGCCCGAACACGAACGCCGCCAGCGCACCGCCGGCCAACGGGCCGACCAGGTAGAGCCACAGGTTGGCCCAGGTGCCCCCGCTCTTGAGGGCGTCCACCACGATCGGCCCGAAGCCTACGGCTGGATTGAACGCCCCGCCCGACACCGGCCCGCCCGCGAACGCGCCGACCACGACCGTGAACCCGATGGCGATGCCATAGAATGAGTTCCCGTGGGTCTTGGCGGACGCCGCCGAGTTGAGCACTACCAGCGCCAGTGCGAAGGTAAAGAGGAACTCGACCAGCAGCGCGGCGCCGGCCCTGGCGTCGGCCGCGGGCGCGGGCGCGAAGGTCTTCCCCAGGATCGCCACCACCGCCAGCGCGGCCACCAGGGCGCCGGCGCACTGGCTCACCACGTAGCCCACGAACTCGCCGACCGACGCCATCTTCCCGCGGAGCAGCACGGCCAGCGAGACGGCCGGGTTGAAGTGCCCGCCCGAGACGTGGCCGCCCATGTAGACCATGATCATGAGCGAGCAGCCGATCGCCAGCGGGGCGAGGGGGGTCCCGTTGAGGACGGTGAGCCCGACGGTGAGGACGAGGAAGAACGTGCCGATGAACTCGGTGAGGTAATTGCGCATACCGGCTCCCGCTGTCGGGGTGGAGGGGCGTCTCGGCAATCGTCCCAAGTTAGGCGCCCCGGCCGCAGCCGTCACGCGTCGCGTGCCCGCCCTTGCGCTGACCGAGGCCGGCACTCCCCGCCGCTCGGCCCGCACCGGCCCGACCACCTCCCAGCTGGCGCGGACCGGCCCGACCGCCGATCAGCTGGCCCGGACCCGACCGCCTCCCAGCTTCGACCGCCCACCCCTCCCAACTGGCCCCGCCGCCCCTCGACAGCGATATTGCTGCCGTTCACCGATCACATCTCCCAGCTGCCATCCGCGAGACTCGCATGAGCGACCTCACCCGGCTCACCACTGCGCTGGAGCAGCGCTACCGGATCGAGCGCGAGCTCGGCGCCGGCGGCATGGCCACCGTCTTCCTCGCCACTGACCTGAAGCACGACCGCGAGGTCGCCCTCAAGGTGCTCCGGCCCGAGCTCGGCGCGGTCCTCGGGGTCGAGCGGTTCCTGGCCGAGATCAAGATCACCGCCCGGCTCGACCATCCCCACATCCTCACCCTGATCGACTCGGGCGCCGAGGGCGGCTTCCTCTATTACGTGCTTCCCTTCGTCCGGGGCGAGTCGCTCCGCGACAAGCTCAACCGCGAGCACCAGCTCGGCCTCGACGAGGCGCTGGCGATCACCCGCCAGGTCGCCTCGGCGCTCGACTACGCCCACCGCCACGGCGTGGTCCATCGCGACATCAAGCCCGAGAACATCCTCCTGCTCGAGGGCGAGGCGATGCTGGCCGACTTCGGTATCGCCCTGGCCGTGAGCGAGGCCGGCGGCAACCGGCTGACCGAGACCGGCCTCTCGCTCGGGACGCCCCAGTACATGAGTCCCGAGCAGGCCACCGGCGACCGCCTGCTCGACGCCCGGAGCGACGTCTACTCGCTCGCCGCCGTGCTCTACGAGATGCTCGCCGGCGAGCCGCCGGTCACCGGCCCGACCGCCCAGGCGATGATCGCCAAGCTGATGACCGAGCGGTCGGTCCACCTCCGGGTGGTGCGCTCGTCGGTGCCCGAGGCGGTCGACGCGGCCGTGGCCAAGGCGCTCGACAAGACGCCGGCCGACCGCTTCGCCAGCGCGGGCGACTTCGCCCGGGCGCTCGACCTCCGCACCGTCACCGGGTCCGGCGCCGGCGCTGCCGGCACTCCCACCGTCGTCGTGCCGGCGCCCCGGGCGCGTCGCCGGCTTGGGCTGGTGCTCGCGGTCGTCCTGCTTGCCGCCGCCGTCGCGGCCGGCGCTCTGGTCGCCCGGAGCCGCCGCGCCGCCCCGGCGGTCGCCTCTTACGCCCTGCGCGACCGGACCCAGCTCACCTTCAGCGGCACG
This sequence comes from Gemmatimonadales bacterium, assembly GCA_036265635.1. Classification (GTDB taxonomy): domain Bacteria; phylum Gemmatimonadota; class Gemmatimonadetes; order Gemmatimonadales; family GWC2-71-9; genus CAVVWJ01. The sequence continues at coordinate 4,416 of DATAOR010000011.1, forward strand.
GTCTTCGTCTCGGCCATGAGCGGCGACGGCAAGCAGCTCGCCTTCGTCACCCACAACTGCGGGGCCGGCGGCTGCAGCTACGCCGTGGACCTGCAGGATGTCGGCGGCACCGCCACCCATCGCGTGCTCGACGGCGCCACCGCCGCCTACGGGCTCGAGTGGAGCCCCGACCGCCGCAACCTGATCTTCATCGGCACCATCGACCGCCGCTGGGGCTTCTACCTGCTCAGCGCCCTCGGCGGCCCGCCCCGCTACCTTGGCGCCAGCGCCGCCATGTTCTGGGCCGGCGGCGACTCGCTGCTGGTCGGGCCCCAGTCGGCCGGGAGCGACTCCGTCTTCCAGGTGCGGGTCACCTCGATCGACGGCACGGTGCGCGACAGCATTGCGGTCGCCGGGCCCGGTCTCGGCCTGCAGGCCCTCAGCGTGTCGCCCGGCGGGCGCTGGATCGTGGCCCTGGTGATCCAGGGCTCTCGCGGGCTGTGGCAGGTGCTCGACCGGAGCGGGACGGTGGCGGACCGGGTGGTCAACTCGTGCACCTGCGGCGGCCGCATCACCCGCGATGCCCTCTGGCTCACCCGGTCGGGGCAGGGCGCCGAGTCCATCGTCCGGATCGGGCTCGACCCCGCCACGGGCAAGCTGGCGGAACGGCAGGACACCCTGCTCACCGGCACCTTCAACAACTTCAGCGTCACCGCCGACGGCGCGACCCTGGTGATCGACGACGGGGCGCCCGACTACAGTCTCTGGGCCCTCGATCTGCCCGACGCGGTGAAGGGGAAGTTCGCCGACGCCCGTCGGCGGTTCACGACCTCCACCTTCATCGAGGCGATGCTGTCGCCGGATGGCTCGCGGCTGCTGGTCGCCCGGCGGGTACCGACCGGCGCCGGGGCCAGCGACCGCCGGTTCTCGGTCCTGCCGTTCGCCGGCGGCAGCGAGACCGTCCTCAACATCCCGGGCGGCGCGGACCGGGCGAGCTGGGCCGACTCCGTCACTCTGCGTGTCGTCCGGCAGGTACCCACCGGTACCCGCGTCGGTCTGCTGGACGTGCGGACGGGTGCCGTGAGCCGGCCGCTCACCATCGCCGACTCTCTGGTGGCCGACGTCCGCCCGGTGCCGGACGGCTGGGCCTGGATCCCGAGCAGCAAGGACCGTGTGCGGATCGAGCGGGGAGGAAAGACGCTGGAGATCCCCAAGCCGGCCTGGTTCGGCGAGCTGAACCGGCTGGCGGTCGATCCCGCGGGCGAGCGGGTGGCCATGGCGGGATGGAACGCGGGGACCTACGACTCGATCGGCGTGGCCGTGGTGCCAGTGGCGGGCGGCACGCCCGCCTTCTGGACCGCTGACGCGGCCGAAGGTGGCGACCTCACGTGGCTCGGCGACGGCTCGTTGCTGTTCGCGCCACGGGACACGCCCGAGTCGGCCGTGCTGTTCAAGCTGGCCGGCCCGGGCCGGCCTGCCCGGCTCGGCCGGGTGTCCCGCCCGAACGCCGGCATCAGCGTGTCAGCCGACCTCAAGCGGATCAGCGTGGTCGAGCGCGACTACCACGGCGACGCTTTCACCAGCCGGATCGTGCAGCGCTAGGTCGGCGGCGCCGCCGATCCACTGAATGGCTGTACCCTGCGGTAACGTCCCTTCCGCCGGCCTCCAAAACCGGAGATCTCCCCGCAGGGATCCCTGCGGTCCGCGCCAGTCCCGCTCCGGTACGCCGCTTGCCTGATCCAGCCTGACCCCGACCGAGAGCGTGGGCTCACCCCGCGCGCCCCAACCCCGGATCCTGGTATGCCCGCTTCCACCCGGCTGGCGTGGCTGCTGCTCGCCCTCGCTCCTGTCGCCGCCCAGGCCCAGTCCCCCGCGGCTTCGGCCCCCTCCGACACGGCCCTGGTGTTGGAGCACCGCTTTACCGAGGGCACCTCGGAAACGGTCAGCGTGCCGCTCACCCGGCGGGTCAGGTACTGGGCGGTGCTGACCGGCCCGGGCAATCCGCAATTCATTCCGGCGCAACGCTATCGTCCGGCTGCGCTGGTGGTGGCCGCCCCCGGCCGCGGCGCCGGGGGCGAGAGACGGTTCGAGTTGGCTCCCGGCGACTCCGGGCCCCACTATATCCACCTGAGCGGCCTGCCCGATGGCAGCGCGGTCACCCTCCGCGTCTACCGCGACGACGCTCGGACCGCGCGCGACGCCGAGGCCCGCGATCATGACTTCGCCGTGGGTCTGAGTCTCGGCGGCGGTGTCCACTCGGGCTACCGGCTCGATCCGACCGCGGGCCTCGCCCAGAGCGGCAGCGCGATCGAAGGCTGCCTCGTGGCCGACACGGGCCACTGGTTCAGCGCCTGTCTCGGCGGTGGTCGCGAGACCCTGCCGGGGGCCGACCTCTCGGTCACCTGGCTCTTCCTCGAGCCCCGGGCTCGGCTGCTCCACACCGGCGCCTTCGGCGGCCATCTGTTCGATCTTGGCGCGGCCGTCCGGGTCGGGCAGGCCACCCAGGTCGGCCGTCGCGGCATCAGCCCCAGCCTCCTCGCCGCGGGCCTCTACGCGGAGCAACACTTGAGCGCGAACATGCGCCAGCACGGTCTCAGCGTGTACACCGCCTGGCAGCACGGGCGGCTCGGCAACGTCCCCGAGACCGAGGACCGCGACACCGACCGGTTCACCGCCGGCCTCACCTGGATCCCGTGACGGGTCGGCGCGGCCCGAGCGAAGCTTCGGCCTGCTTGGCCGCGCGCCGCGGTGGTTGCCCGATGGCGAGCGGCTGACGGCCAAGGATTCGCGCCTTGATCAGCAGGCGGCGTACACCGGCCGGGTGCACCTGATCGAGGTCGCCAAGGGCCTCGACCAACCCCTCGCCTTCACCTACCGCTATCTGAATCCCACCTGGCGCTGGTAGACGCACCAGTCCCGGCACCTGCCCCGAACGACCGCGCCGGCGTTCCCGCACGGAGTCGTCGTCAGCCGCCCGTGACGCGAACGGCCACCCAGCGCAGCCGGACTCGGCCTCGCCCCCGGGCGCCCCCGGGCCCGGCCGCGCTTCCCCCGCCCCCGCCGCCCCGCAAGCCAGCCGCGGGCAGCATCCACCCCTGTCCAACGACAGGTGCGCCGCCGATGCGCCTGCTCCAGATTGGGCCCCGTCTGGACCTGAAGCCCGCTGACGGGAGCTGCCGTTTGGGCCACCCCGTCTCCTCGACTGCCGGCCGGCAGCACTCCTGCCGCCGGCGAGCAGAAGGAGTCTCGCCATGACGTTCCCGCTCGTCGTCGCAGTGGCCGCCACGCTGCTCGGCGGTGCCGGCGCCCCCGGCGCCGACTCGGTCAGGCGGTCCGCTCACCCCGATTCCGTCCCGCTCTACCAGGACCTCGGCTCGCACCACAAGCGCATCTCCACCCGCGTGCCGCTGGCGCAGCAGTACTTCGACCAGGGCCTCCGGCTCACCTACGGCTTCAACCACGCGGAGGCGATCCGCTCGTTCACCCGCGCCGCGGCGCTCGATTCCACCTGCGCCATCTGCTACTGGGGCATCGCGCTCGCCTCCGGGCCGCACGTCAACGCGCCCATGGACTCGGCCAGCGGTGTCGCCGCCTACGCTGCGGTGCAGCAGGCCCTGGCCCGGAAGGCGCACGCGTCGGCGCCCGAGCGGGCCTACATCGAGGCGGTGGCGCGGCGCTACGAGGCCGCTCCGACGGCCGACCGGGCCCGGCTCGACAGCGCCTACGCCAGCGCCATGGCCAAGGTGGTCAAGGCCTACCCGGGCGACCTCGACGCCGCGACCCTGTACGCCGAATCCCTGATGGACCTGCGGCCGTGGAACTACTGGCGGCCGGACGGCACGCCCTACCCGGGCACGCTGGAGATCACCCGCCAGCTCCGGCGCGTCATCGCCGCCGACCCCAACCACCCCGGCGCCTGCCACTACTACATCCACGCGGTCGAGGCGGTGGACCCCAAGGCCGCCCTGCCATGCGCCGAGCGGCTCGCCCGGCTCATGCCGGGCGAAGGGCACATGGTCCACATGCCTGGACACATCTACATCCGGGTGGGGCGCTGGAGCGACGCCGTGAAGGCCAACCAGCACGCCATCCACACCGACGAGGTCTTCATCGAGGGCCAGCAGCCGCGGGGTGTCTACCCGCTGGCGTACTACCCGCACAACATCCACTTCCTCGCCTTCGCCTCCACCATGGCCGGCCATGGCGCCCAGGCCATCGAGGCGTCGAAGACCCTCACCGCCAAGGTCAACGTGGACGTGGCCCGCCAGGTGGGGATCCTGCAGGAGATGCTGCCGTATCACGCGCTCACGCTGGTGACCTTCGGCCGCTGGGACGACGTGCTCGCCGAGCCCCTGCCGCCGGCGGACATCCGGTTCTCCTACGGGCTGGCGACCTACGCCCGGGGGGTGGCCCACGCCGCCCAGCAGCACTGGGCCGAGGCGCAGGCCGCCCTCGACACCGTCACGGCCGTCAACGCCGCGACGCCCGACGCGGCCGAGGGGAAGACGCCGCTCGCCATCGCGGTGCACGCGCTGACCGGCGAGATCGCGGCCCGCCGGGGCGACCTGGATGCCGGCATCGCCCACTTCCGGGAGGCGGTCAAGCTGGAGGACGGGGGCCTCTACTTCGAGCCGCCCAAGTGGTACTACCCGGTCCGCCACTCGCTCGGCGCCGTGCTGCTCAAGGCGGGTCGGAGCGCCGAGGCCGAGCGGGTCTACCGGGAGGACCTGCGGCGGTTCCCCGAGAACGGCTGGGCCCTGTTCGGCCTGGCGCAGGCCCTCAAGGCGCAGGGGAAGACCGCGGAAGCGGCCCGGACGGACGCGCGCTTCAAGCGGGCCTGGGCGGATGCGGACGTAACGCTGGTGGCGTCGAGGTTCTAGCGGTTCACCAGCTGCTGGAAGCGTGGATTCGACCGCAACGGATCGAAGGTGGGGTCGATCTTGAGCCAAGCGGGCGACAGAAAGTACGGCACCTCGAGTAGCGGCCCGAGCTGGTCGATCGCCTTGTCCGGCTCGCCCACCACGATGTAGATCCGGGCGAGCTGGTGCTGCAGGTAGGTCCCGATGAACGCGTCCTTGCTGATCGGTGCCATGCCGACCGCCCGCTCCCCCTCGCGCACCGCCTCGGCCCGCCGTCCGAGATAGGCCAGGGCGACGCCCAGCAGCACGTGGAGCTGGGCGTCGTCCTGCTTCGCCAGGTCGCCCTCGAGCGCCGCTCGGGCCGAGTCGGCGTAGGCTCGCGCCCGCGCCTGGTCGCCCCGCAGCCAGTAGGTGCCGGCCAGGGCCAGCCCCCAGCCCTGGCGCGAATCGCCGAACGACCCGGGCGACAGCCGCAGCACCAGCCGCTGCTGGCTGTCGTCCAGGGCCCAGTACAGCTCCCAGAACTGCGCCATGGTGGCGGCCACAATGGTCGGGTCGAGCTGCGGGGGCGGCGATCGGAGCAGGGCGCGAGCGCCGGCCAGATCGCCCTGGGCCAGGTGGACCATCACCTTCATCTCGAAGGTCGCGGCGTTGCCCGGCGCCAGCGCCACGGCGCGGTCGGCCGCGGCCAGCGCTTCCGGATACCGGCGCATGAACAGCAGCGTGCGGGCCAGCCGGGCGGCGGTGCGGCCCGACCGCGGGTCCAGCGCCAGCGACTGCCGGAAGTGGGCCAGCGACTCGTCCCACCGGCCCAGGCTGAGCTCGCTCAGGGCTGCTCCCGACAGGATCTCGGCGTCGTTGGGGGCGGCCCGCTGGGCCAGGGCATACTGTTCCAGCGCCTTGGCGTTGTCGGCCGGGACGTAGCTGTAATAGTCGCCCAGCGCCAGCAGTGCCTCGGGCCGCCCCGGCGCCAGCGCCAGCGCCCGCTGGGCCGCGTCGCGCGCCCGCTCGGCCGTTTCGGCGTTGATGGACGCGTTGCCGTAGGCCAGCGAGTTGGCCCGGGAGAGCTGGGCCCACGCCAGCGCGAAGCCGGTGTCCAGGGCCACGGCCCGCTCGTAGGCGACGCCGGCGTCGCGCAACGCGGCCTGGTCTCCCTTGTTCAGCAGCTCCTCGCCTCGGAGGAATGCGTCGTAGGCGGCCAGGTTGGTGGTGGGCCGCTCGCCGATCACGGCCCGCTGGCGCTCGCCCAGCTGCAGGTCCAGCGCCTCGGCCACCTGCCGGGCGATGTCGGCCTGCACCTGGAACACGTCGGTGATCCCGGCGCTGAACGGCTGCTGCCACTGCGTGGTCGGCGCCCCGCCCGAGCGGATCTGGACCAGCTCCGGGCTGACCTGCACCCGGTTCCCGTTGGCGCCCCGCTCCCAGCGCACGGTGCCGGTCAGGAGGTACTGAGCCCCCAGCTCGTCGGCGATCTGGCCCGGCGATTTGCCGCTGCCCTTGTACCCGCTCGAGCTGCTTCGGGCGATCACCTGCAGTCCCGGGATCGCCGCCAGCTTGCCGCGGATCGCGTCGGTCACCCCGTCGGCGAAATACTCCTGGTCCTGGCCGCCCAGGTTCTCGAACGGCATCACCGCCACCACCCGGCTTCCGTCCGCCCCGGCGGGCGCCGGGCGATGGGTCTGCCGCCACACCAGCATCCCCATCGTCGCCGTCACCAGTAGGCCGAGCACGAACGCTAGCGCCGAGGGCACTCGGCGGTGGGGGTGGTGCGTCTCGACGGTCGCGGCCGGCGGGGCCGTGGCCGCGGCGGTGGCGGTCTGGGCCGGCTCGTTCCGCTCCAGCCCGCTTCGCTCCAGCGCACGGGCGAAGTCGCCGGCCGTGGCGAGCCGGTCCGCCGGCGTCCGGGCCAGCGCCTGCGCCACCGTCCGCTCGAGCGCCTCGGGCGCGCTTGGGCGGGCCCGCCGGAGCGGCGGGGCGTCCTCGAGCACCCGCCGGGCCAGCAGCGCCTGCGGGGTGGGCCCGCTGAACGGCGGCTCGCCGGCCAGCATCTCGTACAGCACCGCGCCGAGGCTGTAGATGTCGGTCCGCCCGTCGAGCTCGCGCACGCCGCTGGCCTGCTCGGGGCTCATGTAGGCGGGGGTGCCGAGGGTGAGTCCGGTCTCGGTCAGCCGGGCATCGTCCAGGCCGCCGCCGAGGGCCCGGGCAATCCCGAAGTCGGCCACCAGCGTGTCGCCATCGGGGGTGAGCAGGATGTTCTCGGGCTTGATGTCCCGGTGCACCACCCCGTGCCGGTGGGCGTAGTGCAGCGCCTGGGCGGCCTCGCGGGCGATCCGGCAGGCGGCGTCGATCGGGAGCTGCCGCTCGCGCCGGAGCCGGTCGCGCAGGCTTTCGCCCTCGACGAAGGGCATGGTGAACCAGAGCCGCTGCCCGTCCGCGACCGTCGCCTTGCCCGAGTCGAGCACCGTCAGGATGTGCGGGTGCTGCAGCCGGGCGGCGAGCTGGATCTCGCGCAGGAATCGCTCGGGGCCCAGGGTGTGGGCCAGCTCGGCGTGCAGCACCTTGAGCGCGACCGGGCGGTCGTGCTTGAGGTCGCGCGCCAGGAACACCGTGGCCATGCCCCCACGCCCCAGCTGCCGCTCGAGCGCGTAGCTGGCGCCCAACCCGTCCTGGAGTTGCGCCCGCAGATCTGTCATGGGAACCGGTAAAGGGAAGGCGTGACCCGCTGCCTTCAATAGTAGAGCACGGGCGAAGCGGAGGGTAGGGGATCCTGCCGGTAGGACGCGGGCAAGGGGAGGGTAGCGCAAACGATCTCGCCGCCGCGAACGCCGCCAGCTCTCAACAATGCTGACTTCAACACCACGGCATCAAGGCGGCCCTGAGAGCCGCCCAGACCAGCTCACACGCAGCCCGCACGCCCCGATGCTCGGGCGCAAGCCGGGAGCAGGGGCTCCCAGAGGGCACGTCAGTCGACGCCACTACCTCCGCCTCCGGTGGCCGCCCGACGCCTGCCTGGCGGCGACTGTGGTGCCCGGCGGGAGTCCCTGCTCCCGGCCGAAGCCGGGCACTCAGACCCGCGCGCTACTCGGCCCGCAACGCCTCGATCGGCCCCACCCGCGCGGCCCGCGCCGCCGGCAGGTACCCCGCCACCGCCGCGCTCACCACCAGCACCCCGAGCGCCACGGCGAGCGACGGCGGATCCACCGTCTCGACCCCGAACAGCTGGCTCCGGAGCAGCCGGGTCGCCGCCAGCGCGAGCGGCACCCCCACCAGCGTCCCGCCGGCCACCAGCGTCATCGCCTCGCGCAGCACCATCCCCCGCACCCGCGCCCCGTCGGCGCCGAGCGCCATGCGGACGCCGAACTCGCCGGTCCGGCGCAGCGTGGTGTACATCATCACCCCGTAGAGCCCCAGCGCCGCCAGCCCGAGCGCCAGCAGCCCGAACACGGTGGCCACCCGGGCGACCAGCAGGTCCTGGCTGATGGACTGCTGCATCAGGGTCGCCAGCGGATCGTTGTTGAGCACCACCACCTGGCCGTTCGCCCCGGTGAGCTCCCGCCGGGCCGCGGCCACCAGCTGGACCGGGTCCCCGGCGGCACGCAGCTCGAAGTTGAGCTGGAGCGGCAGCGGGCCCGTCTGGTAGGCCGGCAGGTACATCCGCGGCGACGGCTCCTGCCGCACCTGGTGATCCTTGGTATCCGCCACTATGCCGACGATCTCGTAGGTCGCGCTGTCCGCCGTGAGGCGGTGACCGACCGCGTCGCCGTGCGGGAAGTAGTGGGCGGCCATGGTGGTGTTGACCAGCGCGACCCCCGGGGCCCGCGCGTCGTCGCGCTCGGTCAAGTCGCGGCCGGCCACCAACCGGGCGCCGATCGCCTCGACGTAGCCCGGGCCCACCCGGTCGTAGTTGACGGTGGAGTCGTCCGCCGAGCGGGCGGTGAACCCCTCGACGTCCACTCCGGTCATGGACTCGGTTCCGCTGAAGATCCCGTTCTCCGAGAAGGTGGCCGCGGCCACGCCCGGGATGGCCCGCAGCCGCTCGAGCTGGATCCGGACCAGCTGGGCCAGCCGCTCGTCCTCCAGGCCGGTGGGCGCCGCGTCCACCGTCACGATCAGCAGCCGGTCTCGCGCCAGCCCCGGGTCCACGCTGACCAGCGCGCGCGTGCTCCGCACCAGCATGCCGGTGCCGACCAGCAGGGTGAGCGACAGCGCCACCTGGAGCACCACCAGCACCTTGCCCAGGCCGAACCCGCCTGGCCTGCCCAGGCGCGAGCCCGTGGCGCCCCGGCCGCCGGCCCGCAGGGTAGCACCCGGCTCCACCGAGGTGGTCCGGACGGCCGGCAGCAGGCCGAACAGCACCGCCGTGACCCCGGTGACGACGAGGGTGAATCCCAGCACTCGCCAGTCGATCCCGGCGTCCAGCGGAACGGCGCCCTGGCCGCCGCCGGCCAGCTTGAGCAGCGCCTGGCTGCCCCAGAGCGCCAGCAGCAGGCCGACCGCGCCGCCCAGTCCGCCCAGGATGAGGCTCTCGGTCAGCAGCTGCCGGAGGAGACGGACGCGTCCCGCGCCGAGTGCCATCCGCACGCCCACCTCGCGCGCCCGGGCTGCCCCGCGGGCCAGCAGCAGGTTGGCCACGTTGGCGCACACGACCAGCAGCACCAGCCCGACCGCGACCATCAGCGTCGCCAGCGGCCCGGCGTAGAGCGCGCGGAGCGACGACAGTCCGCGGGCGCCGGACGCCACCGGGATCTCCTCCTTCGCCAACCGCTCGGCTGCGCCGTCGTCGGCCGGGTTCGAGGCCACCAGGGTGCGCCGGACCAGCGGCTGATACGCCGCCTGGACCTGCGCCAGCGTGGTGCCGGGCGCCCGGCGTCCGAGCAGCAGGAGCCAGCTGACCTCGGGCTTGGTGAGCCAGTCGCGGTTCGACAGTGCCGGCGCCATCGTGAGCGGCAGCCAGAGATCGGTCATCCGGCCCACCACCTCGCCGGTGAAGCCCGGCGGGGTCACCCCGACGATGGTGAACGGCACCCGGTTGATCGTCACCGTCCGTCCCAGCACGCCGTGATCGCCGGCGAACCGGCGCTGCCAGTAGTTGTAGCTGATGACCGTCACCGGTGACCCGTTGGCGACCCGGTCGTCCTCCACGGTGAGCGGGCGCCCGATCAGGGTCGGCACCCCGAGCACCGCGAAGTAGTTGCCGCTCACCAGGCGGCCGCGCGGGTGGTCCGCCTCGTCGACCCCGGTGCTGCCGGCGGAGCTGCCGAGCACCGAGCGGCCCAGCGTGGCACTGTCGGGCGGGGACTCGTCCGTGAGATCGAGCCGCCGGAGCCGCCCCGTCGCTGCCAGCCCGCGCAGCAGCGGCGGCTGGCGGCTCAGCTCGGCGTAGACCGGGTACGAGAAGAGGTCGGTCCGGAGCGATCCCTCGGAGACGCCGCCGGTGCGGCCCGGATCGCCGATCACGACCAGCTCGTCGGGCGCGGGCACCGGCAGCGGGCGGAGGAGCAGCGCGTCGATCAGGGTGAAGATGGTGGTGTTGGCCCCGATCCCGACGGCCAGCGACAGGACGACGACCAGGGCGAAGCCCAGGTTGTGGCTGAGCGCGCGGACGGCATACGAGGTGTCCTGCCGCAGCTCGGCGAAGTAGTTGGCGCGACGCACGGTCTTCTCCCGTTGGGTGTCGATGGCCACCAGCTCGGCGCGCACGCCGTCCCAGTCGCCAAACTGCCGGAGCGCTTCGGCCCGGGCCGCGACGGGATCCATGCCGCGCTCGACCAGCCGCTGCACCCGCATGTCGAGATGAAAGGCCAGCTCGGCGTCCACGTCGCGCTCGGCGCGGCGGGGTCCGAGATCGAGGCGGAAGTGGGCCATCAGCTCGGCACCGGCGCGGTGGTGCTGAGCGCCCGCCCGGCGACCTCCACGAAGCGGTGCCATGCCGAGCTGCCCGCCTGGAGCCGGGCGCGGCCCGTGCGCGCCAGGCGATAGTACTTGGCCTGCCGGTTGTTGTCGGAAACGCCCCACTCGGCGGTGATCCACCCGCGGCGCTCGAGTCGGTGGAGGGCGGGGTAGAGCGTACCCTCGCCGATCAGGAAGGCGGTGTCGGTGGCCTGCCCGATCCATTCGACCACGGCGTATCCGTGCCGCGGCCCCCAGCTCAGCGCCTTGAGGATGAGAAGGTCGAGGGTCCCGCGGAGAAGATTGGCGTCGAGATCGTCCATCGTCCGGTCCTGAGAGGGTCATCCCAGTCTAGCGTGTTCCCCTTGCTACGCAAGGGGTCGAGCCCGGCGTTCACGTAGACCCCTGGGGTCGACCAGCCCGACCAGCCCGACCAGGCCGACCATCCCGACCACCCGGACCAGCCCCACCACCCGGACCAGCCCCACCACCCCGACCAGCACGGCTGGACATTCGACGTCGGGCGGCTCGGTGAAGCCCCTCAGCAAATCGAAAACCCCAGCCGGATCACGCCACCTCCCCGCGCTTGACGTCGGCTTGATGCCCGCGGCTTAGCCTATGCCACCGTTCTGCCGGCCGGCGGTTCGCGGTGTGTGCTGCGGCTGATTGTGCCGCCCGGCGCCCTCAATTCCGGAGTTCGACGATGACCGCCTCGATGTCCCGCGCCATGCCGGTCCGCATGGCGTTGACCCATACCGTCCTCATGTACGGCGTTGTCGCCGCTGCCCTGATGCTTGTCGCCTGCAGCGACCCGCCGACGGACTCCAGCGATCCGGCCACGGCGGCCCCCGCCGCGACCCCCTCGGCCCACGCGGCCATTGCCGACGCGGCCATTGCCGACGCAGTGCTTGCACCGGCGGCCGCCGGGACTTGGCGCTCCCGCGCCACCATGCCCTCCGACCGCTTCAACGTCGCCGCGGCCGTGGTGACCGATGCGCAGGGGCGGAGCACCCTCTACGCCATCGGCGGGAAGAACCCCGGCAGCACGGCCCCGTTCGGCTCGGGCGGCTTGACCACCGTGCAGGCCTACCGGAGCGCCACCAACAGCTGGATCACCCGGGCCCCCCTGCCGCGTCCGCTCCAGTTCACCAACGGCGCGGTGGCGATCAACGGCAAGATCTACGTCTCGGGCGGCGTCGCCGGCTACAAGAACTATCGCACTGAGCTCCTGGTGTACGATCCCGCCGCCAACAGCTGGACCGAGAAGCGGCCGATGCCCCGTCCCACCTACGAGGGCACCAGCGCCGCCATAGACGGCAAGCTCTACGTCCTGAGCAGCTGCCACGGCCAGGAGGATTGCTGGAACGTGCCGAGCCCCGATCTCTCGTTCTACCGCTACGATCCCGCCACCGAGCAGTGGGCGTCGCTGCCGATCCCGCCCAGCCATCGGGTCCACGCCAACGCCGTGGCCGGTGCCATCGGCGGCAAGTTCTACGTCGTGGGCGGCCACTTCGACGGCGAGAACGTGCTCGACATCTACGATCCCGCCACCCGCCAGTGGAGCACCGGGCCGGCGATGGGGTCGAAGCGGGAGTCCGCGGCCGGCGGGGCGGTCAACGGCAAGCTGTACGTCATCGCGGGGTACATCCCCTTGCCGAGCGCGCCGTACTACAGGGCCGTGGCGACGACCAGCGTCTACGACCCGGCCACCAACCAGTGGCAGAACCTGGCGCCCGCGCCGTTCGAGGGTGGCGCTCGCGGCGCCGGCCGGGTCCTGGCCGGGGGACAGGTCCGGATCGACGTGGGGGGCGGCCCGCGGCCGGCCAATCACTGGCAGTTCACGCCCTGAAACGCCGCGACGCGTGCCCGACGCCCGGGATGCTTCCCCTGAGCGCCGGGCGCCGGCGTCACCGCCCCCCGTCGAGCAGCTCCCGCACCCGCCGCTGGCGCCAGCCAAAGATCCGGCCCAGCTGCCGCGCTACCGCCGGGCGCGCGATCCGATCGAGCGGCGCCCAGGGCAGGGCATAGCGCACCTCGTCGGTGATCAGCGTGCTCCCCTGGCCCAGGTCCGCGAAGCGGTGCGTGTGGACCCACGAGCGGTAGGGCCCCCGCAGTTGTTCGTCCGTGAACATCACCGGCGGCTCCCATCGGCTGATCAATGTGCGCCAGCCCAGCGGCACGCCCCAGAGCCGGAGGGCGTAGTCGATCTCGGTCCCGACCCCCATCGCGATCGGCAGCGGGGTCACGATCCGAAACCGCAGCTCCGGCGGGGTGATGGCCTCGAGGTTCTCGGCGGCGGCAAAGAAGGCAAAGACCCGGGCGAGCGGCAGGGACAGGACCAGGGAGGTCTCGAGCACGCCACCGTGGGCGGTGGCGGTGTGACGTACGGTGTCGGGCACGCGCCTCCAGAAAGGATGGACCCAGGCCTGCTACCCGCCGGCCCGCGCGAGGATCCCCAGCCCCTTTTCGGTCTTCATGATGGCGCCGGGGGGCCCCCTGCGGCCGGCGGGTCCGCTCGGGCCAATGGCAGCAACCCCCGGGCCGCGCTAACTTTAGCTCTCTTGCTCCCCGACTCAGACAGGCCGATGACCGATTCCGCCAAGACCGTTCCGGCAGGCACCCCGCCGCCCGTCCCCGCCGAGGGCGGCTACCAGCCCGAGGCCGTCGAGGCCAAGTGGCAGGCCCGCTGGGCCGAACAGCGCACCAACGAGCCCGACCTCGACGGCGCCCGCAAGCCGTTCTACAACCTGATGATGTTCCCCTACCCCTCGGCCGAGGGGCTGCACGTGGGGAACATGTTCGCCTTTACCGGCGCCGACGTCTTCGGCCGGTTCAAGCGGCTCCAGGGGTACGACGTCTTCGAGCCGATCGGCTTCGACGCCTTCGGCATCCACAGCGAGAACTATGCGATCAAGGTCGGCATCAACCCGGCCCAGCTGATCCCGAAGAACATCGCCAACTTCCGCCGCCAGCTCCACCGGATCGGCGGCATGTTCGACTGGCGCCACGAGCTGAGCACCACCGATCCGCGCTACTACAAGTGGACCCAGTGGATCTTCCTCCAGCTGCTCAAGGCGGGGAAGGCCTACAAGAAGGCGGCCGCGGTCAACTGGTGCCCGCACGACAAGACGGTGCTGGCCAACGAGCAGGTCATCAACGGCCGGTGCGAGCGGTGCGACACCGTGGTGGAGCAGCGCACCCTCGAGCAGTGGTTCTTCCGGATCACCGAGTACGCCGACCGGCTGCTGAGCGACCTGGACGACAAGTCGAAGATGGACTGGTCGGACAGCACCATCACGGCCCAGCGCAACTGGCTCGGCCGCTCCGAGGGCGCCGAGCTCGAGTTCCCCCTGGCCGGCAACGCGCCGAGCGCCCAGCCCGACGGCGCCGACGCCGAGAGCGCCGCGGGCGACGTGATCCGGGTCTTCACCACCCGCCCCGACACCGTCTTCGGTGCCACGTTCATGGTGCTGGCGCCCGAGCATCCGCTGGTGGACCGGCTCACCACGCCCGGGCAGTGGCGGGAGGTCCAGGCCTACCGCACGGCGGCGGCCAAGCAGGACCTGGTCTCGCGCAAGGTGGGCGAGCGCGACAAGACCGGCGTCTTCACCGGCGGCTCGGCGGTGAACCCGGCCACCGGGAAGCCGATCCCGGTGTGGATCGCGGACTATGTCCTGATGGAGTACGGCACCGGCGCCATCATGGCGGTGCCGGGACACGACGACCGTGACTTCGAGTTCGCCACCAGGTTCAAGCTGCCGATCGTCCGGGTCGTGGCCGAGCCGGCCGGGGGCCAGGGCGACGACCCGGCCGCCGCCAAAGCGCGCGCGGCCGAGGCCGCTGGTGGCCCGATGGAAGCGCCCTACGTGGACAACGAGCGGGGCGTGCTCGTCAATTCCGGCCGGTTCGACCGTCTCACCGTACCTGAGGCGAAGAAGGCGATCACGGCCCGGCTGGCGGAGCAGGGGGCGGGGCGGGCGGTGGTGAACTACCGGCTCCACGACTGGTGCATCAGCCGCCAGCGCTACTGGGGGCCGCCCATTCCGGTGATCTACTGCGACGAGCACGGCGCCGTCCCGGTCCCCGAGAAGGACCTGCCGGTCGAGCTCCCGATCGTGGAGCACTTCAAGCCGGACGACACCGGCGTCTCGCCGCTGGCCCGGGTGGAGAGCTGGTACCACGCGCCGTGCCCGGTCTGCGGCAAGCAGGGCCGGCGCGAGACCGACGTGAGCGATACGTTCCTCGACTCGGCGTGGTACCATCTGCGGTACCCGAGCACCGAGTTCGACGACCGGCCGTTCGACCAGGCGCGGACGAAGAAGTGGCTCCCGGTCACCAGCTACATCGGCGGCAACGAGCACGCGGTGCTCCACCTGCTGTACGCCCGCTTTATCACCATGGTCCTCCACGAGCTGGGCCACGTGGCCTTCGACGAGCCCTACCGGAAGTTCAGGGCGCACGGTCTGATCGTGAAGGACGGCGCCAAGATGTCCAAGTCGCGGGGCAACGTCGTCATCCCCGACGAGTACATCAACCGCTGGGGCGCCGACACCTTCCGGATGTACTTGATGTTTCTCGGCCCCTTCCAGGAGGGCGGCGACTTCCGCGACGAGGGGATCAGCGGGCCGCGGCGGTTCCTGGAGAAGGTCTGGAACCTGGTGGGCGACGCCTGCGGCACCCACGCGGACGACGAGGTCCACCACGGGACCCTGGTCAAGTACCACCAGACGGTGAAGCGGGTGACCGAGGGGATGGAGGAGCTCCGGTACAACACCAGCATCGCGGGGCTGATGGAGCTGGTGAATACGCTGCGGCAGGACAGCTGCACGCAGCGGAGCCTGGTCGAAGGGCTGATCGTGATGCTGGCGCCGTTCGCCCCGCATTTCGCCGAGGAGAGCTGGGAGCGGCTCGGGCACGATACGTCGGTGTTCGACGCACGGTGGCCGGAGTGGAACGCGGGGATGGTGGTGGAGGACCAGGTGGAGGTGGTGGTGCAGGTAAGCGGGAGGACGCGATCGAGAGTGAGCGTGCCGAGGGGCGCGGAGCAGGGGCTGGTGGTCGAGGCGGCCCAGCGGGATGCGGCAGTACGAAGGTTTACGGAGGGAAAGGAGGTTCGAAAGGTGGTGTATGTGCCGAACCGGTTGCTGAATTTGGTGGTGGGTTAACTCTCAATTCATCCGACTGGCGAGCCCCTCTCTGACCTGATGTGGGGCATGAAGTTGGTTCAGCCCAATGTCGGCCACGCAAACAGACCATTGTACGAGGTGGACGCAGTCGTCGCCCAAAGCTCTTCCATGGCGTGGTCGGAGCTGGTGCCGACGCCAATAGCGGTCTGCCATAACCGCCCTCAGGCTCGCCTCGCCGCCGCCCTGGTCGGAGCGGGACGCCGTGATCGCCGCGAGCCTTTGGAAGTTCGCCGATCCCAGCGCGAGGTCCCATGTACAAGACCAAGCCGTGCTTCCCCTGCCTCATGCCGTCCG
>DATAOR010000012.1:0-8645 GCA_036265635.1 Gemmatimonadales bacterium
CCGGTCCAGTTGGTAACGAAGTGATAGTTGCCGGCCTCGGTCACCACGATCTTGTAGTACTGGGCACCCAAGCCGCCGTCGCCGGTGATATCGGCCCCCGTGAAGGCCCCGGCATCGAAGAAGTTCACGGTCCCGTCCAGGGCCGGCACCGGGATCTCGGGCGCCGTCCCCGGCGCGTCCGTTCCGGCCAGCCCGGTCGTGCCGGCCGCGACCGGGTCGCTGGTGTCCAACGTGAGCTCGACCCCCGGGAGGAAGTCGGCCGTCAGGCCGCCCAGGGTAACGGGGCCCGCGCTGCCCGGGGGGATCAGGGCGGTGATCGAGGTGCTGTCCGCCGCGAACCCGGTGATGAAGCCGCCGCCGGCGACGGTCGCCACCGTGGCGTTGGGCCCGAACTTGAAGCCCGACGGCGCCGTGATAGTGATGGCCTCGTTGACCGCGGGCGCCGGGTTGGAGAACGTCGCCGCGATGCTGGTCGGGACGACCCGGACCGCGATGTCCTGGTTGATGCTGCCGGACGACAGGGTGAACGTGGCGATTCCCGGCGTCACCGCCGTCACGATGAACCGCTCGCGATTCGGCAGCTTGCTGCCGTTGGTGGTCTGGAGGAAGGCCGTGTCCTTCACCACCGTGATGCCGGATCCGATGTTGCTGGCCTCGATGACCGACGGCAGCTGGTTGCCCTGCGCGTCGTGCACCTCAGCGGTCACGAAGGTGCTGGCGCCCTGGTCCAGGAACAGCGAGCCGGGATCGGCGATGATCTGCTCCTGCGTTTCCTTGAACGAGTCGGTGGGGTCGCCTCCGCACGCCGCCAGCCCCGCCGCGGCGATGACCAGCAGCAAGCCACACTTCGAATGCTTCATACGGTCCACCTCGTGTTGAGAGAGCTTGGATAGTCATCACCGGACGGCGGGGGCGCGCCCGCGGTGCGCCCGGCTACTGCGACTGCGCCGCCGTTGTCATCAGATCGATCCCTAGCCACTGCGAGATGTCCTGCACCGCCGGTCCGCCCAGAATGGTGCCCCAGCTGGGCAGGTTGGGTTCCCTGATGTCGTTCGAGAAGATCAGGGTAAAGGCGCCGAAACCGGTCCGGTCGGCGAAGATGTAGTACAGCCCCTTGCCCGAGGCGTAGCGCCAGACCTGGTACGGCGGGGCCCGCCCCTCCTGCTGCTTCTGGTACAGCTCGTCGGGCTTGCCGTTGCGGGCATAGATCCGGCCCCGGTCGGCCTTCCAGCCCGGCACCGCCTTCCGCCCGCCCTCCCGGTAGGTCCGGTTGGCGTAGTCGATGGCGGCATAGAACGATTCCCGGCGCTCGTTCCGCAGGGTGCCCGGCGACGGGTCGCGGGCGGCCCAGAAGTTGGTCAGGAACTGCCGCTTGGCCGCCAGGCTCAGCTTCTTGTCCCAGGCCGACAGCTCGCGTCCTTCGGCGATATAGCCCAGCGGGGCTTTGGCCTGCTCGAGCTGCTCGTTGGTCATCTCGGCGAAGTAGCCGTCGTCGCCTTCCCGGGCCACGGCCTTGCGGGCGCTGTCCCGGGCCAGCGACTCGCCCAGCGGCTCCATGGTGAAGGTGCCGGAGCGCCGGACGGTCCGGTCCTTGAGCTTCAGCTCGGCGGTCATGGTGAACTGGCCGGCCGGCAGGCCGCTCAGGTCGAGTTGGCCCTTCACGATGCTGCCCCCGGCGGCGACCGTGATCGGCACCGAGGCGGTCTGGAGCACCTTGGCGCCCGCCGAGTCCGCCACGGTGGCAGTCAAGGTCCCGGCATCCTCGGCGTTGGCGTACGCCTCCATCAGGTAGAACAGCTTGGGCCGGAGCGGCGTCAGGGTCACTTCGGCCGCGGCGATGATCAGGTTGTTGCCGGCCCGGAACTCACCCGGGCGGGGCCCGCCCGCCGTGTCCGCCATCGTCCGGATCTCAGGCGAGATCAGCAGGTCCGACGCCCGGGCGGTGTCCGACAGGGCGGTCACGGGCACCGACGCGCTGAGGCTCCGGCCCGAGATCGAGTCCTTCACGTCCACCACGAGGTCGTACCGGCCGGGGGCCACCGCGAAGTCGACGATCTCCACCGCGTACTGATCGCGCGACCCTGCCCCGGCGCTCACCCGGTTGACCCAGTTCTGGTGGAGCAGGGTCAGGCCGGTCGAGTCGGCCACCTTGACCGAGACGGTATAGGCGCCGCTCCGGACGCTGTCGTTGACCGGGGCGATCGCCGACAGCGGGATCTGGGCGAACGCCTTGACCCGGGTCTGCTTCTGGTCGGCCCGGTAGAATCGGACCGCCCGGACGATCAAGCCGTCATCGACCTGCCTGTCAGCGGCCTGCCGGGCCGCGGCCTGGGTCTGCACCACCGCCAGGGCCGCGGCAAAGCCGGCCGTCATCAGTCGTACCATGGACACATCCGATCCTGGGGGCCCGGAGGCCCCCGTCTGCAGGCTACGGCGACTACCAGCCGACCGTGACGCTGAAGAAGTTGGTGCCCCCGAGCACGCCCTGGTACTTCCAGGCGTAGTCGAAGCCAAGGTCGAAGTTCTCGCTGCCGTAGTTGAGGCCGCCGCCGAAGGCGAGACCCTGCAGGTTCTCCTCGTCGCCCAGCGAGCTCTGGCTCCGGGGATCGGTCAGGGTCACGTTGTTCGAGCCGAGATAGCTGTAGCTGCCCCGCACGGCGAAGCCGAAGTTGGAGCCGCCCAGGTGCTGCGAGGCCCACTCCGCGCCGCCGGAGAAGCCGGCCCGGTTGTTGTTGGGCTGGTTGAAGTCGCCCAGCAGGGTGAGCCGGTTGTTCTCGGCCGTCATCAGGTCATACGACAGGCCGACCCGGAAGATCGTGGGCAGGTTGAAGCCCGTGGTCCGGAACTCGGTCGGCTGGGGATTCTCGGGCACGGTCGGCTCGCCCGGGATCGGATCGCGCGGCGTGTTGGTGTTGAGCGCCGTGCCGCTGTACGTCAGGTTGGTGCCGAGGTTGGCCAGCACGAACGAGAAGGCGATCGGATGGCCGTTCAGGTGCGAGTGGAAGTTGGTGCCGAAGTCCACCGCGAACGCCCGCCCGCTGGCCTCGCCCAGCTGGTCGAAGATGCCCTTGGCGGTGATGCCGGCCGAGAACCGGTCGGAGAAGTTCTGCGAGGCGGTGAGGCCGACGAAGTTCTCGCTGACCGAGTACACCGACCCGGTTCCCTCCGGCTGCTCGACCGTGTAGACCGGCTGGTCCTTGAAGCCGAAGGTGCCGAACTGGACGCCAACCGCCCGGCTGCCGCCCGAGAAGGGGAAGATCAGGCCCCCCCAGCTGTAACGGGTGTCGGCCACGTAATCGTAGGTGCTGATCATGACGCCCGGCCGGGCCACCAGGGCCGAGCCGCCGGGGTTGTAGTACAGGGAGCTGACGTCAGTGGCGGCCGCCGCGAAGGCGCCGCCGAGGGCGGTGCCGCGGGCGCCGGCGCCGAACAGCAGGAATTCGGCCGACGTGGTGCCGTAGGACGTGTTGTCCTGGTTCTGGGTGTTGTTCTGCGCTCCGGCAACGGCGGGGACTCCACTCAGCAGCACCGCGAGCAGGCCGGCCAGGTGTCGAGCTCGAAGTTCACTCATGTCGTTCCATCTCCTGGATGCTTGGTGGGGGACAGGCGAGGTCGCCTGTCCCCTGAGGCCCTTGTTACTGAGCAAAGTTGACCACCGTGAAACGTCCCACTCTGCGGGCGTCGCCGGCTTCGATGTGGTAGAAGTACACCCCGCTGGCGACCACCTGGTTGTTCCGGTTTCTCACGTTCCAGTCCGCCTCGCCGCCGAACGTCTCCGAATGGTGCTCGAGCACGTTCACCAGCACCCCGCTCGACGAGTAGATCCGGACGATCGCGTCCGCCGGCAGGTTGACGAACTTGATGACCTTCGAGTCCGTGGTGGCCTCGAACTGGCTGGTCACGTAGTAGGGGTCCGGGACCGTGTGGACCCGCTTGAGGTCGTTGGCCGAGGCGTTGGCGACCTGGTTCACCACGTCGAAGCTGAGGCGAACCTCGGCGCCCACCGCGCTGAACGTGCGGGGCACCTCGAAGAACTTGTAGTCGCCCTCATCGCCGCCCAAGCCGCCGCGGCCGCCGCTGATGGCCCCGATATAGGTCCGGAGGCTCCAGACGGTGCCCTTGGTGGGCAACGCGCCGCCCACCGGGAGCTCGAAGGTGAAGAACGCCCCGGGCATCCACATGACGAAGCCCGGGCCGGCCGCCGTCGGGTCGGTCGCCGCGGCTTCGACCAGGCCGTTGGCGTAGGCGATCGGACCGGGCACCGCCGTGCTGCTCAGCAGGTACGGCGTGGCGTTGGCGCACTCGATGATGCCGCCGGCGCCGCCCACGGTGGGGAAGCTGCGGAACGGCTCGACGCAGCCCATGTCGACCGAGGTCAGCTCCGCCCGGCCGTCGGCCGAGCTGGTGCCGGTGGCCGCCGAGGCGTTGAGGAAGCCCCAGCTGGCGCCCGCGGTCGGGCTGAACGGCACGACCACGTTATGGGTGACGTCGATGACCGAGTCCACCGCCCCGCCGTCGCCCCACCAGACGTTGTAGTCCGCCGCCCGCATGGCCCCGCCGGTGGCACCTTCGACCTGGCGCCACAGGTTCTGCACGGTCTCGTAGGCCAGATCCTGGTGGATCACCGCCACCCCGGTGAGGGCGCCGGCGTTGTTGAGGTTGGGCAGCGGCGACGGCTGTGCCCCGTTGGGGCCGTTGCCGGCGTTGGGGTTGTCGGCCGTCTCGTTCTTCGACGGCGAGGGGCCGTCGAACCAGCGGTTGCCGTTGTAGTCGCAGCCGTCGGCGTCGACGAAGCCGTCGGCGCCGTTGATGCAGCCGCGGCCCCAGTTCCCGGTGTAGTACTCGCCGGGCAGGTTCTGGACGAATTCCGCCTTCAGGGTGTAAGCAGCGCTGCCGCCGAACCGGGCCGCCAGGTCGCCGTTCACCGGCACCGCGTCGAACACGAAGTTGCCGCTGTTCTGGACGTCGGTCACGTCCTGGGTAACCTGGGTGGCGAACTGGAACTTGTCGCCCGTGCCGCCGGTGGCGGTGAAGTAATAGGTCGCGGGGATGCCGTCCCAGGCCGAGCCCAGGGCCATGCTGTCGAGCGCGACCGAGACCGCGCCCGGCGCCGCGATCACCTGCCGGGCGAACTCACCCGCGAAGTGCAGGTCGCCACCGTCGGCCGGCGGGAACGGCCCGCTGAACTTGCCGGTGGCCGGATCCAGCGTGGGCACGCTAGTAAGTGCCTGGCTCTGGTCGGTGCCGCGCCCGAACACGCCGGTGGTGAGCGTCGCCGTGTTCTGGAAGTTGCTGGCCTCCGCCACCGGGACCACCGCCTTGGTGTTCCGGGGCGACTCGAGGCTGGACGGGCCCGACTGGAACGAGTTGACGTCGAACGCGACCACGGAGTAGAAGTACCGCAGGTTGCTCCGGACGCCGCGGTCCACGAAGGTGAACGGCACGCCGGTGTCCTGCAGGCCCCTGATGGTGTCCGCGACGAGGACGATGGCGTCCCCGGTGGCCAGCTTGGTCCGCTGGCCGCGCTTCACCTGCACGATGTCGCCGCTGAGCGGCACCTCGACGCTGTCGACCGGCGCGACGCCGGGGACCAGGCTGTCGAATGGCACCGGGCACTCGGTCTGAATGCCCAGCTCGGGGGCGCAGAGCGGGATCGGATTGACCTGCCCGGTGAAGTCCCGGATGGTGGTCCCGGCGTAGTCGAACTGGGCCACCATCGAGAGCGAGTTGGGTGAATCCACCCGGCCCCGGTAGACCCGGTAGCCCTCGACGTCCTTCTGGCGGTAGTTCGGGTCGTACAGCGGGTTGGGCGCGCCATCAACCAGCGGCGCGTTGGCGATCGAGAAGAACGGGTCGCCGGTCGACTCGCTGGCCGACGGCTGCCACAGCACCGTCACCTGGTTGTTGCCCGGGATCAGGAAGAACGCCGGCGGCTCCGGGGCGAACGGGAGCAGGAACTTGTTGTTGAACACGGCCTGGGCGGTGAGCGCCTTGCCCAGCAGCGAGCCCGGCACGACGTCGATCGAGTCCTGGACCACGGCGCCGTTCGGGTCGGCGCCGCGGAAGCCGGCGTACCCGGCCACCGAGTCGACCGCGTTGGCGCCGGCATTGAGCTGGGTTGGGTTGCTCAGCCGGGTCGGATCGCCCGGGGTCAGGTCGCAGGTGCCCGGGCCGGTGCACGAGCCGGTGATCACCGGGGCGGCGAAGATGTAAGCCACCACGATCGAGCCGAACTGGCCGGGGGCGAGGTTGAGCGGGCCCGACGACTGGAAGAAGCGCATGTCGTCCGGCGCCGTGGTGTTGACGAAGCAGATCTTGGTGTCCTGCGGGTTGCCGGTGTTGCAGGGTGCGTCGCCGGCGGCAGGGCTGATGTTATTCGAGAGATAGCGGAACAGCTGGGTGGTGTTCTGAGCGTCGTCGAAGGCGCCGCCGTTGATCGTGTTGCTGAACAGGGTCAGGCCCACCTCGGCGCCGTTCACCACCGGGCTCTTGAGGTACTTCACGCCGACGAAGCCCGAGCCGCTGAAGAATGGCGGGCTGAAGATCGAGGGATCGAAGGTCCAGCCGTCGGACGGCGAGAAGTCATGGGCGTAGACGTAGCCCAGGGCGAACGGCACGTTGACCGAGGAGTAGTTCACCCCGGCCTCGGCCACGTCCATGTCGGCCGAGAAGGCGGCAAACATGTTGTTGATGGTGTAGCCGCCGTCGGGAATCGAGACCCCGAAGGTCGCCTCATTCTTGTCCTGGAAGATCTGACCCTGCCGGGCCAGGATCTGGGCCATCGCCGGCCGGGAGCCCGCCGCGGTGTACACCGCCGGGTCCGACGCGGTCACGTTGTAGAACGTGTAGACGAAGTAGACGATGTCCTCGTTGCCGACCGGGAAGTTCCAGCCCAGGCCGCGCTGCTCGACCATGACGCCCAGCGGGTGCGACCGGCCGGCGTTCAGGGCCGGGTTGCCATCCCACGAGAGCCACCACACGTCGCCCTGCGAGGCCGAGGTCCGGCCCTGCAGCAGCGGATCGTACAGGTCGGCCACGGCATCACCCTGCGGCACCCGGGCGGCCAGGGCCACCGGGTCGGAGGCCAGGGTGTCGGAGATGAAGGCATTGTCTTCCGGATTGGCCGTGTTCTGAATCGGCTCGACCTCTTCGCCGTGCTGGGTGGTGCCCTTGGGGTCGAAGAAGAAGGCGCCGGTGGTGTCGCCGGCCCACTCCGGGTTGGCATCCGATCCGATGATGCCGGCGATCTGGAGACCGGAATTGAAGACGTACTGGTCGGCGGTGCCCTTGGGCCAGAAGCCGCCGCCGATGGTGGACGAGTTGGTCGAGTCTACGCAGACCTCGCCGTCCGAGTTGAGGCCGCAGTAGATCCGGTTGACCGTCAGCGCGCCCAGGGTGCGGGCGAACAGCCGGAAGCCCTTCTTGGCCGGAACCCCCGGCTTCGGCTTGGCCGGGGCCAGGGTTGCGGACGCCGTCGGCGCCAGCACCGCCAGCCCGAGCGAGCAGAGCGCGGCCAGCAGGACGGTGCGCGTACGCAAAAAGGAATGCATCGAGTCCTCTCTTCAAGTTGAAACGGGAGGGCTGGGTGCCCCGAGCGCCGGTGATGGTCACCGGCGCCGGGGTCCCTCGCTGTATGGCCTAGAAGTTCAGCTCCACTCCGAGTCGGAACCGGCGCGGCGTCCCGCTGAAGTTGTGGATCCCACGGACCTCGTCGTACAGGGCATTGGAAGCCGCCCGCTGCTCGTCGAGGCTGAAGATGTGGTCGCCGTTGCCGTAGCGCTCCTCGGTCCGGATGAGGGCGACGCAGTTCGGCGCGGCCGGCGTGCCGTCCTGCCGGAGCCAGGCACCGCAGCCGGTCCGGGGGTCGGTGGCGCCGTTGAAGCTGAGGTCGATCGAGCCATCGCTGCCGTAAGCGCCGGACCGGGCCGCCTCGGTGGCGAAGTCGGCGCTGTCGGCCGCGAAGTTCTGGGCCCGCTCCCGCTCGTTGGTCACGTCGTTGGTGGTGGTGAAGACCTGGATGATGTTCTTGAAGTTGAGGGCGTTCCGGGCCTCGAGGTAGCCGGTGATGTCCAGCCCGCGCAGAGTGAAGCCCTTGGTCAGCCGGAGGTCCAGGTTCTTGAACGAGGGCAGCCGCGAGCTGTTGAGCGGCTCGGGGAAGCTCCGGTTGCAGTTGTCGCCCGAGACCACGTTCTCGTCACCGGCGTCCTGGGCGCAGGGCGTGTAGGGCGTCCCGCTGGTGTAGCGGAAGGTGGCGAACAGGCCCACGTTCTGGAACACCGAGCCGAGCGCGGTGCCCTTCTTCCAGTCGTTGGGGAAGTTGAGCGCGCCGGCCAGGGCCAGGTTGTGCGGCCGGTTGAAGTCGGTCTGCAGGATGGCCTGCGGCGGGGGCTGGTTGCCGCCCGACACCGCGTTGAGCACCCGCGACCCGAAGTTGAAGTAGGTGTCCGGATCGGACCCCGTGCTCTTCGAGTTCTGGTAGGTGTAGGCCAGCGTGCCGTTGAAGAAGTTGCCGAACCGGCGGTCGAGCCGGATGTCCACCCCGCGGGTGTTGCCGAAGTCCGCGTTGGTGATCAGCCGGAGATTCTGGTCGAAGTTCCGGAGCGGGTCGTGCCGGCTGACCAGGCGGCCGGCAGCGTTGCTCAGGT
>DATAOR010000013.1:0-6323 GCA_036265635.1 Gemmatimonadales bacterium
AGTGACGGGCGGCGGCGTGAGCCTGGCGGAGATCCACCCCGCCACGCTCGAGAGCCGGCGGTGCCCCGGCCTTTACCTGTGCGGCGAGCTGCTCGACGCCTTCGGTCCGATCGGCGGCTACAACTTCCTCTGGGCCTGGGCCACCGGGCGGGCGGCGGGGATGGGGGCCGCCGGGCCGGCCGATTCGTGAGACCACCTTACGTCTGCTTTCACGATGCGGTCCGCCGGGGCTCGTATCTTGGGCGTACCTGCCCAGGAGCGTGCCATGCGAAGCTCACCGCGTCGTCCATGTGCCGGCACCCCAGCCGGATTGTCCCTGCTCCTGTTCGTCCTTCTGGCCACCGGGTGCGCGCCCGCCCGGGTCGAGACCGACCTGGCCCCTACGCCATCCGTCGGCGCCCGGATCCGCTATACCGTCCGTGCCGACACCGCCCGGTTCGAGACGGGCCGTCTGGTGGCCTACCAGGCGGACAGCCTGGTGGTGGACCGCTTCACCCCCGGCCTGCCGGGCAACCCGGGCACGACGGCCCGCATTGCGCTGCCGACCGACTCGGTGGCGGTGCTCCAGGTTCGGGTCGGCCGGAAAGGCAACGCGGGGCGGGGGGCGCTGATCGGCGCCGCGGTGGGCCTGGCGATCGGCGCGGCCTGCGCGGCGGACGCGTCCGGCGATTCGGGCTGGTTGGTCCCCACGACGGAGGAGTGCCTCTTCGCTGCCGGGGTGATTCCCGGGGCGTTCATTGGCTTTGTGGTGGGTGCGCTGCGCCACAGCGACGTCTGGGCGCCGGTCGAGCGGCCGATCCCGGGGCCGCCGCAATCCGCGCCCGTAGCCGACGCGCAGTGAGACCGCGCGGTCCTTGACCGCGCGCCGATCCGAGGCCAGACTCGCGGCATCGGCCGGCCCACCTGGGCCGGCCCGGCACCGGCGCGTGCGCGCCGGTCCTGCCGCCGGCCAGTCACCGCCGGCCCCGCGACCCGCCTCGTGAGCCCGCATGGAAATCGGCATAGACCTGGGCGGCACCAAGACCGAGGGCATCGGCCTCGAGGGCGAACGGGTCGTCGCCCCGCCGCGCCGGATGGCCACCCCGCCCGACTATCGCGGCACGCTCGACACCATCGTCCGGCTGGTCCACGCCATCGAGGGCGAGACCGGCCGAGCCGGCACCGTCGGCGTGGGCATTCCCGGGACGGTGAGCCGGGCCACCGGGCTGGTCAAGAACGCCAACTCCACCTGGCTGATCGGCCGCCCGCTGCTGACCGACCTCGAGGCCCGGCTGGGCCGGCCGGTGCGGGTGGCCAACGACGCCGACTGCTTCGCGCTGTCCGAGGCGATCGACGGCGCCGGCCAGGGGGCCGACACCGTGTTCGGCGTCATTCTGGGCACCGGCGTCGGCGGGGGGATCGTGATCCACCGGCGGGTCCACGGCGGGCCCAACCAGATCGCCGGCGAGTGGGGCCACAACCCGCTGCCGTGGATGACCGACGACGAGCGGGCCGCGGCGCCGCCGTGCTACTGCGGCAAGGCCGGCTGCGTCGAGACCTTTCTCTCGGGGCCGGGCCTCGAGCGCGACTACGCCCGGCACGCCGGCAAGCCGCGCTCGGCCCCGGACATCGTCCGCGCCTGGGCCGAGGGTGAGCGGCACGCCGTCCGGGCGCTCGAGCGCTACCGCGACCGGCTGGCCCGGGCGCTGGCCGGCGTGCTCAACCTGCTCGATCCCGATGTAGTGGTGCTGGGCGGTGGGATGTCGAACCTGCCCGGCCTGGCGGACGGCGTCACCGCGGCGCTGCCGGCGCACGTCTTCTCCGACCGGGTGGCGACGCGGATCGTGGTCAACCGCCACGGCGACTCGAGCGGGGTGCGGGGCGCCGCGTGGCTGTGGCACGGCGCCTGAGCTGCGGACTCACCCTCGAAGGTTCGGCACCGATCAGTTTCCGGAGGTCCTGATGGCGTTTCGCATGGCACTCGTGGTGCTGCCCGAGGGCAAGGGCAAATGGAAAAATGCCCAAGGCCGGACCGAATGCGTCGAGCTGATTCGGCAGACTACCGGTGCGCCCGCGACCCGCCTGTGGCGGCCGGGTCTCAGGATCCGGGACGCCAAGGCCGGGCAGATCCCGCCCTATACCGCAATCGCCACCTTCGTTGACGATCACTATCCGACCGATGATCGAGGCAAGCACGCGGCCATCTACCTGGGGCATAACGGCCGAGGCATTCAGGTGATCGATCAGTGGAACAAGCAGGGTGAAGCCAGGGAGCGGACCATCACGTTCGACAACCCCCATACCACATCGAGGAGCAACGAAGGCAACTGGTACTACGTGATCGAGGTAGGGTAAGGTGATCCTGGAGGCAGCACTGCGGCCACAGACGGCGCCCAGCAGGTGGATGCGGGGCCCACGGTGGAGGTGAGGGAAGCGCAGGTGGCCGAGCTCGATCGCCTGGCGCAGATCTGGTTCGAGGGCTGGCGGGATGCCCACGCCGGCATCCTGCCGGAGGAGCTGGCCCGGATCCGTACGCTCGCGAGCTTCCGCGACCGGCTGGCCGCCGCCCTGCCGCACGTGCGCGTGGTGGGGCCGCCGGGTGAGCCGGTCGGCTTCTGCATCGCCAGGGACGAGGAGCTGTACCAGCTCTACGTCTCGCCGGCGGCGCGCGGGGCGGGAGTGGCGGCCGCGCTGATGGCCGACGCCGAGGCCCGGCTGGCGGTGGGCGGGACGGAGACGGCGTGGCTGGCGTGCGCGGTCGGCAACGTCCGGGCGGCGCGGTTCTACGAGAAATGCGGCTGGCAGCGCGCCGGCACCGTGTCCCACCGGCCCGACTTCGCCGACGGCATCACCTTCGAGGTCTGGCGCTACGAGAAACGGCTTCGGCCCTCGGCGAAGTGAGCCAACCACACCCACGGCGGTGGCCGATTCATGGTGCCGCGATGAGACCCACCGGACGTCGGTCACCGACCCGAGCCCGTGCCCCGCTTCCGTAACCCCTGGCCCGACAGCGAGCCGCGCGGCGCCGCCGACCTGTTTCGCTGGCTGGTCGAGCGGCGCACCCGGCCGCGGGCGCCGAGCCCGCCACGGGGCAGCTTTCCCGTGGCCGTGCCCGAGATCCTCCGGCCGCGCGCGCCCGACGGGGTCGTGAGTGCGACCTGGATCGGCCACTCGACCGTGCTGGTCCAGCTCGGCGGGCTCAATCTGATCACCGATCCCGTCTTCAGCCCGCGCGCCTCGCCCGTCCAATGGCTCGGCCCGCGGCGGGTGATGGACCCGGGGCTCGGGCTCGGCGAGCTGCCGCCGCTCGATCTCGTGCTCCTGTCGCACAACCACTACGACCATCTCGACCGGTCATCGGTCCGCCACCTGGCCCGGGCCCACCCGGAGGCCACCTGGATAGTGCCGCTGGGCCTCGGCCGCTACCTCCGCGGCTGGGGGCCGCGTCGGATCGTGGAGCTCGACTGGTGGGGCGGGACCACCGTCGCTGGCGCCCGCATCACCGCCACGCCGGCGCGCCACTTCAGCGCCCGCGGCCCGGGCGACCGCAACCGCTCGCTCTGGTGCGGCTTCGTGGTCGAGGCCGGCGGCCGGCGGGTGTTCTTCGCGGGCGACACGGCCTATCACCCGGAGTTCGGCCGGGTCGGCGCGGAGCTGGGGCCGTTCGACCTGGCTCTGATCCCGATCGGGGCCTACGACCCCCGCTGGTTCATGCACGTGGTGCACGTGGACCCGGAGGAGGCGGTGCAGGTCTACCGCGACCTCACGGCGCCGCACCAGGACCGGCCGCTGCCGGTCATGCTGGCGCTCCACTGGGGCACGTTTCGCCTGACCGACGAGCCGATGGACGAGCCGCCCCGCCGCGCCGCGGCGGCCTGGCGCGCCGCGGGGCTGCCGGAGGAGCGGCTCTGGGTGGCCCGGTTCGGGGAGACCCGCCGGGTCGCCGGCTGACTGCTCTGGGTAGCCCGGTTCGGGGAGACCCAGCGGGTGGCGGGCGCCTGCCACTTCGGTGAGGGTGCCGCGATGCTCCTGCCGGCGACGATCACCGGCAACGTGGCTTCCGGCGTCCACAACGCCTGACGGCGGAGTCAACACCGCCAGGCCGGCCGCCCGCTCCGCTCGACAACCGGTGCGCCCGGCGATACCATCCACTCCACCCGCGGGGCGCGGCTCGCTCGAGCGCCCGCGGAGTCCGCCGTCCCCATCCCGCGAGAGTCTCGGCATGACCGAGCACGTCACCCTGCTCCGACCGGACCCGCCGCCCGCGTCCGGGCGGGCGGTCTCGTCCGGCTTCCCGTCCGACCTGCTCGGCCAGTCGGCCGAGCGGCTCCGGGTGCTCGCCCTGGTGTACGCCCTGGCCTTCTTCCTGGGCGGCATCTTCCCGGCCCTGCTGTTCCCCGGCGACCGGGCCCGGTTCCTCAGCAGCTTCCTCCAGTGGGGCCCCGGCGTGCTCGGCATCGCGCTCGGCCTGACGGTCGCGGCGGTGATCCGGAGCGCCCGCCTCCCGCTGCCGGCGGTCACCACCATCGGCCTGGTGTTCGAGGTAGTCAGCAGCTATGCCATCGCCGCGGCCGAGTTCGCCGATCCGCGGATGCTGGAGGAGCACCAAGGCATGCTGGGCCTCTCCTGGGTCGCCGTCTGGGTGGTCCTGTTCACGGTGGTGGTGCCGACCGCGCCGCGCCGGGCGGTCGCGGCCGCGCTGGCATCGGTCAGCGCCGTGCCCGTCACCCTCGCGGTGGTGATGGCGTCGGGCGTCACCAGCGCCAGGCTCGATCCGGGGCAGTTCTTCTTCGGCCTGGTGTTTCCCTATCTCATCGTGGTCGGCATGGCGTACGTCGGCGCCCGGGTGGTCTACGGCCTGGGCACCGAGATCCGGCGGGCCCGCGAGCTGGGCAGCTACCGGCTGGAGGAGAAGCTGGGCGAGGGCGGCATGGGCGAGGTCTGGCGGGCCCGCCACCGGCTGCTGGCGCGGCCGGCCGCCATCAAACTGATCCGGTCGGCCGGTCCGTCGGACGAGCTGGTCCGCCGGTTCGAGCGCGAGGCCCAGGCCATCGCCCGGCTGCGCTCGCCCCACACGGTCGACCTGTTCGACTTCGGCCGGGCCGAGGACGGGATGTTCTACTACGTGATGGAGCTGCTCGACGGGCTCGACGCCGACACGCTGGTCCGCCGCTTCGGGCCGGTCCCGCCCGAGCGCGCCGTCTACCTGCTGCGCCAGGTCTGCCACTCGCTGTCGGAGGCCGACGCCTGCGGCCTGGTCCACCGCGACATCAAGCCGGCCAACATCTTCCTCTGCCGCTACGGCGAGGAATACGACTTCGTCAAGGTGCTCGACTTCGGCATCGTGCGGGCGGCGCCCGAGTCCGGGGCGGCGAGCCCGCTCGAGACCAGCGAGAACGCGATCAACGGCACGCCCGCGTTCATGGCGCCGGAGCAGGCGATGGGGACCGCGGTGGACGGCCGGGCCGATCTCTACGCCGTCGGCTGCGTGGCCTACTGGCTGCTGACCGGCCAGACCGTGTTCACGGCCGACAACGCCATGGGGTTGATCGTGCAGCACGCCTCGGCGCCGCCGGTCCCGCCGTCGGCCCGCGCCCGCCAGCCGATCCCGCCCGCGCTCGACGCGCTGGTGCTGGACTGCCTGGCCAAGGATCCGGCCGGGCGGCCGGCCTCGGCCCGCGAGCTGTCGCGCCGGCTGGCCGGGCTGGCGGGCGCGGGCGACTGGACGCAGGAGCGGGCGATCGAGTGGTGGCTGACCCATCTGCCGGTGGCGGGCCGTCCGGGGCAGTGGCAGCTCGAGTCCGGGCTGGCGGCGCCTTGAGATCTGCTTGACACCACGGCGCTAGGGTAGGCAATCCCTCTCGGCCCGAGGCTGCTATGACTGCAGTTCCCCTGGTCCCCTTGATCCCGCCGCATCGCTTCCCCGTCGTGATCGCGGCCGTCCTGACTGGAATCGCGCTGACCGGGTGTAGCGAGCCCACCGCGCCGTCCGGCGCGCCGGCGGCCGCGCCCCTCGCCGCGGCCTCGTCGGCCGCCGCGGCGCCGGCGCTGGTCCAGGTCAACGCCGGCGGCCGGCACACCTGTGGCGTCGCCGCTTCGGGCCAGGCCTGGTGCTGGGGCAACAACGAGTCGGGCCAGCTGGGCACCGGCAGCACCGACTCGAGTCTGACGCCGGTTCCGGTGGCCGGCGGGCTGGCGTTCCGGCAGATCAGCGCCGGGATCGGGCACACCTGCGGGGTGACGACGGGCGACCGCCTGTACTGCTGGGGCGAGCCCCACCTGGTCGGCGTCGCCTCGCCTCCCGCGACGGCGAACGCGCCGCTGGCCGTCGCCCCGGCGCTCCG
>DATAOR010000014.1:0-25461 GCA_036265635.1 Gemmatimonadales bacterium
GTGCCGAATGGCGCCGGCGGCGGCACGCCCACGGGGGATGTGACCATCAGCGTGAGCAGCGGTCCCGAGCCATCGTGCAGTGCGCCGGCGGTCTTCGGGCCCTCGAGCTGCACGCTCACGCTCACGGAAACCGGGAACCGCACGCTCATCGCTCAGTATCCCGGAGATGCGAATTTCAACCCCGCACCAAGCGTCAACACCGGCCACGTGGTCAACCCGGCGGCAAACGTGCCGCCCACGGCAGGGGACGATGGGTCGAACGTGACGCCGACGGACACCCCGCTGGTCGTCGGGGCCCCCGGTGTGCTCGCCAATGATACCGACCCCGACGCGGGTCCTTCGGCGCTGATCGCGAGAAACGCCAGCGATCCCGCCCACGGAGTCGTAGTGCTGAACAGCGACGGTTCGTTCACCTACACCCCGGACTCGGGCTTCACCGGGCCCGATTCCTTCACCTACGAAGCGTTCGACGGCGCGGACGCGGCCACCGCCACCGTCACCGTGACTGTCGGCCCCTGAAGCCGGTCGGCTTCACCGGCCCTCCTGATCGCTGTCGCACGGTACGCTGGCGGTCACACGCGCCTCGCGCCGGCTCCCGCGCACCCGCCCATGTGACGGCGCCCACCGCCGATCGGTGGCCCACTACCTTATAATTCCGCGTTCCCGAATCCCATTCCAGATCAACCTGCCGAGTCTTCGTGGTGACAGTCAGACCTGCCCGTCGCCTGGTAGCTGTCGTGGCCCTGCTCGCCGCCTGCGGCGGCGACGACCTCGTTCTCCCCGGTGGCGGCGAGCCGGCCGCCATTCACGTTGTCGAGGGCGACGGTCAGAGCGGCCGGGTCGGCGGGCCCCTGGCCGCGCCCATCATCGCCGAGGTGACGGACGCCCAGGAGCGGCCGGTGGTGGACGCCCCGGTCTCCTTCGTGTTCCTCGGCGCGGCCGGGGCCACGGTCGCCCCCGCCTCGGCCAAGACGGGGGCGGACGGCCGTGCGGCGTTCGAGGTGGTGCTGGGCACCGTCGTCGGCCCCGTGGCGGCGGAGGTGCGGGTGCCGACGGCGGGGGGCAGCCAGACGCTGAGTGAGTCCGTGTCGCTGACCGCCCTCTCGCAGGACGCCAACCAGTTGCAGGCCGTGGCGGGAGACAGTCAGAGTGCCCCCGTCGGGGGAGCACTGGCGGATCCGCTGGTG
The DNA here is from genome assembly GCA_036265635.1 of Gemmatimonadales bacterium. Taxonomy (GTDB): domain Bacteria; phylum Gemmatimonadota; class Gemmatimonadetes; order Gemmatimonadales; family GWC2-71-9; genus CAVVWJ01. The sequence goes on from DATAOR010000014.1 coordinate 1,188, forward strand.
GTGCAGGTGACCGACGCCTTCGGCAACCCGATCCCGGGCGTGGCCATCGCCTGGAGCGCGGAGGGGGGCGGCACGGTGAGCGAGGCGACCACGGTCACCGGCGATGATGGACTGGCCTCCGTCCAGCGGACCCTCGGTGAGTCGGCCGGCGTCCAGCATACGGTGGCGAGCGCGCCCGGGCTGGCCGGGTCGCCGCTCACCTTCACCCACCAGGCCACCGCCGGGGCCGCGGCCTCGCTCGAGTCGGTCTCGGGCGATGGCCAGGCGGCGCTCGTGGGCACCCCGCTGCCCCGGGCGCTGGTGGTGCGCGCCCTGGACGTGTCGGGGAATCCGGTTGCCGGCTTGCCCATCACCTGGGTCGTCGGGGAAGGCGGGGGCTCCGTGACTCCGGCCACCACGGTGACCGATGACGCGGGCTACGCCGCTACCGAGTGGACCCTTGGGCCGGCTCCCGGAGCCAACACGGCTACCGCAGTCCTCTCCGGCGTAGGCACGGTGGGCTTCACCGCCACCGCTACTCCCGGAACTCCTCCGGGCATGACCATCGAGACCCAGCCGCCGGCCAACGTGGCCCGAGGGGCAGCACTGGCACCCGCTCCGGCGCTCCAGCTGCGCGAGCCGGACGGCTCGCCCCGGCGGGCCGCCGGCGTGGCAGTGACCGTCACCCTGGTCCAGCCGGGCGCAACGCTCGGCGGCACCCGGACGCGGACTACTGGGGGCGACGGCCGAGTCTCGTTTGACGGGTTGACCATCTCGGGTCCCGCGGGGAGCTACACGCTGGCCTTCTCCGCGACGGGGTACACCGGCGTGCGGTCCGGCTCCATCACGCTGGTTCGGGCCGCGACCACCACGAGGATCGAGGCCGACGATCCTGATCCCTCGGTTGCCGGCGCCGACGTGCGGGTCCGGTACACGGTTCAGGCCCCTGGCGGCACCCCGGCGGGGCAGGTCCTGGTTCGATCCGACGACGGCGCGTCGTGCACCGGTTCCGTCGCGGCAGGCGAATGCACCCTGCGCCTTGCCAACCCCGGCAGCCGGACCCTCACGGCGACGTTTACCGGCAGCGGCGAGTTCGAGGGCAGCAGTGACACGGAAGACCACACGGTCCAGGCGCCTGCCCCCGGTCAGCTCGCGTTCCGCACTGAGCCGCCTGCCGGTGCCATCCAGGGGGTGGCCCTCAAGCCGGCACCGGTGATCCAGCTCCGGACTCCAGCCGGCGGCGACCTCCGCACGCCCGACGTGGCGGTCACGGTCGGTCTGGCGTCGGGCGCAGGTACCCTCGCCGGGACCCTGACCCAAGTCACGGACGGCAACGGCCGGGCCGATTTTCCCGATCTCGTGATCACCGGCGCCACCGGCCCGCACACCCTTCAGTTCACCGCGCCCGGGTTCAGCCCGCTTACGTCGGGTCAGATAGTGGTGAGCGCACCGGGGCCGGTGGCCACCACCATCACCATCACCACCGACGCCCCCGATCCCTCGGACCCAGGCGTCGTGGTGACGGTGGGTTTTGCGGTCACCGCCGCGAGCGGGACGCCGACCGGCACCGTCACGGTCACGGCGAGCGGCGGCGACGAGGCCTGCAGCGCGGATATCTTGGTGGGCTCCTGCCCCCTGACGCTGCTCACGCCCGGGAGCCGGACCCTGACGGCCAGCTACCCGGGTGGAAACGGTTTTGCCGGCAGCACGACGACCGAGCTCCACACCGTTCGCCAGCCAGGGCCGCTGCCCACCACCACCGTGGTCACCTCGGATAGCCCTGATCCCTCCGACCCCGGCGCCGTGGTGACCGTGCAGTTCAGCGTCACCGCGACTGGCGGCACGCCGACGGGATCGGTGACGGTCACCGCCAGCGGCGGGACCGAGTCCTGTACCGCCGATGTGTCGGTCGGCGGCTGCCCCATCATCCTCACTGCGTCGGGCACCCGGACCCTGACCGCGACGTACGCCGGGGGCAACGGGTTCGCCGCCAGCAGCGGCGAGGAGTTCCACACCGTCCTCGAGCCCCCGCCGGTGCCCAGCGCCAGCACCTCGACGGTCGAGGTCAGGTCGAGCACCGTCGAGCTGGGCCAGGCCACCGAGGTCAAGGTGACGGTGCGGGATGACGCCTCCCGTCCCCTCGAAGGTGAGACGGTCACCCTCACCGCCACCGGCGCCGGCGTCACCATTACGCCGGCGTCGGCGACGACGGACAAGAAAGGGGAAGCCCGGTTCAGCTTCAGCGCGAGCGAAGCCGGCCCCAAGCAGCTCCAGGCCGCCGTTGGCGACGTCATCATCGACCAGCAGCCGACGATCACGGTCGGTCAGGCGGCGACGACCACTCGGATCATGGCCCACGACCCCGACCCGTCGCTGCCGGGCGAGGCCGTCACCGTGTCGTTCACCGTCGAGAGCGGGGCAGGAGTCCCCGGCGGCACGGTCACCGTGACCGGCGGCGACCAGAGCTGTACCGGGGCCGCGCCGGCCGGGAGCTGTGCCCTCACCTTCACCGCTGCGGGGTCGGTCACCATCACGGCCAGCTATGCCGGTGCCGGCAACTTCGCGCCGAGCTCGGGCGCCGTGTCCCATCAGGTGGACACCCCGCCGCCGCCCGGGCTCAGCCTCAGCACTCAGCCGGCGTCCTCCGCGGTGGCGGCGGCTCCGTTCGACCCCCAGCCCGTGATCCAGCTCCGCAGCGCCTCCGGTGATCCGCTCCTGCTCGGTGGCGTCGTCGTGACGGCCCAGTTGGCCTCGGGTGCGGGCTTGCTGGCCGGCACCCAGGCGGTGACGACCGACGCCGAAGGGCGGGCCGCGTTCGGCGACCTCGCCGTGGTGGGGCTGCCGGGCAGCTACAGCCTGCGGTTCACCGCCCCGGGGTACACCGAGGTCGTTTCCGATCCGATCACGGTGACCTCGGCCCAGACCGCGACAGCCGTGGCATCCACCCGGATCGGATTCCAGCAGTAGCGACGCGCGACCAGCCTCGGATTCCAGCAGTAGCGACGCGCGACCAGCCTCGCTGCAGGCGGGCAGCGCCGCTCTCGCGGCGGGGACCAGCCCGCTCGCTGATGCCGGTTGCACCGCGATGCAATTTTCAGCATGTGAGCCATCTCCTGGCGTAAGGGGGAGGACTCACCGTATGCTAGGGCACGCGGATTCGTGCCTCGATTCCTCCAGCCCACAGCCCTGATGCCTCGACTCCGTTCATCGGTCGCGCTCGCCGCGGTCATCGGTGCCGCCGCCTGCGGCGGGGGCGATCTGGTCCTGCCCAACGAGGGGCAGGCCAACCGGATCAGCGCCGTCGCGGGCGACGCCCAGACGGCCCCCATCCAGGAGCCGGCCGCCGAGTCGCTGGTCGTTCGGGTGGTGGATCGCTTCGGCAACCCGGCGCCGGGAGTAGAGATCACCTGGACGGCTCTGGGTGGAGGCGGCGTCTCGCCGACCACGGTGGTGACCGATGCCGACGGCCGGGCCGCCGCGCAGCGGGTGCTTGGCTTGGAGGTCGGCACCTATCTCACGACCGCCATCGCGACCCCGCTGCCGGACCATCCCGTCTCCTTCACCACGACGGCCGTCGCCGCCAAGCTGGCGATCGAGACCCAGCCCGGCGCCATCGCCGAGAGCGGCGCCCCGATCGACCCGCAGCCGGTGCTGCGGCTGCAGGATCCTGCCGGTGCGCCGCTGCCGCGCGCCGGCGTCACGGTGATCGTGCAGATCGCCGCGGGCGACGGCACGCTCCGCGGCACCACCAGCCGTCAGAGCGACGGCGACGGCCGGGTCACCTTCACCGACCTCGCCATCGCGGGCGCGCCGGGGTCGCGCACCCTGATCTTCGCCGCCGACGGATACGCTTCCGCCGTCAGCACGCCGGTATCCCTTGGCGTCGGGCCACCCGCGACGGTCGCGGTGGCACAGGGTGCCGGTCAGACGGCGCCGGCCGGCACCTCGGTGCCGATCCGTCCCGCCGTGATCGTGCGCGACGCCGGCGGCACGGCGGTCGCCAACGTCCCGGTGACCTTCGCGGTGGCGTCGGGCGGTGGCAGTGTGTCGGGCGGCAGCACCTCGACCGGGGCCGACGGCACGGCCCGAGTAGGCGCTTGGACGCTCGGCGGCCAGCTCGGGACCAACACGCTAACCGCGACGGTGGGGGCCGAGGGGGTGAGCGGCAATCCCGTCACCTTCACGGCCACCGGCGTGACCGGCACGCCCAGCGGCGAGCAGAGCTCGGTGACGGCGGTGCCCGGCAGCATCGTCGCGTCGGCCGGCGGCAGCTCCAGCACCATCACCGTGGTGGTCCGCGACGATCGCGGCAACCCGGTGCCCGGTGTGGCGGTGACGCTCACGGCGGGCGGCAGCGGGGTGACCCTGCAGCAGCCCGGTGTGACCGACCCCGCTGGTACCGCCACCGGGCGGTTCAGCGCCACCGCCGCGGGACCACACCCGGTTTCCGCCGCCGCCGGCGACACGCCGCTCGGCAGCACGGAGGTGACCGTGACGGCGGCGGCGCCCAGCGCGGCGCGATCCGGTGCGCAGGTGCCGGCGGGCGCGGCCGGGCTGGCGACCGTGGTGGCGATGACGCTGCAGGACGAGTTCGGCAACCCGGTGGCCGGCGCGGCAGGGCAGATCGGGGTGGTGGTGACCGGAGCTAATCCCGGCGCCGCCGTGGCGATCGAGGATGCCGGCGGCGGCGGGTATCGGGCCCGCTACACGCCGACGACCGTGGGTGTGGATCAGATCGACGTCCGGGTGGCGGGCCTGCCGGTGCCGGGCTCGCCCTTCGCCAGCACGGTCAGTCCGGGACCGAGCGATCCTGGCCAGACCGTGGCGTCGGTGCCCGACGGGGTCTTTGCCACGCCGCTCGAGATCGGGGTTCAGGTCCGCGACCCCGCCGGCAACCCCGTGGGCCACGGCGGCGACGCCGTCCAGATCACGCCCGAAGGGACCAGCTCCCTGACCGTAGTCGACAACGCGGACGGGACCTATCGCGCCGTCTGGGTCCCGTTCCGGCTGGGCCAGGTGAGGGTCACCATCACCCTCAACGGGACCCCGATCGCGGGCAGCCCGTTTGTCGCCAACATCCGCTTCTTCCGCTAGTTGACCCCCCCTGACACGGCGGCTATCTTGCTCCGCCGCGCCCTGGTGGTGAAACTGGTAGACACGCTATCTTGAGGGGGTAGTGCCGAAAGGCGTCGCGGTTCGAATCCGCGCCAGGGCATCGCATCGGGGGCGCACCGCAGTGCGCCCCCGCACTGTTGATCGGCCACAGTAGCTCAGGGGTAGAGCACTCGATTCGTAATCGAGCGGTCGTCGGTTCAAATCCGACCTGTGGCTCTCCTGCCGTCCACCGCACGATCTGCTTCCCAATCCCGTCGAGTTGATTGCTCCCACCGGGGTGCCGGCCTACAGGGCGATGACCGGGCGCACCCGGACTGCCAGGCTATCCGCCGGGATCACTCCGGTCCCGCGCTGGCGGAGGGTCCCGCCGTTCGAGCAGGGCTACGCCATGCAGGATCGCCAGCTGCAGAAGGGTTGCTCCGGCGGCCAGCACGTAATGGCCCAGGCCGGCCGCGATCCCGACGGCCGCCGTGGCCCAGATTGACGCCGCAGTGGTCAGTCCCCCCGCGTGCCCCCCGCGCCGGGACGCCGAGATGGCGCCGCCCCCCAGAAAGCCCACGCCGAGTGCGACGGCCTGAATCACCCGGACAGGGTCCGCCCGGAGACCCGCGGAGGACGCCGTCGCCTCCATCGCGATCGTGCCCAGTACGGTGAAGGTTGCCGCCGCCAGCCCGACCAGCATGTGCGTGCGCAGGCCCGCCAGCTTGTGGGCCTGCTCACGCTCCCAGCCGACGACGGCCGCCAGCGCGGCGGCCACTACCAGCCGGCCTACCAGCAGGGCATCGGTTTGGGCGGTCGGGTCAGGACTCAGGGCGATCATCACGCGGAACTTATCGGGGAACCGGTCAGCCTGCTTCCGCCAGCCATCGCCGGGGCTTGTCCTGATCCCCGGCACCTGTCGCTACGAGTCGATCCGGCCCGTCGTGAGCCAGGCCCGGAGCGGGTGCCGTGCGAGGATGGGCTGGAGTGCGAAGTAGCGGGCCATCAGCCGAGTGCCGGGGACGAGCAGCTCGTAGTGATCGAGTGTGGCAGCGTCCTGGGCCGGGCGACCATCCGCCGCGGTGGCGAACAGGAAGTGGATCGCGAACGCCGCGGCTTCGGCCTGGTGCTCCCCGACGCTGCCGAAGCCGTAGCGTCGCGGATCGCGGATCGGCGGCACCCCCTGCCACAGCAGCGCGAGCTGCCCGCTCGCGCGGGCCTGCCACCGGTGGGCCAGCTCGTGAGCCAGCGTATGCCGGAGCTGCGTCGTGCTGGTCATCCTCGCCGGGTCGAGGGCCAGCGAATCGCGGGTGGCGATGTACTCGCCGAGTCGCCCGGCGGCCCGGCCGCGGTCTCCGACCAGCCCCGCGGGCTGCGCCGGCCGGCCGAACAGGGCGTACAGCGAGTCCGCGTACCCGCTATGCAGGGCGGCGTCGAGCACGCCCCAGACCGAGACGCCCGCGGCCGGCACCAGGGGGCGCTCCTCCCGCCACTCGCGCGAAGCCACGCTGTCGAGCCAGTCGGGATGGGCCGCGACCTCGAGCAGCCCGCCCGGCGCCTCGGTCTCGAACACCCCGCCGTCCAGGCGGAACAGGTAGGCCGGCTGTGGCCGGCTGCCGTCGATGTACGCCAGCGACACGGCGGATGCCCGCCAGCGGCCCTGGGCCGACTGCCGCACCGGCCCCACGACCGGCAGCGTCCGCTCGTCCCGGCCGTCGGTCGAGCGGAAGATCAGGCCCGTGTCGCTGATGGTGAGCGTTCCCTCGACCGGCGGCAGGCCGTGGGCGGAGAGGTAACCGACCACCATCGAGCCGCCCAGCCGGCGGGTGCCGGCCGCTGCGGTCCGGCTCGAGACCAGGCGGGCGCGCAGGGTGTCCTCGGACGGACGGGCGACGGCGTAGCCTCGCGGGGCGACCGACCCGCCGGCCAGTGCCGCCGCGACGCCCGCGGCGGCCGCGGCGGCCGCCACGGCGATCGCCACGGTGGCCACCAGCGGGGGAACCGTGCGCCAGACCCGCCGAGCCGTCACCGCTGGGCCAGGCTCCCGTCGGCGGTGGCCGGCGGCTCGGCTGCGCTGATGGCATCGACCCAGGTGGTCTGGATCAGCAGCAGGGTCAGTGCGACGATGAGGACGAGCATTGAGCCCAGGACCGCCATCGCGGTGCGCTCGGAGAGCGGGGCGGTCGGGGCCGGGTTCGGACTGGCGGCGGCGGGGGGGCTGCTGTCGGCGGACACGGATCGCTCGTGGAGGTCGTGAGGGGTGGGGATCAGGCCGGAATGCGGAGGCGCATGCCGGCCCGGAGCGCGTGCGCGCTCCGGAGCGCGTTCACCCGTTGGAGCGAACGGACCGAGACCCGGTAGCGGCGGGCGATGCCCGTCAGGGTTTCGCCCCGCCGGACCCGATGCACGCTGCGGACGCCATGCGCCCTGTGGCCGCCGCCGATCGTACCGGTGGCGCGCATGGCCAGGGCCGACGGCACCGCGGCTGCCGGGATCACCAGCCGGGTGCCTCCGGCCGGGCGGGTGGTCCGGACCTTCGGATTGAACGCCTGAAGGTCGCGCAGGGGCAGGTGGTACCTGGCGGCGATCGTTGCCATCCGCTCGCCGCGCCGGGTCACGTAGCTCAGGTAGTGCACTCGGGCCTTCGGGCTGAGCCGGGCATACTGCGCGCTCACCCGCGGTCCGGTGCCGACCGGCAGCCGGACCACCATGGTCGAGCGAGGTGGAGTGATCAGCCGGAGATACTGGGGATTGAGCTCGCGAATCTCCGCCAGGCTGACATCGGCCAGGCCGGCAACCACGTCGAGCCCGGTGGCGTCCTGCACCACCAGCGAGTCGTAGGCCAGCGGGGCCGGCGGCACGGGGCTGAAGCCGTACCGCTCCGGCTGCTTGGCGATCAGCGCCGCGGCGATCAGCTTGGGCACGTAGTCCCGGGTCTCGCCGGCGAGCAGATCGTTGGAGGCGAGCCGGAAGAAGGCGGCATCGCTGGTGATGGTCAGGCGGCCGTCGGCGGCCGGGCCGGCCAGGGAGGCCGAAGCCAGGCTGGCCGGGACGGCCCCTTCAGGCGCGACGTCGGTCGACGTTTCGTCCGGATCCTCGGCGTCGAGCGTGTCGGCCGGGTCGGCCTCGAGGGAATCGGTGGCGTCCGCGACCAGCGCCGCCGCGCCGTCGCCGTCCGTCGCCTCATCGGGCTCCGCCGCGGTGGTGTCCTCGGCCGCGATCTCGGCCGGCGTGTCCCAGTCGAGCTTGCCGAGGCTTCGCGAGACCTTGCCGGCACCGGCGTTGTACGCCGCGGCCGCCAGATAGAGCGAGCCGAACCGGCGACGCAGGTCGCTCAGGTGGCGGGCTGCCGCCTCGGTCGCCTTGATGGGGTCGCGGCGCTCGTCCACCCAGGAGTCCACCCGCAGGCCGTATCCGGCCCCGGTGCCCCGCATGAACTGCCACATGCCGACGGCATAGGCCCGGCTCACGGCGTCGTTGGAATACCCGCTCTCGATCAGGGCCAGGTATCCGAGGTCGCCGGGAAGCCCCTCGGCCTGGAACCTGGAACGGATCAAGGACTCGTAGCGGGCGCCGCGGCTCAGAAACACCGCCATCCCGCCCCGGGCCCGCTGGAAGTAGTCGAGGTAGAAGCGCACGCGCGGATGGGCGGCGTAGGTGAGCACGTCGATGTCCCACCGGACACCACTGGCGTCGAAGCTGGGGACCGCGGCGTCGGGCGCGGTCTCGGCCAGATCATTGAGGACCGCCGCGTCCGCGGCGGAGCTCTCATGGGTCAGGGCGTCGAGGTCGACGACGGGAGCCATGGAGTCGTGGATCGCGGTGGACACCGGCGCCGCCATGGGGGCGGGCGGGAGCCGGCCCGCGCACGCCGCCAGGACCACGAGCGGGGCGAACTGGAGCAGTCGCTTCATGCCTGGCTGTGAGGGGCTGCAGGGTTGTCGATGGAGACCGGCGGATCGCACGGTTTAGACGCACGAATCAGGCCGCCTTCACAATGCGGCTAAGCCATTATTCTACTGGGTGATACGGAGGCAGGTTCCACCGCGTTTTCGGACGATCGGTGCAAAAGATCCAGTCGGTCGCAAAACGCCGGGCCCCCCAGTGGGCGACGGGGCGGGCTGCCGAGGTGGGTTGGCGACTCGGAGTGGTACCTGTCACGTCCTTGCGGGCGCCCCAGCTGGGCCGTCTGCGGGAGATCGGTTGGGGCACCCTTGCGGGCGTCTGGCCAAGTAATGCGAAGGCCTCGGGCGGGCGGCCAGGTAATGCGGAGGCCTTGGGCCGCCGGCCAGCTACCGCGGAGGCCTTGGGCGGCCCGCCAGATACTGCGGGGAAACGCGCGAGGGGAGCATGCAGCTGGCATGCTCCCCTCGCTCTATCCTTGCTGCCGGCTGGTCAGGCTGCCGGCTGGTCAGGCTGCCGGCTGGTCAGGCCGCCGACTGCCCTCGGTTGGCCTTGCGGGTTTCCACCTGTCGCTTCAGCCAGTCGATCTGGTCCTTGATGGTCTGCCGGGTGGCCTTGGCGGCCAGCCACTCGAATGCCCGCCGGCGCTCCTCATCGCTGAACACGGGCGACTCGGCCAGCCGCTGATAGAAGGCGACCTGCTTCTCCGTCGGCGCGTAGGGCCCGACTCGAGTGACCACTTCGCCTGCGGCCTCCGGAGCGGTGGACCCTGCGCCGGCCGATGCTCCCGCCGAAGCGGGCGCCTGCGCGGTCGGACGATTGACCGGCTGCGCTGCGGCGCTCGGCTGTGCCCCTGACGCCGGCTGGGTCGGAACGGCTTTGCTGACCCCACGGAGGGTGCCGGCTCGGGCCTCTACCACCCGGGCATGGCCGCCGTCACGCGCCGAGGCGATGACCTGCGCCCGGACGTTGCCGGGGATCAGGCGGAACCGGGCGTTCCGCGCCGCCTTCATGGCGCCCGCCTCGTACCAGTGCGGGTTGAGTTGCCGGTCGCGCTGGGCCGTGGCGGTTTCGCCGTTGAGAATCCGGCGGGCGAACTCACGGATGACCGGCTCGCTGAAGTTCTCCGCCATCCAGCCGAGGTAGTCCCGCCCCTCGTCCGATTCGAGCAGCTCCCGATAGGTACGGCCCCGATACTTCTTGCTGGGCACCCGAGCGTCGAGATCGAGCTGCGCGGACTCGAAGAACAGCGGCTGCCGCTTCACCCCTATGACCTGGTCCAGCCGGACCTCTTGCCCCTCCGGGGACACCGCAAACCGGGCGGCCTTGACCTTGAAGAGCGCCTCGCGGTCCTCACCCTCGCCGATCACTTCGTACTGCAGGTCTTCCTCGCGGATGACCTGGCCCTGCGACACCAGCGCCATGCAGCATTCGTCCACGCCGGTCTTGGAGAGGCCAACGACCTCCTGGCCTCCCTCTTTCACCACGTACACGAGGTCCGTCACGCCGACGCCCTCGAGCTCCTTCCGCAACGCTTCCTCGTCCAACCGGTCCATCAACTGAAACGGATCCCACGGCTGCGGCGCAGGGGGCGCCAGCTCGGCCGCTTGCGGCGTGCTGTCCGACATGTCGTTTGCTCTCCTTCGGTCCTGTACGCGGAACGGCCGAGGGGCCACTCCTCCGGGTCTCAGACCCCGTGCTACGGGGGTCGGGTCGCACGCTGCAGGTTGGGTCGGCCCTGGGTGGCTTACCCGGTGTCATGCAGCGTAAGACACAATATAGCAATAGTTTACATGCTGTCAACGGCCGCTATCTGACCGCGCTGCATGAGGTTACGGACGATGGGTTTCGGGATTCGTTCAGGGGGGGAGGCAGCGGGGTCGGTGTCGATTCCGGCCCCGCCTATGCCACTGCCACGCTCGGCTTATTCATCGTCTTCCTGCTTCTTGTACAGCCAGTATTCCGGTCCCGCGAGATTTTCCGGCCACTCGTCCAGGTGGAGCTCACCCCGCCAGGTCTCGTCCTCGGCGGATTCCCAGTCGCCTTCGGCCGCCTCCCAGGGGCGCTCTCCCTCTGCCTCCCAGGGCAGCCCTTCGTCCATACTCATGGCTCTCTCCTCGTCCAACGTGGGGTGACATGCCGACGACCCTCCTCTATTAGCAAATGCCGGGCCGGGGTCGGCGACCCCCTCTGGAGGCTCTTCCCAGTAGCGGTGGCACGCGGGGACAAGATGAGGTGGGGTCGGTCACCCGGCGGCGGGCCGAGCCCGGGGCGGCAATCCGGGCGGTTCGCGGCGCCGCGGCCCTTCAGCGGCGCCGCCGCCCTTCCCAGCAGAGGGGTCGCGGGCTACACTTCCGCCTCGCACCACGGGACGTAGCGCAGTCCGGTAGCGCACTGCAATGGGGTTGCAGGGGTCGCGGGTTCAAATCCCGCCGTCCCGATTCCTGTTCCTACTGGGCCGACCTCCGGGTCGGCCTTGTCGTTGGTGGGCCTCTCACCTTTTCCCGGGACTCGCATGCGACGCCGCTCGCTTCTCCTCCCCACCGTGTTCCTCGCCCCACTGGTCCTGGCCGCCTGCGGACCCGGTCCGGCTGACAAGTCGCGCGGTTTCGCTGCCTCGCTCGAGGTGGACACCACCCACATGACGAAAGCGCCGGCCGGGTTCTGGTATACCGACGTGATAGCCGGTCACGGCGACGAGGCTGTCCCCGGCCGGACAGTCAGCGTCCACTATACCGGGTGGCTGCCCGACGGTACCAAGTTCGACAGCAGCCGCGACCGGGGTGAGCCGTTCGCCTTCACCCTCGGGTCGGGGCAGGTGATTGCGGGCTGGGACGAGGGGGTGAAGGGCATGAAGGTCGGTGGCCGGCGCAAGCTCGTGCTGCCGCCCCCGCTGGCCTACGGCGACGGCGGGGCCCCGCCAGCCATTCCGCCGGGTGCGACCCTGGTGTTCGATGTCGAGGTGCTGAAGGTCGAGTAGGACTGCTTTCCGCAGGACCGACCTGGCGAATCGATCGAGGGTCGGCTCGTCCGGCTAGTTGTGCAGGTACTGCACTGTCACGGTGGCGACGGCCGGGGTGCCGACCCGAGCCACCGCCGGCTCCCACCGGATCCGGGCGAACGTCAGGTCGAGCTGCCGGCGGGCCGGGACGCCCGGGGCGGTCCCCGTCGCCCGGGCGATGGCTAGTGCCCCCCTCAGTCCGGCCCAAGCCGGTTCCGCCCGGGCGACGTTTGCCAGGACTTGCATCGTGCCAGCGGCCTGGGCCTGGGCCTGCCTGGGAAGGGCGGCGGCGCCGAGCCCGAGTATCGTCGCGATTCCGCACACTAGTCCGGCCCGGCGGGGACCAGCCGGGACAGCTCGGGGACTGGGCGGTGCAGAGCGCTGCATGGGCCTCACTCGACGGATTCAAACTGGTCGGCGACGCGTAACTTACGCGTTTCCGGCCGGTTCGCCAGACCGCCCCGGATCGTATAACTCCGAGACAGGCCGCCCGTCGTTCCTTCTCCAACCACGCGAAGCTCATCCGACGCCAGGCTCCCGCCGTCGTCTGTCGAGAAACGTGACACGGCAAGAGTTGGCATGCGCATTGCCCCCGCCGCCCACCGACGGGGAGCGCGACCTCCCCTGCACGACCACGAAGCGGGACCAATCCACTTCAACGATCGGGAGAGAGGCAATGCGTATCGCAACCGTACTATCGACCTTGACGGCCGTCGCCTTGAGCGTCGGCGCGGGGTCGCTGCAGGCGCAGAGCGGTTCGATTCAGGCTACCGCGACGGTGCTCACCGCCATCACCGTGACCGGGACCAACCCCCTTGCCTTCGGCAACGTGACCCCGGGCGTCAACAAGACCATCGCCATCACCGACGCCACGGCCGGCCTCTTCAGCGTGGTCAAGCAGGCGGCCACCTCGGTCGCGCTCACCTTCACCCTGCCGGCCAACCTGACGTCGGGCGCCAACAACATGCCGATCGGCACCTGGACGGGCGGCTGGAACAACACCGCCAACACCCCCGTCGGCGCCACCAGCTTCACCCCGAGTGCCGCGGCCACGACCGTGCCCTCGGGCGGCGCCAACCTGTGGGTGTTCGTCGGCGGCACCGTCGCCCCCGCGGCGGCCCAGGCGGCCGGCGCCTATGTCGGCACCGTGACGATGCAGGTCGCTTACCTCTGACCTGAGTCTCTCTCCCGTTTCGTTGCAGGGTCCGGGAGCGCCGGTCGGGGATTGTATCTTCCGTCCCGACCGGCGCGCTCGCGCCGGTCCTTCCGGGAGATCTCAGCCATGCGCTTCCTGTCGTTTGCCGTCGCGTGCGTCGCTGTCGCGGGCGCGCGGCCGGCCAGGGCCCAAGTGAGCGCAGTCGGTCTGCGCGACCTTGCCTTTGGACCTGTGGTCCAGGGCGTCGCGCTGCAGGTGCTGCCGAGCGACCCCGTCAAGGCCGGACAGCTCCGGGTGGTGGCCGCCACCGGCAGTATGATCCGACTCCAGTTTGACTTGCCTACCAAGCTGGTGGGGCCGCCCAACGACGTGCTGAAGATCAGGTTCGGAACGACCGACGGGATCGCCGCCCAAGCCGGCGGCACAGACGAACCGGTCACGTTCGATCCGACAAGACCACAGACGTTCACAATGACGAATACGACATTGAACATCCTTCTCGGCGGCACCGTGACCGCGAACTCCAACCAATCAGGCGGGTCCTACTCTAACACCATCACTTTAACCGTGACTGTCCTGTGACTCGTCTGCCGTGCTGCGCGCTGCTGCTGGTGGGCCTGTGCCGCCCCGCCGCGCTCGTCGCCCAAGGTGTCCTGGTGGCTCCTCACGCGGTCATCATGGACCATCGGGTTCGGAGCGCGTCGGTCACGCTCTACAACCCGGGGGACGATCCCTCCGAGGTCACCCTGTCGGCCTTCTTCGGCTTCCCGGTCACCGACTCGACCGGCGGGTTCGAGCTCCGCACCATCGACCGGCCCACGCCCGACTATCCGTCCGCGGCCGGCTGGATCGACGCGTTTCCCAAGCGGGTGCTGCTCGGGCCCAAGCAGCGCCAGACGGTCCGGCTGCTGGCCCGGCCCCCGGCCGGTCTGGCCGACGGCGAGTACTGGGCCCGGCTGGTGATCAGCGCCAAGGGTGGAACGGTGCCGGTGCAGGGCGCGCCGGACAGCGCCGGCGTCACGGTGTCGCTCGGCCTGGAGGTGCGGACCATCATCCCGCTGCAGTATCGCAAGGGCCGCGTGGCCACCGGCGTGCGCACCTCGGACCTGGCCGCGACGGTGGCCGGCGATTCGCTCGCCGTCCGGCTCCGGCTCGACCGCACCGGCAATGCCGCCTTCCTCGGCACCCTCCGCGGCGCCTTGGTCGACTCGACCGGGAAGGTGGTGGCCGCGGTGACGAGCCCGCTGGCGGTCTACTACGACATGGAGCCTCGGCTCACCGCCCCGCTGCCGGCCCGGTTGAAGCCCGGCAGCTATCGGCTCAAGGTGGACGTGGCGGCCCAGCGCGAGGACCTGGCGCCCGAACTGGTCCTCGCCACCCCCGCGGTTCGTGATTCGGTCGAGGTCCACCTGCCGTGAGCCCGCGGCGAGCGGCGGCGTCGCTGGCCCTCGCGGCGTCCCTCGCCTGGACTCGGGCCGCGGCCCAGTCTCTGTCCTCAGGGGCGGACAGCGTCCACCAGGCGGCCGACGCCAGCATCGTCGAGCTGGCGCTGGGCCGCTACGTCTCACGCACCGTGCCCGCCTTCCGCGACGGCGAGGCCGCCCTCCTCCCCCTGGCCCAGCTGGCCGACCTGGCCGAGATCGCCTTCCGTCCCCTGCCGCGGGGCGGGGTCGAGCTGATCTTCCAGCCCGGCAACCGCCGGGTGGTCGTGGATCCCGCTGGGGACCAGATCAGGGCGGGACGCGAAACGGTGGTCGTGGGCCCCGGCGACCGGGTGGTCCAGGCCGGCGAGCAATACCTCAGCACCCGGGTGCTGTCTGCTCTGCTGCACGCCCGGTTCGCGGTCAATTGGAGCGACCTCACCGTCGCCCTGGTGGACGCCGACAGCTTGCCGGTGGCCCGGCGGCTCACCCGGGAAAAGCTCCGGATGGAGTATCGCGCGGGGCTCGACAGCCGCACCCCCGATCTGGCGCTGGGCCTCGAGCGGACCCGCTGGGATGGCGTCGTGCTGGACTACTCGGTCATGGCGCCCAGTCAGGATGTGCTCGGCGGCGCCTACTCGACCGCCATGGGCATGAACCTGATGGGCGGGTCGCTCGAGGCGGCCGTGGCCAGCACGGGCCGCCCCCGCGACGGCAACGTGCGGGTGGACGGGTCGTGGACCGGCGTCTGGCGTGACAACCGCTGGCTGTCCCAGGTGCGCCTGGGCGACGGGCTGTCGAGCGGCCCCCGGCCACGGACCGTCCGCGGCTTCGCCGTCTCCAACGTCCCCTTTCTCCGCCCGTCGCTGTTCGGCGACATCCCGTTTCAGGGTGGCCTAGGGCCGGGCTGGCAGATCGAGGCCTATCGAGGCGGCCGGCTCCTGGCGCTCGATTCGGCCGACGCCCTCGGCCGGTTCTCGCTCGACGTCCCGGTCGAGTACGGCGAGAACCCGGTGGATTTCGTCGCCTACGGCCCGTTCGGCGAAGTCCGGCAGTTCAACCAGACCTACCGCGTCGCCGCCAATGTGCTGCCGCAGGGACGGTTCGAGTACGGCGTCTCGCTCGGCGGCTGTCGCAGCAGCGCCTGCCGGGCCAACGGCAACCTGGACCTGCGCTACGGGCTGTCCCGGCGGTGGACGGTGCGGGCCGGGCTGGACCGGTTCTGGCGCGATCCGCTGCCGACGCTATCCCATCCCTACGCGGCCCTGTCGGGCGCGCTGGGCAATGCCTGGGCCATCGAGGCCGAGGCGGTGGCGTCAGCGGTGCTGCGCGGCACGCTGCGCTACGAGCCGACCGAGTACTTCCGGCTCAGCACCGAGCTCAATCGCTTTGCCACCGGCCTGATCCGGCCCATTCTCACGCCGGACGGCCGGCGCTCGCAGTGGACCACCAGCCTCATGGCTCGGCCCCTCCCGCGGCGGAACGACGTGTTCTTCGATGCCACCGTCGACCGGATCACCGCGGCCACAGGGGACGTGACCAGCGGGCGACTGGGGCTGTCGGTCTACACGGCGTCGCTCCGGCTCTCGCCGGCGGTCCGGTTCAGCCGGTTCAGCGACCCCGCGGGAGTCGGCACCAGCGAGTCGTTCGTCTCGCTCAATCTCTTCGCCATGCCGCTGCCGCAACTGGGACCGGTATTCGGCCGGGTGTCGGGCCGGGCGGTGTGGGAGGTCAGCGCCTCGGGCGGGATGACGACGGCGGCCGGCTATCTCTCGCGACCCCTGGGCAACGCGATCAACCTCGAGGCGGGCGCCGGCTGGGCCCGCGGGACCGGCACGTCGCTGTCGCTCTATCTCTCCACGGCGTTGCCGTCGCTCACCGCCACCACCAGCGTCACGGCCCCGCTCCACGGGCCTGCCACCGCCACCCAATTCGTTCAGGGGTCGGTGCTGTACAACCCGCGTGCCCAGCAGCTCGGGTTCGCCAGCGGCCCGGCGATCGAGCGGGCCGGCGTCAGCGGACGGGTCTTTCTGGACGAGAACGGCGACGGCAAGCTCGATGCCGGCGAGCCGCTGCTGCCCGACGTCCGGATCCGTGCCGGCTTCGGCTCGTCGGTCTCCGATTCCTCGGGCCGCTACCGGGTCTGGGACCTGCCGGCATTCGAGGCGGTGGTGCTGACGGTGGACTCGGCCTCGCTGGCGTCACCGCTGTGGGTGCCCGCGTACGGCTCGGTCAGCGTCGAGACGGGCCCGAACCGGTTTCGCGCCGTGGACATTCCGGTCGTGCCCGGCGGCGTGATCGAGGGGACCCTCAGCCGGCTGGCCCCGGGAGGACCGGTGCCGATTGCCGGGATGCGGCTGCTGCTGCGGCGGAAGGGATCGCGCGAGGTGCGCTCGCTGGTGACGTTCTCGGACGGGGCGTTCTATCTGATGGGGGTCAAGCCGGGGGACTACATCCTGTCGGCCGAGGGGGAGTCGCTGTCGCGTCTGGGTCTGGTGGGCGAGCCGCTCGCCTTCACCATGCCGGCCTCGAGGGACGGCGCCACCGTGGACGGGCTGGCGCTCGAGCTGCGCTAGCCGCGGCCGGTCGGCCGCGGCTACTGGTCGTCGTCGTTCCCATCGTGGCGCCGGCTTTCCTTGACCGATCCCGGCCGCGCCAGGCGCACCGTGCCCTGGAACGACTCCAGCGATACCTGGGCGCTGCCGCCGCCGAGCGTGAAGCTGAACCGGCGGCCCTTGCGGGTCTCCCGCAGGGTGATGGGAAAGTCGGACTCGAAATCACCGCTGAAGGTGCTGACCGTGACCATGGCGCTGGCCGTGGGCGGCATGGCGATGGTCACATCGCCGTTGTGGCTCGACAGGTTGTACTGCCCGCCGTTCCGGATCGGCCCGTCGTAGGCCACGTCGCCATTGACGGTGGTGGCCGTCAGGTTCGACGCATCGACCCGCTCGAGAACGATCTCCCCGTTCACCGTCTCGGCCGTGATCTCGCCGCTGGCATCGGTCACCGAGACGTCCTCGTTGACCGAGTGCACGTCGATCCGGCCCTTGGCCCCCTTGAGCGTCACCTCGCCCTGGACCGAGCGGAGCGAGACGCTGCCCTCGCCGCCCTCCACGGCCACGTCGCCCTGCACCGTCTCCACCGCGATGGGGGCCCGCACGCCCACCACCTTGACGCTGCTGTTGACGCCCGACAGATCCAGCCCCATCCAGGCCGGCACCGTGATCGTGAGGTCGGTGGCCTCGGGCGGCCCCCGGCGGCCGCCGAGCCGCAGGTTGACGGCGCTGCCCGCGCTCTCGATCTCGAGCCGGGTGCGCGGACCCGGCTCGGCTTCGATCCGGACCGCGTTCCGGCCCCAGGTCTTGACGTCGATGTCGCCACCGAAGCCGTCCACCACCAGCCGCTGGCCGGTCCTGACGGGGAAGGTGGTGTCGACCTGCTGCATCGGCGTCAGCGCGGCCAGGGCGGCGGTCACGAGGGTGAGGAACACGGGTCGGTCCTTTCAGCTCACGGAGGAGACCAGAGCCGCGGCCTGGCGCAGGAGGTCGAGCTTCCGCTGCATCGTCTCGGCCAGATGCGAATTGAGGTAGACGTTGGCCGAGTCGGCGGCCACGGCGCGCTGGGCCTGGGCGATGGCGCTGTCGATGGTGGCCAGGTTCCGCTGGAGCACCCGCACGGTGGTGGGGTCGAGCCGGCCGCGGCCCTGGTCGAGCACCCGCTCGAGATCGGCTACCGCGCCGGCGTAGCTCTGGCCGGCGGTCCTGCCGTTCCGGGTGGCGGCGGTGAGCACCGGCGCACCGGTCGGGGCGGCCACGGGGATGGCGCCACCCGAGGCAGGGCCGCCGGCCGCCACGGCGGGGCGGAGCGCCGGCTGGAGCAGCCAGACGCTGCCGCCCGAGAGCGTCATCAGCGCGATCGCCGCCGCTGCCAGCTGCGGCACCGAGAACGTCCAGCGCCGGGCCGGGCGCCGGCCCACGAGCCGGGTCACCGGCGTCCTGCCCGTGGCGGCCCCGATCCGGGCGGCGATGGCGGGCCACGAGTCGTGCTCGGGCGGCCGGTCGTCGAGCGCCCGGGCCCGCGCGGCGACCCGCTTGAGGTCGGCCAGCACCGCCCCGCAGGTGGCGCACCGGCGGAGGTGGGCCTCCGCCGCCTGCCGCTCCTCGGGCTCGAGCTCGTCGTCGAGATACTCCGACAGCCGGTCGGTCCAGTGCTCGCTGATCGGATCGCTCATTGCCGCTCCTCCTGGTCCTGGTCCATCGCTACCGCTCGAGATGTCGGCGGAGCGCCATGCGCGCCCGGTGCAACTGCGACTTCGAGGTCCCGGTGGCCAGACCCAGCATCCCGGCGATCTCCTCGTGCCGGTACCCCTCGACGTCGTGGAGCACGAACACCTGGCGGGCCCCGTCGGGCAGCCGCTCGATGGCGGCCTCGAAGTCGAGCGAGATCTCCGGCGTGGTCCGCCGGCTGGGGACCGCCTCCAGCAGGGCATCGCCCTCGAGGTGCCGCTGCCGCCGGATGCCCAGGGTCTCGCGGCGCCCCAGCAGGAGGTTGATCGCCAGCCGGTGCAGCCAGGTCCCGAACGCCGCTTCTCCCCGGAACGTCCCCAGCTTCTGCCAGGCCCGGACGAAGATGTCCTGGATCACGTCGTCGGTATCGTCGTCGCCCAGCATCCGCCGGGCCAGGCTGGCGATCCGCGCCAGGTGGGTCCGATAGAGCCGCTCGAAGGCGTGCGCATCCCCGCTGGCGGCCAGCGCGGCGTCCACTGCGTCCGGATCGGTTCTGCCGGCGGCCTGGTGCTCCAGCGTCGTTACTCCCGTCCCTGGTGGGGTCATCGCGAGGGATTGGATCGGTTGGCGCCTCAAAAGGTTGCCGTGGGCGAGGAGAGAGGGAAGGGAAGGCCGGCCGGGGACGCGCTCTCGGGGCGCGCGGCGGAAGTGTTGTCGCCTTTGTGCCTGCTTGCGCTTTCCACGCGTCACCCACAGAGTTCAGCGCTTTTCTTCACCCTCTTCATCTTCTTCTCGGAGGCGCCATGGCGCAGCGATGGTCAGCCATGCTGTTCGCCCTTGCCATCGGGGCGGCCGCCCCACCGGCCGCCGCGGCGCAGGTGCGCCAGATCGCCGGCCGGGTGACCAACACCCAGACCGGTGCGGGCCTGGGCGACGCGACGGTGGCGGTGGAGGGCACCCGCATTGTGGCCCAGACGACGGCCGACGGCCGCTACTCGCTCAACGCCCCCGCCGGTGACCGAGTCCTGGTGGTCCGGGCCATCGGCTACAAGCGGGCCCAGGTGAGCGTGCCCGCCGACCAGATCACGACGGACGTGGCGCTCGAGCCCGATCCGTTCAACCTCGAGGAAGTGGTGGTCACCGGGCAGAGCACCGGGATCGCCAAGCAGAACCTGCCCAACGCGGTGGCCACGGTGAACGCGGACGAGCTGACCCGGGCGCCGACCGGGACTCTGGAGGGCGCGCTGCAGGGCAAGATCCCCGGCGCGCTGATCCAGGCCAACTCCGGCGCGCCGGGTGGCGGCATGCAGATCAACCTCCGGGGCGTCTCGACCATCAACGCCGGGGTGGACCCGCTGTTCGTGGTGGACGGGATCGTGGTCAGCGACGAGGCCATTCCCAACGGGGCCAACGCGGTGACCCAAGCGCAGGCCGGCGGCAATCCGCGGAACCAGGACAACCCGGTCAACCGGATCGCCGACCTCAACCCCGAGGACATCGAGCGGATCGAGGTCCTCAAGGGCGGCTCGGCGGCGGCGATCTACGGCTCCAAGGCGACCAACGGCGTCATCATCATCACCACCAAGCACGGCCAGACCGGGAAGCCGCAGTTCAACATCTCGCAGCGGTTCGGGGTCGATACGCGGGCCAATACCCTCGGCTCCCGCACCTTCAACAGCCTCGACGAGGCCCTGTCGGTCTTTTCCTCCGACACCGCGCTGGTGACCTCGCTCTACCAGCAGGGCCGCACATTCAACTTCGAGGATGAGCTGTACGGCCAGCACAAGCTGGGGACCGAGACCAACGCCAGCGTCAGCGGCGGGACCGACCAGACCAAGTACTACATCTCGGGGCTGGTGAAGAGCCAGCCGGGCATCGCCACCAACACCGGGTACAAGAAGCAGGCCTTCCGGGTGAACGTGGATCAGTCGCTGTCGAGCTGGTTCGGCCTCAGCGCCAATACCAACGTGATCCACAGCTTCTCCCGGCGCGGCCTGTCCAATAACGACAACGCGGGCACCAGTCCGTTCCTGGTCTTCCCGTTCACCCCGAACTTCGTGGATCTTCAGCCGACCCGGACCGGGGCTGAGCTGGTGCCGTCCGATTTCCCCGACAACCCGTTCGAGCGGAGCAATCCGCTCCAGACCTTCCAGTTCCTCAAGAACGAGGAGGACACCTGGCGGGCACTGGGCACGCTGACCGGGCGGATGTCGCTCCTGTCCACGCCGCGGAACACGGTCCAGGTGATCACCATCGCCGGGGCCGACTACTTCGAGCAGGACAACAACTTCGTCTCGCCGCCCGGGCTCGAGTACGAGCCCAACGACGGGCAGCCGGGGACGGTGGTGCTGGGCAAGGCCTCGAACCTCAACCTGAACCTGGCCGTCAACGGCAACTACACCTATGTCCCGGCCTCGGAGAAGTTCCAGAGCACCTTCTCCGCCGGCGTGCAATACGAGGACCGGAAGCTCAACGCCACCTCGATCCTGGCCCGGAGCCTGCTCGAGGGCCAGGAGAACCCCGACCAGGCCACCAGCGTGACGCCGTTCCAGGATGAGCGGCCGGTCCGGGACCTCGGCATCTACGGCCAGGAGGAGCTGCTCCTGCTGGACCGGCGGCTGCTCCTCACGGCCGGGATCCGGGCCGACAAGAGCAGCAGCAACGGCGACACCGGCAAGTTCTTCTTCTATCCCAAGGCGGCGGCGTCGTACCGGTTCATCAAGCCGTTCCGGGGCTTCGACGAGATCAAGCTGCGCGGCGCCTACGGCCAGACCGGCAACCAGCCGCTGTTCGGGTCCAAGTTCTCGCCCGACACGACCGGCACCATCGGCGGCATCTTCGGGACCTTCCCCGGCCCCCGCGCGGGCGACCCGAGCATCCGGCCCGAGACCCAGGCCGAGTTCGAGACCGGGGTTGACGCCACCCTGGCCAACGGCCGCTCGGCCCTGAGCCTCACGTTCTACCAGCGGACCATCAGCAACCTGCTGCTGGAGCAGACCCTGGCGCCCAGCAGCGGGCAGGGCACCCGGATCTTCAGCTCGGACAGCAAGCTCCGGAACCGCGGCATCGAGGCCTCGCTGGCCATCACCCCGGTTCAGTCGCAGGACGTCAACTGGATCTTCACCACCACGTTCTCGCGCAACGTCAGCAAGGTCACCCGGCTGACCGTGCCGACCTTCCAGACCGGCGGCTTCGGCACCTCGCTCGGCGCCTTCCAGATCGAGCAGGACAGCTCGGCCACCCAGATCATCGGGACGGAGGGCAAGGTGGGTGACGCGGCGCCCGACTTCCAGATGTCGTTCTCCAACGACCTCCAGTACCGGCGGTTCAGCCTCGGGTTTCTGTGGGACTGGAAGCAGGGCGGCGACATCGTCAACCTGACCGAGTTCCTGTACGACGCGGGCCAGAACAGCAAGGACTACGTCACCGCCGGCGCCCAGCGCCAGGCCGCCTTCGGCAGCGGCCTGACCAAGACCTACGTACAGGACGGGTCCTATCTGAAGCTCCGGGAGCTGACCCTGGCCTACAACATCCCCGAGGGCACGGTCCGCGGCCTGTTCGGCCCGTCGGTCCGCTACGCCCGCCTGTCGCTGTCGGGCCGCAACCTGCTCCGGTTCACCGGCTACCGCGGCCTCGATCCCGAGGTCAGCAACTTCGGCAACCAGGCGATCGTCCGGAACATCGACGTGGCCCCGTTCCCGCCGGTCCGCAGCTACTACTTCGCCATTGACCTGGGCTTCTGACCATGAGGACGACCATGCGACAGACGCTGCTCCTGTTCGCCGTTCTCGGCCTGGGAGCCTGTAGCTTCGACCAGAGCACCAACCCCAACAGCCCCGACGAGATCGGGGAGAACCCGAGCCGCGCCCAGGTGGAAGCCACGGCGAACGGGGTGCTCATCGCGCTCCGGGCCGACGTGGGCGACGCCGCGCTCGACGGCGCCATCCTCGGGCGCGATGGGTACCGGTTCGACGGGTCCGACCCGCGCTTCACGGCCGAGCTGCTGCACGGGCCGTTGGACCCGGGCGGCGGCGCCTTCGGCGGCGATCACTGGGCCGAGGAGTTCGGCGCCATCCGCACGGGCAATAACCTGCTCCGGGTCCTGCCCACCGCCCAGGCGCTCAGCGCGGAGGAGCAGAGCGCCGCCTCGGGCTTCGTCAAGACCATGCAGGCGCTCGCCTTTCTCTACATCCTCCAGTTCCATACCGAGGACTCGATTCCGGTGGCGGTCGGCACCGACGTGACGGCGCCTCCGGCCCCGTTCGTGTCCAATGCCGACGCCTATGCCCACGTGGTGAGCCTGCTCGACCAGGGGCAGGCCGAGCTCGCGGCCGGCGGCAGCGCCTTTCCCTTCGCCCTCCCGGGCGGATTCACCGGCTTCAACACCCCGGCGACGTTCAACCTGTTCAACCGGGCCCTTCGTGCCCGGGTGGCGGTCTACCAGAACCAGTTCGATGATGCCCTGGCGGCGCTGGCCGCGTCGTTCGTCAACGGGTCGGGCGATCTCCAGGCCGGGGTCTACATGAGCTACGGGACCGGCTCGGGCGACTTCGCCAACCCGCTGGCCATCGATCCGCTGAACGGGGAGAACTTCGCTCACCCCTCGCTCGCGGCCAACGCGCAGTTGCAGGCGGACGGGGTCACGCCCGACCGGCGCTTCGTCACCAAGGTCATCACTCGTCCCGGCCAGAGCTCCGACGGGCTGAGCTCGTCCCTGGGGTGGATCCGCTACCCGGCGCCTAATACGCCGATCCCGCTGATCAAGAACGAGGAGCTGGTGCTGCTCCGGGCCGAGGCCAACATCGGCAAGGGCGACCTGGGCTCGGCGCTGACCGACATCAACGTGGTGCGGACCGGGTCCGGCGGGCTGGCGCCGCTGGGGGGCCTGGCGGATGCCACGGCGGCGCTGAACGAGCTGCTCTACAACAAGCGGTACTCGCTGCTGTACGAGGGGCCGTACCGGTGGGTGGACCTGCGGCACTACGGGCTGCTGGGGACGCTCCCGATCGACCGGCCGGCCGGCGATCCGCCGGACCAGATCTTCTCCACCCTGCCGATCCCCAACGCGGAGACTTTGCCGCGGCAGTGAGGCGGCGGGCCACTATCACCAGGGCGGGGGTGGCGATGTTCGCCACCCCCGGCCGTTTCACCCCGCCATCCCGATTGGTCTGGCCGCCCCCGTCGGATAGATTCCCGTTCATGACCTCCCTGGCCCACGCGCCCATCACCGCGCCGACCGGCACCACGCTCTCCTGCAAGGGCTGGCACCAGGAGGCGGCGCTGCGCATGCTGATGAACAACCTCGATCCCGCCGTCGCCGAGCGGCCCGAGGAGCTGATCGTCTACGGCGGCGGCGGCAAGGCGGCCCGGAACTGGGAGTGCTACGAGCGCATCGTGGCGACGCTGCGCCGGCTGGAGCACGACGAGACCCTGCTGGTCCAGAGCGGGAAGCCGGTCGGCGTGTTCCGGACCCACGACGAGGCGCCGCGGGTGC
>DATAOR010000015.1:0-4717 GCA_036265635.1 Gemmatimonadales bacterium
CAGGTCGATGGCCCGGTGGATCACCGCGATCGAAGCGGTGGCGTCCGCCTGCCCATAGACGGAGCTCAACCCCATGCAGCCATAGCCGATGGCGGGGAGTCGCAGGCCCGTGGTGCCGAGTGGCCGTGTCTTCATCCTGTATCCTCTCATGTCTGACGGTGTCTGGTTGGTTCACACCGAACGCCGGCTGCCGGTTTCGCGCGATCCAGCCGAGCCCATCGCGGGCGCGCCAGCCGGCGTTCACGCCTAACGAGCCGAGACGGCTGGTGGTTCCGGAGCGCTTTGCGCTCGGGTAGCCTGCACAGTAGCATGCCCGTATCCGGGGATAAGGAAGCAGGTATCCTGGTATTCCCGGTCCCTGGCTGTGACCGGGCTGAGTCGTCATGCTGGCGGCGGACGGTCCTGCGGCGGTGAGTCGATCGGCGGGCAGGTGCGACTGGGCTGATCCACTAACTGGGCTGATCAACTGACGGGGCTGATCAACTACGGGAGAGCCGGCATGCTGAGCGAAGAGCGCAGACGGGAGATCGCCGATTTCCTCAAGACCCGGCGGATGCGGCGGCAGCCCGAGGAGCTGGGTCTGCCCCGCGGTCGGCGCCGCCGCACGCCAGGCCTCCGCCGCGAGGAGGTCGCCACCGCCGCCGGCGTCAGCGCCGAGTGGTACACCTGGCTGGAGCAGGCCCGTGAAGTCCGCCCCTCGGCCCAGGTGCTGACCCGAATCGGGGACGCGCTCCGGCTCGAGCCGGGCGAGACCCGACACCTCCTCACCCTGGCCGGCTACGCGGTGCCGGCCACCAGTCCCGACGCGACCCGGGCCGTGAGCGTGAGCCTCCGGCTGCAGCGGCTGATCGACCAGATGGAGCACGGTCCCGCCTGGGTGCTGGGCGAGCGATGGGACATCATGGCGTGGAACCGCGCGGCCCGGATCATCCATGGCGACCTCGCCGCGCTGCAGGGTCTCGAGCGCAACGGCCTGTACCAGCTGTTCCTGGGCCACGGCGTCCGCTCCATGCTGGTGGACTGGGGCACCCACGCCAAGTCGTGCGTGGCCAAGCTCCGGGCGGCCTACGCCAGCCGGGTGGACGACCCCTGGTTTAACGAGCTGGTGACGCTGCTGCGGAGCCGGAGCGCGGACTTCGAGCGGTGGTGGAACGCCAACGACATCGAGACGTTCCAGGAAGGGGTCAAGCACTACGAGCACCCGGTAGTGGGCCGGCTGGTGTTCGACTATTCGGTGCTCGAGGTGCTGGACGAGCGGCTGGCAGCGCTGCGGCTGGTGGCGTACGTGCCGGCGCCAGGAACCGGCACACGGGAAAAGATGGCGGCCCTGCTCGGGGCGGCGGAGCCGCTCCTCGAGCAGACGCTCGAGTCGGTGCAGGGCGATCTGGTGAAGTAGCCGC
This sequence comes from Gemmatimonadales bacterium, assembly GCA_036265635.1. Taxonomy (GTDB): domain Bacteria; phylum Gemmatimonadota; class Gemmatimonadetes; order Gemmatimonadales; family GWC2-71-9; genus CAVVWJ01. The sequence continues at coordinate 1,401 of DATAOR010000015.1, forward strand.
TAGTTCCCCTCGTCGCCGTGGCCATGGCCGTGCCCGCCGCCGCCATGCGCAGGAAGCGCCGTGGCCGTGAAGGTCGCCCGCAGGGCCGCCATCAGGGTGTTGTCCACCGCCGCCACGATCACCTGCTCGCCCGGAGTATCCCCTAGCCGCACGATCGCTTCCGCCCGTCCCTCGGCGTCGGTCAGCACCGCCGCCGGGTCCAGCGCCGCGCCCGCGGCGTCACCCAGGAAGCCGAACCGCACCGCCACGCCCGCCAGCGGTTGCGCCGCATCGTCCAGCACCCGCACGGTGAGCGGCTGATCAAGGACCTCGCCGGTCTCGGCCCGCTGGCCGTCACCCGCCACCGCCTGGAGCAGGGCAGGAAGGCCCGCGCCTGCGCCGCCGGGGTCGGCCTGGGGATCACTACCCGGGACGGTGAGGTCGCCTGCGCAGGCCGGCAGGGCGCCGGCCAGCAGCGCGCACACGCCAGTGCCCGCGAGCCACGCACGTAGGCTCGACATGGGTCGCTCCGAGGGAAACGGGACAGCCCCACGGTAGTGGACGGCGGCAGGCGGGGCTGTGTCCGCTCTCACCGGACCTTGGCGGCATAAGCCGTGTTGGTGCAGGATCTTGCAGCAATTCGCGGGAACGCAACGCCTTCGTCCAGCCGACAGCCGTCCGCGCGACTGTGACGCCGATTCTATCACGGCCTCAGTGGCGGGCGCTACCATGAGCCCATGGATCGCTCTCGCCACTCGTGCCAGCCCCTTCCGCCCGCCCGCGGGCTCCCGCTTCGGTGCGCTGCCGTACTAGCGCTGGCGACATGGTCCTGCGGTGGCAGCGACCTGACCGTGCCAAATGCCCCGGCGGCACCCACCTCCGAGGTCCAGATGGTGGACGGCGACAAGCAGGTGGCGGACGTCGGCGGCCGGCTGGCCGACCCGCTCATCGTGCGGCTGCTGGATCAGGCCGGAAATCCGATTCCGGACCGCACCGTGGTGTGGGTAGTCAAGGTTGGCGGAGGATTGGTCACTCCCACCACCGGCATGACCGATGCTCAGGGCTATGCCTCGGCCGAATGGACGCTGGGGGCCGCCCCTGGTCCCAACGCGGTCGAGGCCCAGGTGCCCGAGGTGGGGGCGGTGACGTTCAGCGCCACCGCGGTCGCGCCGGGTCCGCCGGGGCCCGGGCCGGACCCCAGTGGCACCCGCTCGAGCCTCGATGCCGATCCTCGCTCGATCCCCATGGGCACCGGTGTCTCGACCATCACGGTGACCGTCCGCGACGCGGCCGGCAATCCGGTTTCCGGCGCCACGGTGGTGCTGTCGGCCACCGGGACCGGGAACACGCTGACGCAGCCCGGCGCACCCACCGGCGCCGACGGCATCGCGGTGGGCGCGCTGCAGGCGGCGAGCCCCGGCGATCGCACGGTCTCGGCCACCGTCAACGGCACGGTGGCGTTGAGCGCGACGGTAATGATCTCGGTCGTCGCGGCGCCGGCCGTGGACCACCTGGTCTTCATGGTGCAGCCGCCCGTGCAGGTCGGGGAGAATCAAACGTTCCATGCAGAGGTGGCGCTGGTGGACGCGGGCGGTGCGGTGGTGCCCCTGTCGGGAGTCTTCATCTACCTGGGACTGTTCCGGGAAGGCCACGACGATCCCAGCAACGATGATCTGGGCGGGGAGCGATTCGAGAACACCACCGACGGGGTGGCGGCGTTCGACCTCACGGTGGAGAAGAAGGGGCGGTTCAGCCTCCGGGCGCTGACCGACGACCTGCCCGAGCTGGGGCCCCACGGCCCGGAGCCGTACCTGTTCAGCCGAGTCTTCGAGGTGAAGTAGGGCCCAGGGGTGGCCGGCATTCGCAATTCCCGGTCCCGGGCGGTACCTTGCGTCAGCCTCGCCTCACTCGGCACCTACCCTCACCGCCGACGTCTGACCTCACTGCCAGGTCCTGCGTGACGAGTCCCCCAGGAGTCCCCTTTGCTGCTTTTCGCGCTCGCTCTCACCGCCTGGCCCGGGTCCGCCGGCGTCCCCGACAGCATCCCGCCGCTCGTCCCGGTCGTGCGTGACATCCAGGTCGGTCCGGACGAAGTCCTCCGGACCACCAGCATGGGAGCCGGCGAGCCGCTGGTTCTGATCCCGGGGATTTTCGGGGCGGCGTATGGCTATCGGATGCTGACCGGGCCACTGGCCAGGCTCGGCTACCGCACCATCGTGGTCGAGCCGCTGGGCTACGGCTGGTCGTCCCATCCCAAGGACGCGGACTACTCGTTCGGTGCCCAGACCGGCCGGGTGAGCCGGGCGCTCGACAGCCTGGGCGTGAGCGGGGCGCTGATCGTGGCCCAGAGCAGCGGCGCGGCGATCGCGTTCCGGCTGGCGGTGCAGCGGCCCGACCTGGTGCGCGGCCTGCTCTCGATCGACGGCGGTCCCGCCGAGAGCGCGGCCACGCCGGGAATGAAGAAGGCGTTCAAGTTCGGCGGCGGGCTGGTCAAGTTCGCCCTCGACGAGTCGAAGCTCCGCCACGATGTCCGCCAGGAGATCGTCCGTAACTCGGGCGATACCACCTGGATCACCGACGCGGTGGTGCGGGGCTATACCGCCGGACAGACCGCCGACCTGGGCGGCTCGATCGATGCGTTCCAGCGGATGTCGAAGGCCAAGGAGCCGACTTCGCTGGCGGACCAGCTCCACCGGTGCACCATGCCGGTGCACCTGCTGCTGGGCACGGTCCGCCACCCCTCCGAGGTGAGCGAGGAGCAGCGCGAGATGCTCGGCGCTACCCTGCGGAACTTCCGGGTGGACAGCGTGAAGGGCTCGGGGCAGTACATCCAGGAAGAGCGGCCGGGCGCCGTCCTCGAGGCAGTGGCCCAGCTGGATGCGGCAGCGAGCCGGGCGACCGGCTCCGCCGCCCCAGCCGCCGCCGCCCCAGCCGCCGCCGCCCCAGCCGCCGGCCCACCAGCCGCCGGCCCACCGGCCGCCGGCCCACCAGCCGCCGGCCCACCAGCCGCCGGCCCACCGGCCGCCGGCCCACCCGACCGCGCCTCTGCCGACACGGCCTCAACGGCCTCCCGGTAGCCGCGTCGGCCACGTCCCGGCTGACGCCGGGCTCACCGGCTTCGGGGCACCCACTCCATCAGCGCGCCAGGCTGAACATCGAAGTAGCGGCACAACCGGTCGAGCGTGTCGGCGTGCATGCGGCCGAACCGGCCGGCCGGCCGGGAGAGCCGGTACGCGCTCGGATAGCTGATCTGGGCGCCGCGACTGAGGGCGTAGGCCGTGATGCCGCGCTCGGCCATCACCTGGTGGATCCGGAGACGAACCATGGGGCCTTTCGGG
>DATAOR010000016.1:0-10012 GCA_036265635.1 Gemmatimonadales bacterium
CAGTCGGTGTAGAGATTGTCGCCTGGGCGGGTGCTGCCGTCGAGATCGGGCGAGGGGTTGCCGACGGTCAGGAAGATGGTGTTCGTCGCCTTGTCGTACGACGGCGTGGTCCACACGCCGCCGCCGCCGGTCTTCCAGGCCTCGGCGTACTTGGCGCTGTCGCCCTTCTCCTTGGTGACGTCGCGGTGCAGGTCGGCGCCGTCCGGGGTGCTGGTGGGCCAGGTCCCGAACCAGCCGTTGGGCGCCTTGTCGTCGAAGGTCGAATCGCCCTTGGGGGCGGGGATCGAGTACCACCGCCACACCTGGTCGCCGGTCATGGCGTTGTACGCCGTGACGTGGCCCCGGATGCCGTACTCCCCGCCGGACACGCCGACGATGACGTTGTCGCCGATGATGAGCGGAGCGTGGGTGATGCTGTACCCGAAGGCGGGGTCAGCCACTTCCTTGTCCCAGAGGACCTTGCCGTCCTTGGCGTTGAGCGCGACCAGGTGGGCGTCGAGGGTGCCCATGTAGAGATGGGCGCCGCCGTGGATGGCCACGCCGCGGTTGTTGGGGCCGCAGCAGAAGATGGTGGTGCCCAGCTTGTGCTCGTAGCGCCAGACTTCCTTCTTGGACTTCAGGTCGTAGGCGATCGCGGTGTTGTAGGGCGTGGTGACGTACATCATCCCGCCGGTGACGATCGGGGTGTTCTCGAACGAGCCCAGCTTGGTGATGCCCGTCTGGAACATCATCCGGGGCACCATCTGCGCGACGTTCGAGGTGTTGATCGTCTTGAGGGGAGAGTACCGCTGATTCCAGTCGTTGCCGCCGTACGTCGTCCAGTCACCCTGCTGAGCCGCCGCCGTACCCGCCGCGGCGAGGAGTACCGGGACTAGCAGCCAACGCGTGCCCATGCGCATGGACCATCTCCCTTGAGCTGACCATCGGTGCGGAATCGGACCACGAGCGGGTCCGCGAGCGACCGGGAGGAAGGTCCCCCCGGCCTGTGTGCCTATCGCGCCGCGGCCGCCTGGCCGCGTGGACTGCGAGCCCGGGGCTGCCGACAGGGGACCGCCACTCCCGGCGGCCGCCCCGCCCGCGGCGAGGGGCCACGGACGGGCACGATCTGCACGGCGGAGAGGCATCCGGACTGTGGGCAGCCGCCCGAAGCGGGCATCGTCCTAAGGGGTGCTAAGTCTAGAATCGGTTACAATCTGCGGTGGACGGCCCGGGCGTCAAGACCCCAGATTCCCGACAGTTTGGCCCGAAATTCTGGCCCTGCCGATGCAACTCTATTCGATGCAAAGCTTTGCGTGCCGGGTAGGTGTAAGATTTTGCGTCGGTTGGATCATTCGAACAGGGCTGCCGCCTTGAGCAGCGTGTTCCAGATGCCCCACAACAGGGGAACGCCAACCAGGATCCAGGCTAACGCCACCAACCCCCAGCTCCCGGCTCGGTGGTCCTGGAGGCCCGGTTGCGGGTCCGTCATCGGTTGTCTCCCTGGTATGCGGGCACCACGGGCGCCGGCCGGTGCTGTCCGACCAGGCGCGATCCGCGGAACAATATTCGGAGCCAGGCGATTTTATGCAATCGCTCAGGCATGGCCTGGGGCGCTCCTGAGCCCGCGTTCGCGGGCCAACTCCGCGTCCGACATGTAGAAGCGCTCTTCGACCGGGCGCACCGCCAGGTTGGCCACGAAGCCCAGCACGAGCAGACCCGCCATGAGGTACATGGTCAGATTGTAGGCCTGGGCCGGCGGCACCCCCCGGGCGATCTGGTACTCCCGGATGTAGTTCACCAACACCGGCCCGGCGACCCCCGCCGCTGACCAGGCCGTGAGCAGCCGGCCGTGAATCGCGCCGACATACTGGGTGCCGAACAGGTCCGAGAGGTAGGCCGGGATGGTGGCGAAGCCGCCCCCGTACATGGTGATGATCAGCGCCGCGCAGGTCACGAACAGGGCCACGCTGCCGATCCGGCCGGCGTAGGGGAGCAGGATGTAGAGCACCGGGCCCAGGGTAAAGAACACGCCATAGGTGACCTTGCGGCCGAGCCGGTCCGACAGCGAACTCCAGCCGAATCGCCCGCCCATGTTGAACAGGCTGAGCAGCCCGACGAAGCCGGCCGCCGCGCTGGCTTTGACCACGCCCTTGAACATCTCCTGGATCATCGGCGAGGCCTGCTCGAGGATGCCGATGCCCGCGGTGACGTTGAGGAACAGCACCGTCCAGAGGAAGTAGAACGGCGCGGTCCGGATGGCCTGGTCCACGTGGACGTGCCGCCGGGTGATCAGCGCCGCGGTGTTGGCCGCGGGTGGCGTCCACCCCGCCGGCTTCCAGTCCGGCGCCGGGACGCGGAACAGGAACGCGCCGGCCAGCATGGCGGCCAGGTAGAGGCAGCCCAGCGTCACAAAGGTCTCGGCCACGCCGACGGAGCTGGCCGACTTGTAGCGGTCGAGCAGGATCTGCGACAGGGGGCTGGCGATCAGCGCGCCCCCGCCGAAGCCCATGATCGCCATCCCCGTGGCCATGCCGCGCCGGTCGGGAAACCACTTGATCAGGGTCGACACCGGCGTGATGTAGCCCAGGCCCAGGCCGCAGCCGCCCAGGACGCCGTAGCCCAGGTACAACAGCCAGATCTGGTGGGTCCGCACCCCGATGGCCGAGATGAAGAAGCCGCAGCTCCAACAGATGGCCGCCACCACCCCGCTCTTGCGCGGGCCGGCGTGCTCGAGCCACCGGCCGAACACGGCCGCCGACAGTCCGAGAAAGACGATGGCGAGGGTGAAGCACCAGGCCAGCTCGCTCTGACTCCAATCGCCAGGCGCCGAGGCGGTGATGCCCAGGACCTTGGTCAGGGGCAGCTTGAAGACGCTGAAGGCGTAGGCCTGGCCGATGCTGAGATGAATGGCCAGGGCCGCCGGAGGGACCAGCCAGCGGTTGAAGCCCGGCTGGGCGACGATGCGTGCCCGCTCCAGTAATCCCGCCATGGCGGCTCCCCTCGATTAAGTTGCGGCCGACGCCAGCCGAGTCCCGCTCAAGCTACCGACGACCCACATCAGGGGCCAGACCGAATGCCGCGCCCAAGCCCGGAGTCGCGCACCTTCCTCAGCAGCCCGGGCCGGGTGCCGCCGGGCGTCACGCCGGCCGCACCCGGCCGTGGCCGATGTGGCGCCAGGCTGGGCCGTGGCGCGCTGGCCGGGCTCATCCTCGTCGCTGCGGCGGGCTGCGCCGCCGCTCAGACCGCCGATACCGCCTCCCGTCCGGCGCCGCCCGCCGTCGGCCCGGCTCCGACGAACACCGGATCACCCGGCTGGCTGGTCGCGGATTCGGCGGCCCGGACCGCGGTCTTGACGCTGACGGTGACGCGCGGAAGCGACGGGAGCGCCCTGATCAACGGCCATCGGCGGGGCGAGCTCCAGATCGTGGTGCCGCTCAATTGGACGGTGCGGTGGGACTGGCGCAACGCCGACTCCGGCGCGACCCACAGCCTGGTGGTCATGGTCGAGCGGGAGAAGCTCCCGACCGAAGGCGGGCGGGCCGCCTTCACCAATGCCATGAGCCGGATGGTGACGGCCGGACTTCCGGCCGGTGAAGCCGACCGGACCACCTTCACCGCCGAGGAGGCGGGCTGGTACTGGCTGCTGTGCGGCGTGCCGGGCCATGCCATCGCCGGGGAGTACCTCGGTCTCCGGGTGGACCCCGAGGCCGGCACCGCCACCGTCAAGGTCAAGTGACCCGCGCCTCGCGGAACTCTCCGACGGCCGGCCGGTCGGACCTGGAACTCGACCGCTGGACCTACTGCGAGCGGCCGGTCTAGGAATGGGAGCGGGTGACCGGAGTGCCGCCCCCGCACCCATTCCTCAGAGCCTCAGTTGCCGGCCGCCTCCAGTTCGTAGCTGCCCATGTCACACGCCGGCCCTTGCGGCCGGGTGACGCCGCGCTGGTCGATCCCCGGGCAGCCGTCCGACGTTCCGGCGTCGATGGCCGGGCTGCCGGCCAGGAGCGCGTGCGTGCTGGTCGGGCCGCCGTTGTTTGCCAGTGGGCCGAGCAGCGGGTCAACCGGCGCGTTGTAGGGCGCGACGTTGCCGACGATGTTGCCGTCCTCGTTCGTGAAGCCGGTCCCGGCGCCGTCGCCGATGAGGTTGTGCGAGGCTCCACGAAGAACCGTGTGGATCGCGAGATCGGCCCCCGTCACGGCCGCGTTCTTCGCGAAGATGCTGTTGGTGAACTGCACGACCGCGTCCTCATTCGACGTCTCGTAGATCCCCCCGCCGGCGCTGGTGGCCGAATTGAACGCGATCGTGCTGTTCACGAAAGTCCCCAGACCGCCCGCGTCATAACCATCGCTCAGCGCCACCCCGCCCCCATACGCGGCTGAGTTGCCGGACACCGTGGTGTTCGTCAGCGTGGTACGGTAGCTGCTTCGGACCCAGGACCGGCTGGAGATTCCCCCGCCATTACCGCCGGCCGTGTTGTATGCGATCGTGCTGCCCGTCACCGTCAGTCGCATCTGCGCCGTGGCGATGCCGCCGCCGTCGCCCGTGGTCGAGTTCCGCAGTATCGCGCTGTTGCTCACTGCGATGGTGCCCTGGTGGCCGTAGACACCGCCGCCCGAGTTGCCCACGATCCGAACCCGGTCGAGCGTGGTGGTCCCCCAGTCGTGGCCGATGCCGGTTCCGCCATTGTAGGAGATGGTGCTGTTGGTGATCGTGAGCCCGCCGGCGCGGTTCGCGACTCCCCCACCGGTATTGTATGTGATGGTGCTGTTCCGGATCGTGAGCGCCACGTCGTGGTCATCCACGCCGCCGCCCGCGTTGTTCGACACGGTGGTCCGGACGAGCGTGAGCGGCCCATGGTTGTCGATGCCGCCTCCGTACTTCGCCGCCGTGTTGCCGGCGACGGTGCAGTCGGTGAGCGTCAGGGTGCCGTAGTTGAGGATCCCACCGCCCTGCTTGTCAGTCCGGCCGTTCCGGAGCGCGAGCTTGGTAAGCCCGACGGTGACGGCCGGGTCGACCTTCATGATCCGGAACGCAGGATCTGCCGGCCGGCGGCGGATGGTGATCCCGGTGCTCGGGCCGGTGATCGAGAGCGACCGCTTGATCACGAGCGACCCGCCGCCTTGGGCGGGGCCAGCCAGCGTGATCGTGCCCCTGAGGCCAGACGCGAACACGATGGCGTTGCCGGACGGGTCGTTGATGGCCTCGCGCAGGGTGCACTGCGTCGCGTTGCAGGCGCCGTCCCCTGGGTCCGCGAGGGTGTTGACGACCAGCTGCCCTGCGGCGGCCGCCGTCTCGTTGACGGGCGCGGCTCCGGCGGGAGCGGTGGGGGATTCCTGCTCGCCGCAGGCCCAGATCGCGACCAGCGGGAGCAGCAACGGAATATGGCGTCGGGGTAGCATGGAGGCCTCCGGGGTCGGGCCCGGCCACTGAGCTCCTCGCCGGGCGACGCCCAACTTGACACCGGGAACATGAAGCGGTCGTGAAAGCCGGAACAACTCGTGCGGAGGATTTCCGGCTTCGCGAGCGGGCGTAGCCGGCGGACACGGAGGACTTAGCATCCTGTCCCGCCTAGCATCCTGTCCCGTGAGGGTCCCGGTTCGACTCCGCCGTTCCAGCTGACCCGCTAGCCCGGCTCCCGCAACAGCCGCTCGATCTCCGCCTCATAGCCGCGAATCAGCCGCTGGTGCTGCGGGCCGGTCGCCGGTCCGTAGAACCCGGCGTGCACCTGGCGTACCCGCCCGTCCCGTCCCAGGAACACCGTGGTCGGAAACGAGGTGAATCCACGCAGCTGCGGCAGCGACGCGGCCGCCGCGTCGACGTCGTTGACGCCGGCCAGCAGCAGCGGAAACGGGATCGAGAACTTGTCGCGATAGCGGCGCACCAGCCGGGCGTCGCCGGCGGTGTCGCCCGAGACCTCGTACGCCAGGCCGACGATCTCCAGCCCACGGGCGTGGTACTTCCGGTACAGCTGCACCAGCATCGGCGCCTGGTCGTGGCAGGTCGGGCACCAGGTCCCGAACACGTCCACCAGCACGACCTTGCCCCGGAACCGGACATCCCGCTCGGTCACCGTGCGGCCCGCGAGGTCGGGGAAGGCGAACCGGAACGGCCCCGAGGTATCGGCCGAGGTGATCTCGGTCGGGGACTTCAGGTGGGTGGCACCCCTGCTGCGCACGGCGATCCAGGGCGTCTGGGTCCGGAGACCGGCGTGGAAGACGCCGCGCAAGGTGTCGCCCCGCAGGGCCCCGGTCAGCAGGTAGACGAACGACCCGTCGAAGTGCGCCAGGGTAAAGCTGTCGCCCCGGATGGCACCCGCGAAGTGGCCGTAGTCTCCCGTGTTGGAGATCATGGTGCCCTCGAGGCCGGCCGGTCCGTTCCGGAACTCGAACACGCGGGGGCTGGAGCCGAAGTCGGAGAAGAAGGTGGCGTCCCACCGGCCGATCAGCGCGGGGGTCCCCGGCGTGGCCGGCCACCGGCCGCGCGCGGCCCGGAACGGAATCAGCCGGGGGCCTCGGTTGCCGACATTGCGGTAGATGCCGTGGAGCGAGTCGCCCGCCAGCCGGGCGGCGATGGTGGCATCGTAGTCGGCCATCTCGAGTACTACGCTGTCGCCCCGGACCCGGACGGCGGACAGCGACTCGCACCGGCGGCCGTTGCAGAGCCGGCCCGCATACTCACCGCTCCGACCGGACAGCTCGACCGTGAATGGCAAGGTGCCGCCCTCGAGATCCAGCACCGCCCGCCACGATCCGGCTGGGGACGATGGCCCGGCCACCACGCCTGCCAGCAGCAGAACGCCGAGCCGGGCTTTCACGGGCGGCGGCTGCTCGGGGCGGCCGAATCGGCCACTTCCCGCGGCCGGTACTGTTCGCCCGCGGTGACGGGGATGGGAATGGTGTTTCCGTTCCAGGGCGCCGGACAGGGGTAGGCCGAGCTGTACGCGCAGAAGGGATTGCGAGCGCGGTTGAAGTCGAGGCGGTACTTCCCGTCCCGCACCGGAACCAGGGTGACGAAGCGGCCGGCGGGGTAGCTGCCGTGGCCGCTGGTCCCGTCCCGGAAGAAGATCTGCAGCTCGGACTCCTCGCCGCCGGGCGACGGCAGTCGCCGGACACGGAGCCGGACCCGGCCGCCACCCAGCGGCACCAGCACGCTCCCGGCCTCCGCCGCGGCAACCTCGATGCCGTCAAGGCCGAGCGCGGGCACGGTGGCGCGCTCCACCGGCGGATCCAGCGGACCGATGAAGCTGAAGGCCGGTGACGGGTCGTAATAGTGGGGCGGCTCGGCACGGGCCAGCGGACCGAAGACGGCCAGCACCTCGCGTCCGGGAGGACCGTCGACCCGAAGGACATAGCGGCCGAGCGACACGGAGCGACCCCGGGGCAGCACCCGGGAGCCGGCCGCGCTCTCCAGGCGAATCGCGCCGCCCGCGACCACCCGGTGCATCGCCACTCCCTCGAGCGGCACGTCCGCGTCGGCCGGGCCCAGACGGAGTCCGGGACCGATCGGCTGCAGGGCCAAGGCGGCGCGCGGCGAGGTCGGTGCGGTGGTGAGCCAGGCGGTGTACTCCGCTCGCTCACGGCTCAGGTCGGACTGGGCGGCCAGCGATCCGGCGGCGGCCGTTGCCCACAGCAGCGCCAGGACTACCGCCGTGAGATGGCACCGCGCGGCCGTGCCGTGAGGGGGACGCCCGCCTGGGCGCCGTTTGCCGGTCATGGTAGGGTCGGCGGGACTCAGGACCGTTTGAGCGGCCCGACCATCACGATGGGCGACGTCGGCTGGGCCGATCCGGCCTCGGGCTCGACCGTGACGGCGGCCGCGCTGATCGCGCCGCCCTCCGGCACCGGAATGGCCTCGACCGTCGCGCCGCCGGCCGCGCCGGGCTTGAAGGTGACTGACGGCACCGGGGCGCCGTCCCTGATGAACCACAGCTGATATGCCTTCCCGGCCGGCACCGGCTTGAGCCGGTACCCGTGCACGATGGCGAGCTGCCGCTGCCGGTCCCAGAAGAGCTGAATGCCGGGCTCGGGATCGCCGCTCGAGGTAAGCTGGAACATCTGGACGCCCGGCTCCAGGATCGCATCGAGCGTCGCTTGGCGCTCGGCCAGTTGCTGCTGGCTTCGAGCCAGCGCGGCCTGGCGCCCGGCCAACTCGGCCTCGACGGCCGCCAGCCGGCCCCGGGCGGAGGCCAGGCCCGCACCCAGGCCCAGGGCCAGGAGCAGGCTGGCCGCCAACGCGACCCACACGGCCGACGATTGCCGCGGGGTGGCCACCGGTCGGACCGGTCCGGCCGGGGACCGGCGCTTTTCGTCGGCCACCCGGGCCAGCACGCGATCGCGGAGCGTTGGCCCTGCCTCGGACCCCGGTTCCGCTCCGGCCAGCGCCAGCAGGGCCGCCACCTCCCGATACTCCTCCACCTCGCGCCGCGCCTCGGCCGACGTCGCCAGGAACGCCTCGAACCGTCGCGCCTCCTCGGGCGGCAGCGCGCCGAGGGCGTACGCGGCGGTCAGGTCCTGAGGGGAATCGGCGGCCGGGCCGGTCATGTGCCACGCTCGAAGTAGAACGGACGCAGGCATTCGCGCAGCTTCTGCATGCCCAGCCGGACCCGGGTCTTGACCGTGCCCAGCGGCTCCTGCAGCCGCTCGGCGATCTCCGACTGGGACAATCCTTCGAAGTAGGCCAGCTCGATCGCCCGGCGCTGGGGCGGGCTGAGCGTGTCCAGGGCCTGGCGTACCTGACGTCGGCGCTCCTCGTGTTCCAGCGCGCCGGACGGGTCGGGGCGGACCTCGCCCATGGCCGGGGAGGCGCCGGGCCGATCGGCCGCCGCCATGGCGGTGATCCGGTCGCGCCGGCTGCGCGAGCGGACCAGGTCGAGCGCCCGGCTCCGGGCCATCATCGTGAGCCAGCCGGCCACCGAGCCGCGGCCCGCCTCGAACCTGCTCGCCTCGCGCCAGGCCTGGGCGAGGGTCTCGAGCACGACCTCCTCCGCATCCGCCCGCTGGCCCACGATCCGGTAGGCCACCGCGTACAGCACTGCTCCATACCGGTCGTACAGTCGGCCGATGGCGCGCTCGTCACCCTGCGCGGCGCGGGCGACCAGCTCGCCGTCGCCGAACGGCGCGGCACCGGCGGCGGCGTCAGCCATGAACCATGAGTCGGACGAGCTCCTGAAGGTGAAGGAGACTGGCGCAACGCCAGTGAGTCTACACGCCAGCCAGGAGGCTCCACAAGCAGGCGCAGTCATGGCAGTGCCTTGGACGTCTCGCCTCGGGTGAACAGGATCGTCTCACTGCGACCGCCGTAACTGGCCCGCACCACGTTGACCTGGTCCTCGAACCGCTCGCACAGAATCAGGCTGGTGAGCCGCGCGCGGGCCAGCCCGCCGGGCAGCGCCGCCTCGAGCCGGAGCAGCAGCACGTCGCCGGTGAGCTCCGCGCCGCGCCACTCGAGCCGCACCGGGCGGCCCTGGCGGTCAGCCAGCGCGAACCTGCCTCGGACATAGCGGCTCATCGCCGAGTCGGCCGGGGCCGACCCGGCGCCCGGGAGCGCCGCCAGGAAATCGTTGGCGAAGACCCGGATCGTGATGACGGTGGTGTCGCCGGCGCCCGCCCGCAGCTCCGTTACGGCCGTGTGCATGGGGTGGGCGCGGCCGGCGGCCAGCGCCGCGGCCGTGTGCAAGGGGTGGGCCCGGCCCGCCGCCAGCGTCACCGCGATGAGGAGGGCGGCGAGCACCGCCGGCTTACCAGGGTGCGCGGCTGAGGGCCATCCGGGCGGCCACGATGACCACCACGGTGCTGACCGCGACGACGCGGAGTCGCAGAACCGACGGATGGGTTCCCGGTCTGCGGAAGAGGGCCAACAGGCGATCCACCCCGGCGAGCGCGACGGCGGCCAAACCGAGCACGACCAGCTGGCCCAGCTCGATGCCGAGGTTGAAGCCGAACAGCGGCCGGGCGATCGAGCCGGTGAACAGACTGGTGAGATAGTTGGCGAAGCCGGCCCCATGGACCAGCCCGAACACCCCGGCGAACACCG
>DATAOR010000017.1:0-5923 GCA_036265635.1 Gemmatimonadales bacterium
GCGCGCCCGGGCCACCGCCACCGAGCCCCACGCCCGGGCCGCACCGCGCCCGCTCCATCGGACCACCGGCGCGCGCAGGCGGCGCCCGGCGGGGTACAGGTAGATGACGCGGTCGTCCTCGCTGAAGTCGAGGCCGCTGCCGGCGGCGGCCCGGTGGCCGGCGGGCCGGGCAAGCCAGGCGGGCGGCACGAACCCGACCGGATCTAGGCCCAGCGCGCGGAGCCGGGCCAACCCGCGCCGTATTCTCGCGCCCGCCTCGGCCTCATCCAGGGTGAGGAACTCCCCTTCCCGCGCCGTCCGGCCCCAGGCGCGCAGCTCGTCGGCCAGGCCGCGCGCCGACCCTACTTCGTCGTGTCGCTCTCCATGGAGCACGATCTCGGCACCGTCCGCGGCCCGGGCGCGGAGCCACCCGACGAAGTTCGGATGCACTTCCAGCGGCCACTGGCCATGCCAGTCGGGCACCACCAGCAGGGCCGGGCGAATGCCCCGGTCGGCGCACAAGCCCCACAGCCGGTGGACGCCGTCGCTCAGTGCCGGGGTCACATCGTGGATGGAAACCAGAAGGCTCACGTGCGGAGGATATCCCGGTAGACGCCGAAGATGGCGCCCAGCACCTGGTCCCAGCCGTGATGGGCCTCCGCATAGCACCGGCCGCGGCGGCCGAGGGAGGCCAGGTCGCCCTGCAGCAGCTCGACCGCCCGCTCTGCCAGCGCGCCGGCGTTGCCCGAGGCAAAGGTGGCGCCGGCAGCCGAATTGGCTACGGTCTCAGCCACGCCGCCGCGATCGGCCGCGAGCAGCGGAGTGCCGGACGCCAGAGCCTCGAGGGCGGACAGGCCAAAGGTCTCGATCGAGCAGGGCGACACGGCCAGGTCCACGGCCGCCAGCAGATCGGCCAGCGTGTCGCGGTCGCGCTGAAACGGGAGCCAGGTCCACCGATCGGCTCCGGCCTGGCGCCGGAGCCGGCGGCGGGCGGGCCCGTCGCCCACCAGCACCAGGCGGGCGCCCGTGCGGCGCTCCACCTCGGGCCAGGCGGCCAGCAGGACATCCACCTCCTTTTCACCGGCCAGCCGGCCGACATAGACCGCCAGCGGCCCCGCCGGCAGTCCGTGCCGCCGGCGCACCTCCGCGGCTCGCTCACGCCGCCGGGGATGGAACCGCTCGAGGTCGACGCCGAGGCTGACCCGGACCACCCGCTCGACCCCGGCCTGCTGGAGCTCGGAGGCGACGAACGCCGACGGGGCCAGGGTGGCGGTGACCATGCGGCCCAGCCGGCGGACATAGGCCCAGGCCAGATCGGCAGCTTCGCGCCGCATCCGGCCCGCCCGGTCCGGCCACGGGGCGATCACCCGGGGAAAGTTGCTGTGATAGAACCAGGCCACCGGGACCTGCAGCCGGCGGGTGGCCAGGTGGACCAGCCAGGGCGCGAACCAGGTACTGCCCACCTCGATCAGGTCGGGCCGCTCGTGGGCTACGATCCGGCTGGTGGAGCGGGTGGCCAGCATGAACCGATAGGGCTTCTGGGTCGGCACGGACGGGCCGTGGAGCCGGTAACAGCGGACGCCTCCGGCCTCGAGGATCTCGTCCCGGGCCCCGGGCACCACGATCGCCTGGCGCAGGTCGGGATGGCGCTGGACGTACTGCGCCTTCTGGAGCAGGTAGGTGCGGACCCCGCCGGTGGTATCGCCGAAGAACTCGGTGATGTCGAGGACGCCGAGGCGGGCCGCCGGGCGAAGGCGGGCCGGCAGATCGAGCCGCGAGATGTCGAGCGAGGCGCGCGCGCCGGCGGAGGCGACGACCTCGAGGTCCGGCAGGCCTCCGGCGGCGGCGTCAGTCAGAGCAATCCCCGAGCGGATAGACCGTGCCGCAGTTGGGGCACGGGTTCTTGCAGCCCCAGGCGCGGAGCGGCACCTCGAAGTGGCACCGGTTGCAGGTCGGCCGGGGCGCGGCCGCGGTGACACCACCGGCCCGCGCGCCCGGAGCCGGCAGCCCCCGGTCGTCAGCCAAGGGGAAACGCCCCGGTGAGGAAGGGATTGGTCAACCGCTCGACGCCGATCGTGGTGTCGGGGCCATGGCCGCTGTGCACCACCGTCGAGTCGGGCAGCGAAAGGAACTGCGTCTGGATGCTGTGGAGCAGGGTCGAGCTGTCGCCGCCGGGCAGATCGGTCCGCCCCACCGACCCGCTGAACAGCACGTCACCGCCGAACACCCGGCCGTCGCCGACGAAGCTCACGCTCCCGGGTGAGTGGCCGGGCGTGCAGCGGACCTCGAACGGAAACCGGCCGACGGCCAGCGACATGCCGGCCGCCAGGGCGACCTCGGGCGGTGGCGGCGGCGGCAGCTCCATGCCCACCCAGGCGCCGAACTGCGGCAGGGCATCGTAGATCGGGCGGTCGAGCGGATGGAGGTGGATCGGCGCGCCGGTAGCCTGGCGGACGGCGCCCACGCCGATGATGTGGTCGACGTGGGCGTGGGTGAGCCAGATGGCCCGGAGCTGCCAGCCCCGGGTATCGAGCTCGGCCAGGAACATCGCCGGCTCCTCGCCCGGGTCGATGATGACCGCCTCGCGAGTCTGCCGGTCGGCCAGCAGGTAGCAGTTCTGGGCGAACTGGCCGTTGGGAAGCGCGACGACGTCCAGCTCAGACACCGACCTTCGCCCCGACCGACCGGCCCCGCCGGTCCTTCAGATACTTCTCGACCGCGATGGCCGCGGTGGTGGCATCGCCCACGGCGGTGGTCACCTGGCGGGTGAGCTGGACCCGGAGGTCGCCCGCGGCGAACAGCCCCGGGATCGACGTCATCATCCGGTCATCGGTGAGGATGTAGCCGGCGGCGTCGTGGGCGAAGTGCTGCTTGACCAGCCCGCTGTTGGGCCGGAAGCCCACGAAGACGAAGCAGCCGGTGGCCTTGAGGCTATGCGGCTCGCCGGTGAGCGTGTCCACCATCTCGATCGATTCGAGCCCGCCGGGGCCGCCTTTGAGCTCGGTCACCTGCCGGTTCCAGATCACCTCGATCTTCGGGTTGGCAAACAGCCGCTCCTGGAGGATCTTGGAGGCCCGGAACTCGTCCCGCCGATGGATGACGTAGACCTTCGCCGCGTAGCGGGTCAGGTAGTCGGCCTCCTCCACCGCCGCGTCGCCGCCCCCCACGACGGCGATGGTCTCGCCCTTGAAGAAGGCGCCATCGCACACCGCGCAGTAGGACACGCCCCGGCCGGCGTACTCGTGCTCGCCCGGCACCTCGAGCTTGTTGGGGGTCCCGCCGGCGGTAAGGATCACCGCCGGCGCCTCGTAGGTGGTGCCGCCGGTCGTGGTGACCTCGAAGATGCCGTCGTCCCGGCGGTGGATACCCTCGACGTTTTCCTGGCGGATCTCGGCGCCGAAGGCGCGGGCGTGCGACGCCATCTTCGCCGCCAGCTCGCGGCCGAGGACGTGCTCGAAGCCGGGGTAGTCGTCGATCCACTCGGTGTTGAGCAGCTCACCTCCCGGCACGCCCCGCTCCAACAGGACGGCCCGGAGCATCCCCCGGCCGGCGTACATGGCCGCGCACAGTCCGGCGGGCCCCCCGCCCACGATGATCAGCTCGAACTCCTCGGTGCGGCTCATCGAATCCCCGTCATGTGGTTGGTCAAATATAGAACGCTCAGGGGTTCCCGCACCGCGCCGGCGGGTTCGGGAGGTGGCGGCTATCCGGAGCCGGTGTCGAGGGTTGGAGGCAAGGAGACGGGAGCCGCTGCTCGACGCCCCAGCCGAAGCAGCCCCGCCGCCCCGTGGCAGCCGGAGATAGTGCCCACCAGCACATCCATCTGGTCGGCCGCGCCGGCCCGCTCGACGGTGGCGTCGCCCGCCCGGACCGCCGCCGCGTCGAACATGCCGACCCCGTACACCCGGTGGCGGCACTCGAACAGCACCGGTCCCGCGGTCGGGCGCTCCAGACCGAGCCGCCGGGCCAGCCCCGCCATCGCCTCGGCCATGTCCCAGGTTCGGGGCGCCCGGATCACGGGGCAGGTGGCCGGCTCGATGCAGTGGGTGGGGCAGAGCCAGTCGGCGTAGGACACGTAGCGGGTGCCGTCCGGGGCAGCCACGTCGTAGGGGGTGCCGGGCCCGATCGGCAGCGGGCAGCGCTCGACCGTCCGCGCCGGCCAGCGGGTGCGGGCGCGCCGGAGCAGCCAGTCGAACATCAGGTGGGGCATGAGGGGGGAAGGGACGATCGTGTCGGGCGGCCGGTCGTCCGGCTGGGAGCCGGCCAGCCAGGCATCGAAGAAGTCGGCCCAGTCCTGCACCACCAGCACGACGCCGGCCGTTCCCGCCAGCTCGCGGCCGACCCGGCAGCGCGGGTCTCGGTCCACCACCAGCAGCCGCCGCCAGGTGGCCGCCGAGCGGTCGCGCGCGCGGAGCAGCTGGCCGGCGTAGAACCGGCCGTAGCAGCCGCCGCCGACGATGACCACGTCGCCCAGCGCGATCGGGCCGGACGGGCCTCCCGGCGGGCCGCTAGGCGATGTGCCGGCCGCCATCGACCGCCAGCACTTCGCCGGTGACGAAATCCGCCCGCTCCAGCAGATACAGCAGCGCCTCGGTCACGTCGGCCGGCGATCCCAGCCGGCGGAGCGGCGCGGCCCGGGCCAATCGCTCCCGCTCGTCGGCGTCGTATGCCTCGGGCACCAGCACCGCCCCCGGCGCGATGGCGTTGACCGTGACCTCCGGCGCCAGCACCCGGGCCAGCACCCGGGTGAGCATGATCACTCCGGCCTTGCTGATGGAGTGGGCCGCGAAGCCCGGCCACGGCTCCAGTCCGCTCAGGTCGGCCAGGTTCACGACCTTGCCGCGGGCGGCCCGGAGCGCCGGCGCCGCGCCCTGGGTGCAGAAGAAGACCGACCGGAGATTGAGATCGAGGGTGGCGTCCCACCCGGCCGGCGTGGTCGCCTCGAAGCTCCGGCGGTCCATGATCGCCGCCGAGTTGACCAGCACGTCGAGCCCGCCCAGCTCCCGGACCACCCGTCGCGGCAGCTCCGCCGCCGCCTCGGCGTCGGTCAGGTCTGCGGCGAAACAGGCGGCCCGGCCGCCCGAGGCGGCGATCTCGTCGCGCAGCGCGGTAGCGCCTTCGCTCGAGCTGTGATAATGGATAGCGAGCGCGGCGCCCCGCCCGGCAAGGGCCCGGGCCATGGCCAGACCCAGCCGCCGACCGCCGCCGGTCACCAGCGCGACCCGGCCCCGCAGCTCCATCAGGGACCGCGCGGCGCGATCGGACGGATCTCGCCGGTGGGCGCCGCTGGGCCGGCCTCGGCCAGGCTCATCACCCCGTGGGTGAGCTGGTCCATCTCGACGTAGGCCGCGGCATCGCCCGCGCTGGCGACGTTGTCGCCCGTGCGGGCCATCCCCGGCGCCACCGCGTTGACCCGGATCTTCCGGTCGGCCAGCTCGAGCGCCAGGCTGCGGGTGAACCCGGCCACGGCGGCCTTGGCTGCCGAGTACACCGCCATCGGGCTCTGCGGCTCGAAGTAGGCGATCGAGGCAAAGTTCACGATGGCCCCCTCGGTCTTGGTCAGGGCCCCGATGGCCGCCTGAGAGACCAGCACCGTGGTCTTGAGGTTGATGGACAGCTCGCGATCGACATCCGCCGCGGTGAGCCGCTCGATCGGCCCGTAGGTGGTCAGGCCGCCCGCCACGTTGACCACCACGTCGAGCCGGCCGAAGTGCTTGAGCGCGATCTCCACCGCCAGGGCCGCCACGTCCGGCTGCGTCAGGTCGCCGGCGCAGGGCCGCGCGTCGACCCCGAGGGCGGCGAACTCACGGACCCGCTCCGTCACGCCCACCGCGTTGAGATCGCAGGCCACGATCTGCGCGCCGGCCCGGCCGAACGCCAGCGCCACGGCGTTGCCGATCTGGCCGGCCCGGCCGACCCCGGTCACCAGCACCACCTTGCCCCC
>DATAOR010000018.1:0-18193 GCA_036265635.1 Gemmatimonadales bacterium
CTGCCGCCGGCGCCGCGCTGGAAGGTGGCGGCGTTCGCCGCGTCGCTGCTGGTGCTGCTCGTCACGCTCAACGGGCCGATGCACGACTTGAGCGACTACTATCTGTTCTCCATCCACATGGCGCAGCACCTGCTGCTCACGCTGGTGTTCCCGCCCCTGCTCATCCTCGGCCTGCCCGGCTGGCTGGTCGAGCCGCTGCTCCGGCCCGCCCCGGTGCGGGCCGTGGCCCGCGTCCTGACCCATCCGCTGGTGGCCGCGGGCCTGTTCACCGTCACCCTCTCGGTCTGGCACCTGGCGTCGTGGTACGACCTGATGATGCGGGATCACGAGGTCCACATCGCCACCCACCTGATGTTCATGGTGACGGCGACCCTGCTGTGGTGGCCGGTGATGAGCCCGGTGCCGGAGATCCTGCCCCGGCTGGGCTACGGGGTGGCGATGCTCTACCTGTTCCTGGTGGGGATCCCGATGCAGATCGTGGCGGCGCTCATCACCATGAGCCGGGGCGTGCTGTACCCCTGGTACAGCGCGGCCGCCCGCACCTGGGGCCTGTCGCCCCTGGACGACCAGCAGCTCGGCGGGCTGCTCATGTGGGTGCCGGCGAACCTGTACCTCTTCCTGGTCATCGGGGTGCTGTTTCTGAGGTGGGCGCGGGAGAGCCAGTAGCCTGGTGCCGTGGCGCCGCCGTCGCTACGCGCCCGCTCCGGCCACGGCCGCCGCGATGGTGGTCTCGAACGCGACGGCCCGCCCGGTCCGCCGCGCCGCCGCCTCCAGCAGCCCCGCTTCCACCGCCTCCAACGCCTCGAGGTCGAACGGCACCGGCGCCAGCTCGCCGTAGCCGGGACAGCTGCTCTGGATCGGGCACTCGTTGGCGAGCACCCGACCGGCCGGCGTGCTCATCCCCAGCCCGATCAGGCGGCAGACCAGCGGCCGGTCGTGATAGATGCCGCAGCGGCCCGAGGCGTCGAGCAGGGGACAGGGCTCGTCCGCCAGCGCGTCCGCCAGCCGGTCGAACCGGTCCTCGCCCAGGTCGGCGATGTCGTAGGGTGCGCGCCAGCCCGGCTCCAGCGAGCGCATCCGCTCGAGCAGGTCCGTCGCCCGGCGCACCACCCGGTCGCGGGTTTCCGGCGGCAGCCCGGCGACTGCCCGGCCCACCAGCTCGGCGTCAGCCACCGAGATGTCGAAGGGACCGTGGCAACAGGCACTGCAGCCCCCGCGGCAGGGCACCACGCCGCCGGCCGCGCGCCGGCCGCCCTCGAACCAGCCCTGCAGCCGGCCGAGCAGCGACCGGTAGTCGTCCGACGTCATGGGTTCATCCCCGCCGCGCGGCCAGCGCCAGGCAGAGCCAGCCCGCCAGGAACGCCACCCCGCCCAGCGGCGTGATCGCGCCCAGCCACCGCACGCCGCTGAGCGCCAGGCCGTACAGGCTCCCGGAGAAGAGCACGGTGCCCGCCACGAACAGCCACCCGGCCCACTCGACCAGGCCGCCAGGCCACCGCGCCGCCGCCCAGGCCACCGCCACCAGGCCGAGGGCGTGATACATCTGGTAGCGGGCCGCGGTCTCGAACACCGCCAGCAGGTCGGGCGCCAGCCGGACGCGGAGCGCGTGCGCCCCGAACGCGCCCGCGGCTACCGCGAGGAAGGCCGACAGCGCACCCAAGCCGAAGAACAGCCGGTCCATCGGCCTCACCTCGGATGGGCGCCCTGCGCCGCCAGCTCGGCCGGGGTCGCGGCGCGATCGGCCCATCCGCCCAGCAGGCCCAGCAGCAGCAGCCCGACCACATCGGTCACCCCGATGACGTCGACGCCGGGCGGCGGTGGTGACCAGATCGAGGCCAGGTAGATCCCCACCAGGATCAGCAGCACCACCGCCAGGCGGGCCGGCCGCACCGGGTGGCGCCGTGAGCGCCGGGCCCAGTACACCGCCGCGCCGGCGGCCAGGACCGCCAGCTCGAGCGCCACGCTCAGGCCCAGATGCCGCCACAGTCCCAGACCGACCTTGGCCGAATCGTTGCCGGCCAGGGGCAGATCCGGCAGGTGCACGATGAGATCGAGCAGCCAGTGGGACGCCACCACGGCGCCTACCAGCAGAGAGGCCTGCCGGTGGCGGGTCGTGTTCCGGGTGGGCCAGGAGTAGTAGGCCGCAGCCCCGAAGAGGCCCCAGCCGATCGCGCCCACCAGGCTGTGGCTGATGGGATAGTCGTAGAACTGGAGGGCGAGCAAGGGATTGGGATCGGCCAGGATGCGAACGTGCTCCCAGCCGAGCAGGAGGCAGACGCCCCACACGACGTCCAGCAGCTGAGTCGCGATGAACAGGGTGCCGAGCGACACCTTGGGCTCGGCCCGCTTGAGCGCCAGCGCGATGCCGTAATGTCCCAGGAACATGTCAGCTCCGTCCGCCCGCCAGCCATGAGCCGCCGTCCACCACGAAGATGGCGCCGGTGATCCAGTCGCCGCCGGGCCCCGCCAGGAAGGTGACCATTCGCCCGATGTCCTCCGGCGTGCCCCAGCGGCCCAGCGGGATGGCGTGTTCGACGTACTGCTCCATCCGGAAGACGTCGGGCGCGCGGCCGTCGGGCGGGGTGAAGGCGCGCTTGACGCCGTCGGTGGGGATCGGTCCGGGCGCCACCGCGTTGACCGTGATCCGGTCGGGTGCCCACTCGAGGGCCAGCGTCCGGGTGATGGCATCGAGTCCGGCTTTGGCCGCGGTCGCGTGGGCCATCAGCGGCCAGCCGCGATAGTGCAGCGTCATCGAGATCGAGACGATCCGCCCGCCGCCCTGGGCCTTCATCACGGGATGGACGGCCTGGGCGCAGTAGAAGCTGCCGTAGAGGTCGGTCTCCACCACCGCCCGCCACGCGTTGGGCGACAGGGTGGCCGAGGGCGCGTAGAAGTTGCCGGCGGCGTTGTTGACCAGGATATCGATCCGGCCGTGCTCCGAGGTGACCCGCTCGACCATCCGGGCCACGGCCTCCGGCTCGCGGACGTTGGTCTCGATGGTAGAGACCCGGGCCCCGCTCGACCGGAGCTCGGCGGCCGCCGGCTCGAGGTGCTCCGGCTTCCGGCTGGCGATCGCCACGGTGGCGCCGGCCGCCGCCAGGCACGAAGCGATGCCCAGCCCGATGCCGGTTCCGCCGCCCGTGATCAGGGCCACCTGTCCCGCCAGCAGGTCAGCCCGGAAGATTCCGCCCGGCGCGCTCACGCGCCTTCCATCCTGGCCTCGGTTCGGGCGGTGGCCCGGGCGGCGAACGCCTCCAGCCGGCGGCGGAACTCGGGCGCCTGGAGCGCCTGAATCTGAGCCGCGCCCTCGGTGGCCAGCACCTGCTCGAGCATGCCCAGCTCCTGGGACCGGACCAGCCGCTTGATCGCCCGCACGCTGGCCGTGGCGCCGGCCGTGAGCCGGCCGGCCAGACCGGCCAGCTCCGCCTCGAGGGCTGCCGGCTCCACGGTCTCGTCCACCAAGCCAACCGCCTGGGCCCGGGCCGCGTCGATCGTCTCCCCCGCCAGCAGCAGCCGCAGCGCCGGCCCGATGCCGATCAGCCGGGGCAGGGTGAAGGTCGAGCCGCCGTCTGGCACCAGCCCCATTCGGGCGAACGCCGAGGTGAAGGTGGCGTCCCGCGAGGCCAGCCGGAGGTCGCAGGCCAGTGCGAGGTCGAGCCCGAAGCCCGCGACCGTCCCCTCCAGCACCGCCAGCACCGGTACCGGACAGCGGACGACCGCCAGCACCGCGGCCTGGAAGTCGGCCAGGCCGTGCTGCAGCTGCGTCACCGAAGGAGCGTCGCCCAGCTGGCGGAGCCAGTGGAGGTCGAGCCCGGCCGAGAAGTGGCCCCCTTCGCCGCGGAGCACCACCAGCTCGGCCGTGCCGGCCTCATCGACCTGGTCCAGCGCCTCCGCGATGGCGCGGGCCAGCGAGGGCGTCAGCGCGTTGCGCCGGGCCGGGCGGGCGATGGTGATCCGGTGGATGGGACCGTCGGTGCGGGCCAGCAACTCGTCGGGCATGGAGGCGAATCCCTGGGTGGCTGCCGGGTGTGATGGCGGATCGCGCGTGTATAATAGGCCACCCCACCGACCGAAGCGACCACGGCTGGATGAGCTCGCCGGGCCAGCGCGCGGGCACGGCTCGCTGCCCGCTCTGCCCGCCGGACGGGATCATGGCGCCGCTCCGGCGGCTCGCGACGGGGCAAGTCGGCCGGGACTAGCTCGGCATCCCCTCCGCAGCCACCAGACGGGGATGCTCCGGCTCGGACAGGTCGAGCCAGTCCCAGGGCACCCGTCTGATCCGCGGCTGACGCGCCAGGCCCAAGGCCCGCATCGTGGGCAGCTGGTAGCCGAACGCGAGCAGCCGGCTCAGCCGTCCGTGGGGGCCCAGCACCACCTGGGTGACCAGGTATTCCTCGCCATCGGGCTCCGCCAGGACGTCCTCGATCCGGCCCACCGCATAGCCGCGGGCGTCCACCACCAGGGTCCCCAGCAGCCGCTCGAGCCGGATCGTTGGCGGGGCCGTCATGCGCCGGGGATCCGGCTCACGATGTGGTCGCGGATCCAGCGCTCCCACCGGCTGGCCGGGCTCTGCTCCGCCTCGACCGCCACCTTCACGTCCAGGCCGATCTTCACCACTTGGCGCCAGGGAATCCGGGCCGGGTGCCCCTCGCCGCCCAGTCTGCGCTCGACCCAGGCGGCCAGGCCGCGATGCAGCCGCCAGAGCAGCGTCGTCCCGCCCACCACGACGTACGCCACCCGGGCCGGCTTCCCCGGGCGGAGCTCGAGCGCGATGCCGTCCACCCGCCCTATCTGCCGGTCGTGGGCGTCGATGACCTGCTGGTCGAGCACCTCGCGGCCCAGCTCCATGCGGTGCGGCCCCATGCGGTGCAGCGCCATGCTCAGCTCCCGAACAGCTCGAGGGGGATCGCCACCAGGGCGACGATGCAGGCCACCACGCTCACCGCCAGGACCGCGGTGTTGCTGATCCAGCCGTTGGTCCGCTCGCGGAGGTAGTCGGGATCGTTCATCAGCACCAGCAGGGGCACGACCGTCACGGGCAGGGACAGCGCGGTGAGCGCCATCGAGAACACGGTCAGCTTGAGCGGGTCGATCCCGGTCGCGATGAGCAGCCCCGCCAGCGGCAGAGCCACGGTGTAGACCAGGGCGAACCGGGATGCCTCACGGGGCCGGAGGTTCTCGCCCCAGCGCCAGCCGAAGCCCTGCGCCGCGAGATAGGCCAGCTGGAGCGCGATCTCGAGCGCCGCACCGAAGCAGGCGACACCGAGCGAGGCGACGAACAGCCAGAACCCGGCCCGGCCGAGCGGGCTGGCCAGCAACAGCGGGATCTGCTCGTACCGATCCACCTGGATCCCGGCCGGATGGAGCACCAGGGCGGCGCAGACCAGCACGGCCACGGCCACCCCGCCGCCGAAGGTCATGCCGAGCCCGGCGATGATGCGGTTGATGGGGATGTAGTCCTCGTCCCACTCGTCCTCGATCGCGCCCGCCGAGTAGAAGTAGAACAGGTAGGGACTCACCGACGCGCCGACGATGCTCACGGCCATGAACCAGTAGCTGGCCGGGTCCTGGTGGGGCAGCGACGGCAGCAGGCCCGCCGCCAGCTTGCCCGGGTCGGGGTGCAGGCGGACCGCGCCGACCACGAACGCCAGCGTGACCAGGCCGAGGAGCGAGGCGCCCTTCTCCACCAGGCCGAAGGTGCCCTTCCACAGGAACAGCCAGAGCAGCAGGACCACGGGAATGGTCCACCAGCGGAGCGACACGCCGCTGGCGAACTGCAGCGCCAGGCACACGCCGCCGACCTCGGACGCCAGGACCAGGAAGGACACCAGCGCCACCGTCACCAGCGGCACGAGGAAGAAGGCGATGCCGAACCGCTCGCGCATGGCATCGGGCAGGGTGTGGCGGCTGACGGCCGCGAGCCGGCCGGCCATCTCCACCAGAAAGGCGATGCACACGACGCCGAGCAGGAGGGCCCAGGCGAGCTGGTAGCCGAAAGCGGCGCCGGCCTGCGCGGCGGTGGCGAGGGAACCGGCCTCGAGGAAGCCGCCGATGCCGGTTACGATGCCAAGGGCGATCTCGAGCAGCTTGCTCATGGCGACAGAGCCTCTCGGAGCTGAGCCTCGGCCCGGGGACGGGCTTCCGCCGCCGCGCGGCGGATCTGGGCCGCGAACTGCTCGGGGACGGCGGCGCGCAACCGGCCGAGCAACACCTCAGTGGCGTCCCACGACCGGAGCTGCTGCGCCGCGTCGTGGGCCTTGGCCTCGGCGGACCGGCAGCAGGCCATCAGCAGCGCGGCGCCGATCGTGAGGAGGCCGCCGGGACGGATCCGACGGGTGCCCGTGTGCATGCCGGTGGTTCCTCCCGTCAGCCCTCCTGGCTCGCCACCGCCATGCCCATGGCGTGGAAGCCATTGTCCACGTAGACCACGCTGCCGGTGATCGCGCCGGCCAGCGGGCTGGCCAGAAACGCGGCCGTGTGGCCCACGTCGGTGGCGTCGATCGCACGGGGCAAGGGCGAGTTGGCGGCGGTGTACTTGATCATGGTGTCGATGAAGCCAATGGCCGAGGCCGCCCGCGAGGCCCACGGGCCGGCCGAGATGGCGTTCACCCGGACGCCCCAGCGCCGGCCCGCCTCGTACGCCAGCGTCCTGGTGTCGGCCTCGAGTGCCGCCTTGGCCGACGACATCCCGCCGCCGTATCCCGGAATCACTCGCTCGCCCGCCAGGTAGGTGAGGGAGAGGAACGACCCGCCCGGCCGCATCAGCGGCGAAAGGTTCCGTACCAGGCTGATGTTGCTGTAGGCGCTCACGCTGATCGCGGCCAGGTAGCCCTGACGGCTGGTGTCCACTAGCGGCAGCTTGACCTCGGGCCCGTTGGCCAGGCTGTGCACCACGATGTCCAGCGGGGTCTCGCCGAAGTCCTGCCGCAGGCGGGCGGTCATACCCTGGATGCTGAAATCGCCCTGTTCCTTGTAGCGCTTGTTCTCCCGGACGTCCTCCGGCGCTTCGGCCAGGGTGTCGTAGGCGGCGTCGAGCGGGTAGATCCGCTCGAACTCGAGCCGGCGGCCGTCCTGGAGCTGCATCGACTCCTCCATCTTCCCCCGCTCGAGCAGCTTGGTGAAGATGCCGAGGGCGGGCGGCCAGCTCGCCACCGCGATCGTCGCGCCCGCTTCGGCCAGGGCCTTGGCGATGGCGAAGCCGAAGCCGCCGTCGTCCGACACCCCGGCCACCAGGGCCCGCTTGCCGCTGAGATCGATCGCCAGCATGGCGGACACATCCTTGGCTGAGAGAATCCCAGGTCAGGCGCACCGCTGAGCCGGCGCGCCGCGGGAAGTATAGCCCGCGCTCACTCGGCCCGCAGCACCTCGAGCGGGGGGCGGCGGAGCACGTCGCGGCTGTTGGCCAGGCCCACGCCCACGGTGAGCGCCACGACCGCCGCGCCCAGCGCGGCGAACGGCCCGGCCGGGATGGCGAAGCCGCCGTCGAACACGAACCGCGCCAGCGCCCAGCTCGCCAGCCCGGACAGCACCAGCGCCACCGCCGCCGCCATCCCCCCGAGGGCGAGGTACTCGGACAGCACGATCCGGAGCAGCTGCGCCCGGGTCGCGCCGAGGGTCCGGAGCAGGGCGCCCTCGCGCACCCGCTGGAACCGGCTGGTGGCCAGCGCCCCCACCAGCACCAGCGTACCGGCGGCGAGGGTGAACAGGGCCATGAACCGGATCGCCAGGACGACCCGGTCCACCAGCCGCTCCAGTGTCGCCTGCAGGCTGGAGAGGTCGAGCGTGGTCACGTTGGGCAGCCGCTCGGCGATCCGCCGCTGCAGCGCGCCGCGGGCCGCCGGGTCGGACACCCGGGTCAGCGTCACCAGCGACTGGGGAGCCGACTCGAGCGCGCCGGGCGCGAACACCACGAAGAAGTTGGGCTCGAATCGGGCCCAGTCCACCTGACGGAGGCTGGCGATCCGGGTCGCCAGCGGCACGCCCTGCACGTCCCAGACGACCTCGTCGCCCACCGTCAGGCCGAGCTCGCCCGCCACGTCGCGTTCCATCGAGATCTCGACGGGCTTGGCGCCCCGCGACCACCACCGCCCGGCGACGATCCGCTCCGAGGCTACCAGGGTGTCACGGTAGGTCGAGCGGTACTCGCGGCGGACCGCCCAGTTGCCCGGGCCGGGACCGCCCCGGTCGGCACCGGCCCGGCCTCGTCCCGTGCCGTCGCCGCTCGCGCCTTGGCGACTCGCGTCCTCGCGACTCGCGTCCTCGCGACCCGCGCCCTCGCGACCCGCGCCCTCGCGACTCGCGTCGTCGCCACTCGCGTCGGCCCGGCTGCCCGGCTCGGCAGGATCGGATCCGAGTGCGGTGACCGATCGGCCCTTGAGCGCCTGGATCCGCATCGGCACGATGGGGACCGGCCCCAGCGAGCGATAGCCGCCGGCCGCCAGCTCACGGTCCACCGCCGCTCGCTGATCGGGCTGAATGTCGAACAGCACCAGGTTGGGCCGCTCGGGCCCGCCGTTCAGGCGGAGGGTGCGGAGCAGGTTGTACTGGGTCAGGAACAGGGTGCCCAGCAGGAAGGCGCCGAACCCGATCGCGACCACCACCGTGGTGGTCTGGTTGTAGGGCCGGTGCAGGTTGGCCACGCCCTGCCGCCAGAGGTAGGGCCAGCGGCTGGGCAGCCAGCGGCGGGCAGCGCGGATCAGGCCCCACGCGGCGGCCCACAGCACCAGCAGCGCCGCCGCCACGCCGCCCGAGAAGGCGGCGCCCTGGCGCCAGCTTCCCACCTGCCAGGCGGCCAGGGCCACCATGCTGAACGCCAGCAGCGCCACGGCGGCCAGCCGCCACGGGTCGAGCCGTCGCCGCTCGGGCTCGACGTCGCGCCGGAGCGCCGCGAGGGGCGGCACCCGCCGCACGGCGAGCAGCGGGATCAGGGCGAACACCAGGGCCACCCACAGCCCCGCGCCGACGCCCACCACGATCGCGACCGGCGACACCGACGTCGGCACATCCACCGGCAGCAGGTCCTGGAGCAGGGCGGGCAGCAGCCGCTGGGCGAGCAGACCCAGCCCCGCGCCAAGCACGCTGCCGGCGAGCCCCATGATGGCGGCCTCGACGACGTACACCGCCAGCACCAGCCCGGCGCTGGCGCCGAGGCAGCGGAGCACCGCGATGGTGTCGAGCCGCTGGCGGATGAACACCACCACCCCGCTCGCCACCCCGATTCCGCCGAGCAGCAGGGCGATCAACCCGACCAGGCCCAGGTATCCGGTGAGCCGTCCCAGCGTCTCGTTGAGGTCCCGCTGGTCCTCCGACACGATCCGGACGGTGACCCGGTCGGGCCGGAGCAGCGGCCGGTAGCGCGCGGCCAGCCGTTCGGGCGAGAGCGACGGCGGCAACCGGACGAAGGCCTCGTACTCGACCCGCGAGCCGAAACCGATCAGCCGGGTCGCCGCGACGTCGCGGGACGCGAGGTAGATCCGGGGACCCAGGGCCGAGCGGAAGCCGACATTGGCCGGCCCGCTCACCACGGTGCCGGTGATGACCAGCCGGGCTTCGCCCAGGCTGAGCGTGTCGCCCACGCGGGCGTCGAGCGCGGTGAGCAGGGCCGGATCCACCACCACCCGGCCGCCGGCCTGAAGCCCGCGCCAGGCCGCGGCGGGCGCGGTCGTGATCTCGCCGTAGAAGGGGTAGCCGGCTTCGACGGCGGCCACCTGCACCAGCCGGGCGCCGCTGGTGCGGGGGACGTAGGCCATCCCGCCGAAGCTGGTCACCCGGGCAACGGCGGCGCCCCGGGCGCGCAGGCTATCGAGCACCCGCTCGGCGGAGGGCGGCAGCTCCCGCCGGCCGGAGAGCGAGAGGTCCGCCCCGAGCAGCGCGCGGGCCTGGTCCCGGACCGAGGTCCTCAGGTTGTCGGTGAAGCCGGTGATCGCCACCAGCGCCGCCACCCCGATGGCCACCGAGCCGGTGAGCAGGAGGAGGCGCCATGGGGCCGCCCGGATCTCCCGTCCGGCCATCCGCAGCGCGAACCCTGGGGCGGTCAGCCGCATCCGCCCGCCTGAGCCGATGGGATCGAGATCACGCCGCCGCGTGGTCGCTCACGACGGCGCCGTCGGCCAGTCGGATGGTCCGGCGGGCCAGCCCCGCCAGCTCGAGGTCGTGAGTCACCAGCACCAGGGTGGTGCCGAGGTCGCGGTTGAGCTCCGTCATCAGGGCGATGATCGTCGCGCCGGTCCGGGCGTCGAGGTTGCCGGTCGGCTCGTCGGCCAGGAGCACCCGGGGGCGGGTGCTGAAGGCGCGGGCCAGCGCCACCCGCTGCTGCTCGCCGCCGGAAAGCTGGCTGGGATAGTGGTGGCCCCGGTCGGCCAGGCCCACCCGGGCGAGCAACTCGGCGGCGCGGGCCGCGCCGGGCTCGCCCCGGAGCTCGAGCGGCACCTGCACGTTCTCGGCGGCCGTCAGGGTGGGAATGAGCTGGAACGACTGGAACACGAAGCCGACCTTCTCGGCCCGGATCCGGGCCCGCTGATCCTCGTCGAGCGCGCCCAGCTCGACGCCGTCGAGATGGACGGTCCCGGAGGTCGGCCGGTCGAGCCCGGCCAGGAGACCGAGCAGCGTGGTCTTGCCGCTGCCCGAGGGGCCCACGACGGCGACGAACGCGCCGGGCTCGACCGTGAACGTGATATCCTTCAACACGGTGAGCCGGCGTCCGCCAGAGAGGAACGTCTTGGTGAGCGAGGCGCAGCGCAGCATGTCGCGAATGATAGCGCGGTGGGGATGGCTGGCGTTGGGGCTGGTTTCGCTGGCGGGGTGCGACCGGGCCGGCGACCACGACCGGACGTCCACCGGCGACGGTGACCTGGGTGCCGCTCGCGACGTCGGCGCCGCCGCGCCCGCGAACCGCCCGCCGGCGCCCCCGACCGGCGCCCGCGTGGTCTTCCTCGGCACCAGCCTCACGGCGGGTCTGGACCTCGACCCCGACCAGGCCTATCCCGCCCTGATCCAGCGGAAGCTGGACTCGGCCGGGCTGGCCCTCACCGCCGTCAATGCCGGCGTGAGCGGCGAAACCTCGGCCGGGGCGCTCCGCCGGATGGATTGGCTGCTGCGCGAGCCGGTGAAGGTGCTGGTGATAGAAACCGGTGCCAACGACATGCTCCGGGGACTCGACCCCGACTCGCTCGAAGCCAACATCCAGGCCATGATCGACCGGGCCCGCCGGCAGGCGCCGCCGCCGGAAGTGGTGCTGCTGGGGATGCAGGCGCTGCCCAACTACGGCCAGGCATACGCCCGGCGGTTCAACGCGGTATATCCGGCGCTGGCCCGTCGCAACGACGTCCCGCTGGTGCCGTTTCTGCTGCAGGGCGTGGCCGGGGTGGACTCGCTCAACCAGGCCGACCTGATGCACCCGACGGCCGCCGGCCAGCGCCGGGTGGCGGCGACGGTGTGGCCGGAGCTGGAGCGGGTGCTGCGCACCGGATCCGGCCGCGGCTCCCGGTGAACCTGCCGGCGGCGCCGGTTCTCTTCGTCGTCTGGATTCCCCTGGTGGTGCAGGGGGTTCTGCCCGCCGGACTGCTGATCTGGCTCGCCTGGCGGAGGCCGCGGAGCCGTCTCTCCCGGATGCTCGGGACGCTGCTGGTCGCCACGGTCATCGCGTTGGTCGGGACCGCGGGCCTCTGGCTGGCGCTTCCCTGGTACCTTCCCGTCCTCTACAGCGTGGCGCTGGCGCCGGCCGCCCTGGCCTCAAGCAGGCGATGCGCCGGGCTGGAGGTGTGGCCTTCGGGTCGAAGAGAAGGGGTCGGGGCGATCGCCTTGGGCGCGCTGACGGTGGGATGCGCCGCCCTCCTCCTTCAGGCGCTCGCCGGCCGCCGGGAGCCGCCCGGCACGGTCGAGCTGGCCCTGCCGCTCCGGGCTGGCACCTACCTGGTGGCCAATGGCGGCGCGCGCGAGCTGCTCAACGCCCACTTCGCCACCCTGACCGCGGCCCGGCTGCGACGCTGGCGAGGCCAGAGCTACGGCGTGGACCTCGTGAGGCTCGGGCCCTACGGCCTCCCGGCCGCCGGGTTCCTCCCGCCGGACCCGGCCGCCTACGCCATCTTCGGCGACACCATCCTGGCTCCCTGCAGTGGCCGCGTGCTCGGGGCCGAGGACGGACAGGCGGATCTGCGCCCGCCCGTGGCCGACCGGCAACACCTGGCCGGCAATCACGTGCTCCTGCGGTGCGGCGAGGTCTGGGTGCTGCTGGGGCACATGCAGCAGGGCAGCGTGGCGGTGCGCCCGGGCGATTCGGTCGCCGCCGGCCGGCCCGTGGGCCGCGTCGGTAACACCGGGAACACCACGGAGCCCCACCTCCACGTGCACGCCCAGCGCCCCGGCACGCCCACCGAGCCGCTTTCGGGCGAGCCCGTGCCGATCCGGTTCGGCTCGACCTATCCCAGCCGCGGCCAGCGCCTCCGGTCCGCGGCCCCGTGATTCGGCGGACCCGCTAGAATCGGAAGCCCACCCCGAAGCCGAGCGCCAGCGGATCCATCTTCAGCCGGGTGAGGCGGACTCCCCCGTTCTCGAGGTCCGCCCGCAGCCGGTTCCAGGTGAGCTCCAGGTTGAGCAGGGCGCGGGAGGAGAGGTCGAAGTCAGCCCCGAGCTGCACGGCAGGCCCGACGCTGCCGGCCATGTCGGTCGAGTCCAGTGCGCCGCTCTTCTCCCACGCGACCGTGAGATTCACGCCCGCCCCGGCATACGGATGCACGCTGCCGTGGGTCGGCAACCGGAACTGCAGCAGCAGGTTCAGCGGCAGCAGCTCGAGCGAGCCCAGCCGGCGGTCCTCGCCGGCGGGGAAGAGCGAGTCCACCTCGCGTGACTCCGTCCGGACGGTCAGCTCGGCCGCCAGCAGCCGGCTGAACGTCCGCCGCAGGCCGGCCTCCAGCGTGATGGCGCTGAAGACCTTGTAGCCGGGCGGGTCGGACTCGTCCGAGCTTCCGGTCGCCACGATGCGGGTGGTGAAGGTCCAGGGCGGCGCCCCCTCCTGGCCGGCAGCGTTCGCCGCGCCCGTCAACAGCAACAGGAGGGCGAGATGGATTCCGAGCCACGGGCGAGACATGGGCGCCTTCTCCGGCTGAAGGGTAGCGCGAGATCGATCCGGGGTGGTGTCCAAGTCCCCGTCGCGCCAGGGTGGTTCCCAGGCAGCAGCGTAACGGGGGCGGGGTGAAGCGGTGGTGAAGCTGGGTTGAAGAGTGTGCCTCGCCGCCTCGGCTACCACCCGAGATCCGCCGGGTTGGCTGGATCTGGCGCGGTTCCTCTCTCTCGATAGCTTGCAGCAGTCCCCCTTCGGCGAACCGTGCTGACCCTGTCCCTGTCAGACCTGCAAGCCAGCCTGGCCGACCGCTACGACATCCAGCGCGAGTTGGGTCGTGGCGGCATGGCGACAGTGTATCTGGCCCAGGACCGGCGACACGGCCGCCCGGTCGCGCTCAAAGTGCTCCGGCCCGAGCTGTCAGGCGTGCTCGGTGGCGAGCGCTTCGCCCGAGAGATCGCCATTGCCGCCCGGCTCAGCCACTCGCGGGTGCTGCCGCTGTTCGATTCGGGCGAGATCCCGGCCGGCACCGGCCCGCCGCTGCGATTCTATACCATGCCATATGTCCTCGGCCGCTCGCTTCGCCAGCGGCTCGAGGAGGAGCCGCAGCTGCCGGTCGAGGAGGCGGTGGGGATCGCGCGCCAGGTGGCCGAGGCGCTGGACTATGCCCATGCCCAAGGCGTGGTCCATCGCGACATCAAGCCCGAGAATATCCTGCTGGCCGACGGCGGTGCCTTGGTGGCCGACTTCGGCATTGCCCGCGCCCTCGAAGCCGCCGGCGACCGGCTGACCGAGACTGGACTGGTGATCGGTACGCCGGCGTACATGAGCCCGGAGCAGGCCGCCGGCTCGAGCCGGCTCGACGGTCGGGCGGACATCTACGCCCTTGGCTGCGTGCTGTATGAGATGCTGGCGGGTCAGCCGCCGTTCACCGGCCCGACCGCCCAGGCCATCACCGCTCGCCATGCCATGGACCCGGTGCCCTCGCTGCGGACCGTCCGGGCGACAGTGAGCCCGAAGCTCGCCCGGACGGTCGATCGTGCCCTGGCCAAGGTGCCCGCGGATCGCTTTCCCACCGCCCGGGCGCTGGCGGTCGCGTTGGCGCAACCTGACATCACCGGCACGCAGACGATGACTGCGATGGCGCCGAACCGACGCCCGAGGCGCCGGTGGCTGGCCGTCGGCGCGGGTGCCGTGGCCGGCGCCGTCGCTCTCGTGTTCGCCGTCCGGGCACGGCCGAGCCGGGCGACGGCGAAGGCGCCCGATCCCACCCTGGTGGCCGTGGCGCCGTTCCGGGTCGCCGCTGCCGATTCGTCGCTGGCGTACCTGCGCGACGGCATGGTGGACCTGCTGGCCGCCAAGCTGAGCGGTACGCTCGCCTTCCGTCCGGCCGACGCCCGGGCGCTGCGCACCACCTGGCGGCGCGCCGCCGACCAGGGGGGCGATGTGTCGGAGCAGGAGGCGCTCCAGCTCGCCGCGGGTCTGGGCGCGGGGCGCCTGGTCGAGGGCGAGGTCGTGAGCAGCGAGCGCAGGCTCACGATATCCGCCGCGCTGGCCGACGCGCCTGGCGGCCGGGTGCGCGCCCGAGCGACGGTCGAGGGACCAACCGACAGCCTCACCTCGCTGGTGGACCGGATCGCGGCCCAGCTGCTGGCGCTGGGCGCCGGCGAGCCGGAACAACGACTCCCGAGCCTGGCTGCCACCTCGCTGCCAGCGCTGCGCGCCTACCTCGATGGCAGGTTTCTGCTGCGGCGGAACGACTACACCGGCGCCATGAAGCGGTTCCGGGCCGCGCTGACTGCGGACTCCGGCCTTGTCCTGGCAGGTCTGGGGGTGGTCCGCGCCGGGCTGGAGACCGACTTCGACCGTCTCGGCCCCGAGGCCAGGGTGGCATGGCGGCTGAGGAACCGTCTGTCGCCGGCGGATCGGGCCCAGCTCGAGCTGCTGCTCGGCGCCGACTATCCGGCCCCTCAGCGGGTGGTCGAGAGGATCCAGGCCGCAGAGCGCTTCACCCAGCTCGCGCCGGATGATCCGGAGGCGTGGTACCTCTACGGCGCGCAGCTGTGCTGTGCCGGCGCGCTGGTCGGCGTCCCCGACGCGAGAGAACGGGCCAAGGCGGCATTCGGCCGGGCAATCGCGCTGGACTCCAACTTCACCCTGGCTGCCAGCGCCTTTGCCGGGACCGCGGCGACGCTGGGGGACACGGCCGGGATGAACCGCGCGCTGCGTCTCGTGCTGGCGGTGGACTCCACCTCGCCGTCGAGCGTGGCGCTCCAGTGGCAAGTGGCCACCACCCTGGGCGACAGCGCCACGGCGCGCCGGCTGGCGCTGGCAGACAGCATGATCTCGACCCGGGCCGACGGCTGGTCACAGACCGGACCGTGGGCTGCGCTGAAGGTCTTCCTCCAGCAGGGTGTCGGCGACCGCGACCTCGATCCGATCTTCCGGCGGTCGCTCGAGGTGGCCCCGACCGAGGACCAGCGCTGGGCCATTCGCACCCTGGGTTACCGTCTGGCGCTCATGCGCGGGCGCGCCGATGGCCTCCCGCTGCCACCTCGGGTCGGAGGCGAGGCGGCGGACGTGCTCCGAGTGCTCGATGCGTTGCTGAGCGACGCCGACCCGGCGCCG
Source organism: Gemmatimonadales bacterium (assembly GCA_036265635.1). Classification (GTDB taxonomy): domain Bacteria; phylum Gemmatimonadota; class Gemmatimonadetes; order Gemmatimonadales; family GWC2-71-9; genus CAVVWJ01. The sequence goes on from DATAOR010000018.1 coordinate 15,686, forward strand.
GCGGTGCCGGCCGCGGCCGCGCTCGAGCGTGAGGTGGGCCGCCCGGTGGGCGGTGACTGCTGCCTGAGCCGGTTTGCCGCTGCGGAGTATGCCCTCCAGGCGGGCCGGCCCGCGATCGCTCGGCAAGCCGCCAGGGACATCAGGGCCGTCCGGGCCAGGGGTGCGGGTGCCGCGGCGGATGAAGGGGCCTTCCGGACCTGGGCGCGGATCATCGAGGCGCAGCTAGCCGGTCAGGAGGGCGGCCCGCCCGCGTCACATATGCTGGCGGAACTCGACTCCGTGCTCACAGACCTGCCTGGGGGGTGGGAGTTGATCCCGCTCTATGGCAACCTGATCTCCGCCAGGCTGCACGAGCAGCGCAAGGAATATGACCTGGCCCTGGCCGCCATCCGACGGCGCGATTGGACCAGGAACGCCTCCGAGCACGTGACCTACCACCGGGAGGAGGGCCGCATCGCCGCCGAGGCGGGGGACACCGCCGGCGCCGTTGTCGCCTACCGTCGCTACCTCGGCATCCGCGCCAACGCCGAGCCGCGGCTCCGACCCGAGCTGCAGCGGGTGCGGGCGGAAGTGGTGGCGCTGGAGCGGGCGCAGGGCCGGTGATCTCTTGCGGGCGCTCGGCACAGGTGCAGACCGCCCTGGCAGCCTGCCCGCGGTCGCCGCGATCGCCGGGTGACGTACGGCCGGGGCGCCGAAGAACCGTCAGTCGCCGTGCTCGCTCAGGATAGCTAGAGGGTCATTGGCGCTGGCGGCCGGCCTTCCCGCCGGTTCACTGCGCGAAGTTCACCACCACGAATCGGCCCACCCGCCGGGCATCGCCCGACTCGACGTGGTAGAAGTACACCCCGCTCGCCGCCACCTGGTTGTTCCGGTTGAGCACGTTCCACCGCTCCGAGCCGCCGCCGGTGCCCGAATGATGCTCCAGCGCCGACAGCAGCACGCCGCTCGAAGAATAGATCCGGATGATGCAGTCGGCCGGCAGGTTGACGAACTCGATCACCTTGCTCTCGGTGGCGCGCTCGAATCCGTTGGTGACGTAGTACGGGTCCGGCACCGTGTGGACCCGGGACAGGTCGGCGCCGGTGGCCGGCCGTACCACGGCGCTCGCCGTGTACTGCAGCTCCAGTTGCACTCCCACCGCCGTGAGCGGCCTGCGCTGGGGGGCGAAGACGTAGGGTCCGCGGTCGCCCGCCGCGCCGACCCCGCCGCTGATGGCGCCGACGTAGCTCCGGAGCGACCAGACCGCGCCGGGTTCGGGCAGCCCGGCGGCCAGCTCGACCATCGTGAGCGTCCCCGCCAGATAGAGACCGAACCCGGGGCCGGGCCGCACCGCCGCCGTCCGGGCCCGCTCGGCCGCCTGGTCCCAGATCGCGATCGAGCCCGGCCGGGCGGTCCGGCTCAAGGTGAACCGGTCGGCCGCACAGGGGTAGCCGGCCTGGACCGCCGCCCAGGTACGGAGCGGCTCCACGCACATAAAATCCAGGCTGGTCAGCACCTTGGGCCGCTGGTCGGGCGACCCGGGAGCTGCACTCGCGGCCTGGTTCAGGACACCCCAAGTGCCGCCAAGCTCGAGACTGTCGAACGGCACTGGCACGTGGTGAGTCACATCGATGACCGAATCGATGGCGCCGTCTGCCCCCCACCAGAGATTGAAGTCCGCCGCCCGGACGGCGCCGCCCAGCACACCCTCCACCACCCGGTAGCCGGCTTCGGCGGTCGCATAGGCCTGCGGCACCTGAAGGGTGGTGACCCCGGCGAGCGAGCCGGCGTTGCTCAGACCTGCCATGGGGCCGGGCGCGACCGCGTTGGGCGGGTGCGAGCCCTGCGGATGGGCCACAGTCTCGTTTCGCTGGGGGGACGGTCCGTCGAACCAGCGCGGCCCGTTGTACTCGCAGCCGCGGCTGCCGGTTGCGGCGAACCCTGGCGCGGCCGCGTGGCATCCCGCGCCCCAGCCGCCGGCATAGAACTCCCCGGGCAGCTCGAGCTCGAGGCGCGCGCGGAGCCGGAAGCCGCCGCCAACTCCGCCGACGGTGGACGGGTCCAGCGGGACGGCATCCAGATAACTCGAGCCGCGCCGCTCGGCCGCTCCCTGGTCCTGGACCACCGGGAGCTCGATCGCGGCGATGTCGGGACCCCCAGCCGCCGTCAGGAAGAAGATCGCCGGTTCCCCGAGCTCACCGGCACCATGCTCCCAGGCCGAGCCCAGCCGGAGACTGTCGAGGGTAACCGCCACGGAACCGTCATGGGCGCCGGGCAGCAGCGTCTGCAGTGCGTCGGCCAGAGCGAAGCTGAACCCTTCCGCGGGCGGAAAGGGTCCGCCAAACCGTCCGGTGGCCGGATCCAGGGTCGGGAGCCGCCCCACGGTATCGAGCGCGACGCCTCGGCCGAGGACCGTCAAGCGGACCGAGCTGGACCGGTCCAGGTTCGAGGAGCGGCTGGTCGGTGTCACATCCTTGGTTCGCCTGGGCGACTCGAGACTCGACGCGCCGGACTGAAGCGAGTTGATGT
>DATAOR010000019.1:0-56152 GCA_036265635.1 Gemmatimonadales bacterium
ATCGGCCAGGATGACGAACTCGCGCGGGGCCATCTGGCGGCCGTGATAGAACCGGACGGGGCCGGACACCAGCAGGGTCTGACCGACGACGATGCTGCGGTCGAGGAACGCCTGGCCCGGCCAGACGCACTCGAGCACGCCGCTGTCGTCGCGCAGCACGGCGTGGAAGATCCGAAGGCCCCGGCGGGTGGGCAGCACACCCTTGGCGATCACCCGCCCCACGCAGGCGACTTCCTGGCCGACCTCCGCCTTGACCAGCGGCGTCACGGTCGAAGCGTCGATGTAGCGATGGGGAAGGTGCCACAGGAGGTCGCGGGCGGTGTGAATGCCCAGACGGGCCAACTGCTCGGCCCGGCGCTCGCCGATGCCCTTGAGGAACTTGACCGGCATGTCCAGCCGGAGGGGCGCGGGCGGCCGGCGTGAGGACGGGCGGGGCGGCGTCATCGACCCGCGGCCGCGCCCGGGACGATCATCGTGGGCGGATCAGGCCGGAGTATCGGCCAGGAGGTGAGCCGCGAACCGCTGCGCATCGAACGGCTGGAGATCGTCCAAGCCCTCGCCGACGCCGAGAAACCGGATGGGAAGATCGAGCTCCCGTCGGAGCGCGGCCACCGCGCCCCCGCGCGCGCTGCCGTCCAGCTTGGTCACGATGATGCCCGTGGGGCTCACCGCCTGGGCGAAGAGCTTGCCCTGCTGGACCGCATTCTGGCCCACGGTTCCGTCCAGCACCAGCAACGTTTCGTGCGGGGCGCCCGGCAGCCGGCGGCCGACCACCCGCACGACCTTCCGCAGCTCGTCCATCAATCCTTCCTGGGTGTGCAACCGGCCGGCCGTGTCCACGATGATGGTATCGAGCCCGCGGGAGGTGGCCGCATCGACCGCGTTGAACGCCACCGAGGCCGGGTCGCCACCCGGCTGGCCCGCGACGCAGGGAATGCCTAGCCGGTCGGCCCACACCTGGAGCTGGGTAATGGCACCAGCGCGGTAGGTATCGGCCGCCGCCAGGAGCACCTTCCGGCCCTCGCGCTGGAGCCGGCGGGCCAGCTTGGCGGCGCTGGTGGTCTTGCCGGTGCCGTTGACCCCCACCATGACGATGACGGTGGCCCCGGACGCGGCTCGAGCGATGCTGCCGGGGTCGGCCCGTCCGTTGAGCAGGGCGGCGAGCCGGCCCTCGAGCGCGCGTCGCAGATCGCCCTCGGTCTTGAGCTTGCCTTTGCGGACCTCGTCCTCGAGGGCCTGGGTGAGCTCCACCGTGGCCGGTACGCCGAAGTCGGCCTCGATCAGGACCCGCTCCATGCGCTCGAGGTCGTCCGCGTTGAGGCCCCGCATCAGCGCGCCGACGTCCGTCATGGCGATGCGCTTGATCCGGCCCCAGAGGCTGTCCTTCCGATCCGTCAGTCTGCCGTTGGCCATGCCGGAATCTACCACGATCCCAACGCGGTCCGATCCGCCCTAACGCAGACCCATCCTCCGGCGCGCCAGCCACTCACCCGCCAGCGCCGCGACGCAGAGGCCGAACAGCCAGAGCCGGTCGCGGGCAGCCCGCCGCTCCGCTGGTGGCGGGGTGACGGCCTCGTGAGGATGCAGGGTCGGTGCCCTGGGCGGCAGCTCGTCCGAGAAGGTCTCGACCGCGACCGTCCCACCGCCCCCACCGGCCAGCCGGTAGCGGTACACTCCCGGATGAAGGAAGACCGGGGCGTGGCCGCTGCCGTCGAACCGGAGGGTGTCGGCCGCGGGCGCCCCGTCGCCCGACCAGGCGATGCCCACGCCTGCCGGCGGCCCGGCGCCCGCCCACTCGAAGACCACCGGCCGTCCGTTCTCGACCACCGGACGCACGACCCGGGCAGCCCCCGAAGCCGAATCCGCACCCCCCAGCAGCCAGCTCGCCGTGGCGGCCACCCAGGTACGGTAGGCCTGTTCGCTCGATCCCCCGCGGAAGGCCCAACGCCACAAGCCGGCCACCGCGACCGTGCTTCGCCGGACGCGTCCGGTCTCTCCTCCGACCACGGCTGGGCGAGGCGCACCGCGCCGGCCGAGCTGTGCCGTGAGTCCGGTCCAGTCACCCGGGCCGAGGGTCACCGGCGCCAGCAGCATGGCCGGAGGAAAGGAATCGACCGGCTGGCCCAGGAACGCACCGGCCACGGGCGTGGCGCCGCCGGGCGCGAGATACCAGTCGCCCGGCAGCGCCCCTGAATCGGCTGCGGTCGGCCAGGTCCAGATCCCGCGGGCCGTGGTGCCGGCGGTGAGCGACCGGACGCGGCCCATCGCGATCAGCAGATCGGCCCGGCGGGCGGCCTGACGGACCGTCGCGTCGGAGACGATCGTGAGGTCGGCCATGGCCCGCCAATGGGCAGGATCGAGTCGAGCGTAGCCCCGGACCGGCAGTTGGGCCACCTCGCGCAAGGTGCGATACAGGAAACGGCTGTCCCAGTCGGCCGGATCCGCCAGCAGCACCACCCCAGGCGTCGGCGCTACCGTCACCAGGCGGAGCCGCACGTCGGTGCGCGGCTCGTCATCCGGGCTGCCGACCAGCCCGACCTGGATCACATGGGATCCGGGCCCGATGGCGGCCGACGGCAGTGCGAGGCGGCCGCGCCCGTTTCCGTTGGAGAGCCGGATCCGTCGCGCCGCGAGACGCTTGCCGCTCAGTCTGGCCTCGACCGTGGCACTGTCCGCCCCCGCGCCTCCGGTGGCCTCGACAGTCACCTCGAGCGGGATCGTGTCTCCCGCGGTCACCCGAGTGGGCGCCTCCACCTGACGAAGCACCAGATCGGGCCGGGGCGCCCGGGGAAACAGGCGGACCGATATACGTTGCAGCAGGTCTGCCGGCAGGTCGTTGGCGTCGTCGATCTCCCCGTCGGTCACCACGATCACGGGCCGGTCCGACGCCGCCGCGGCCGTGAGCGCCGGCGCCAGGAGCGAGCGTCCCCGGTCGGCCAGGGTATCCATCCCACCGCGCTCGTCGCCGAACCGCCGTACCTCGCCCCAGCGTGCCGCCGAGTCGCGCGCCCCTGATCCGCGGCTCCCCGCGCTGGTCATGCTGAGCGAGGCGTCCAGCAGCACGATCGGCCGGCGAGGCGCGCCGGGTACCGGACAGCTGACGTTGAGCAGGAGCAAGCCGAGCGCGGCCCAGGCAACCGTGCGGCAGGCGAGCGGAATCCAGGCCCGGGGACCGGCCCGCTCGAGCACCAGATAGGTGAAGGCTGCCAGGGCCATCGCCCCCAGCAGCACCAGCACGGCGCTGAGCATCATGCCGAGGGCGTCGCCCCCGCCGCCGCGGCCAGGGCGTCAGCCAGGGTGAACCGGCCCTCGTACAGCGCCCGTCCCACGATCGCGCCGGCCAGGCCGGCTTCACGTGCGGCCGTGAGATCGGCCAGGGCCGCCACACCGCCACTGGCGATAACGGCCGGCCCGAGCGCCTGCAGCCGCCCGGCGCCCGTCAGATCGGGCCCGCCCAGCATGCCGTCACGGGCCACGTCGGTATAGATGACCGTGCGCACGCCCTCGGCGGCCACCCGAGCCGCCAGGCCCTCGGTCGTGAAGGGGGTGACTTCGGTCCAGCCCCGGATGGCGACCCGGCCGTCGCGGGCATCGATGCCGACTGCGACCCGGTCGGGCCCGGCGGCCACGACGGCGGCCGGCACCACCGCCGGGTCGATCGCCGCCGCGGTCCCGATGACCACCCGCGTGACCCCCTGGTCGAGCCCCTGGCGAACCCCGTCCACGCTACGCATCCCCCCGCCAAGCTGGACTCGGACGCGCCGACCCACCCGCGCGACGACCCGCCGAACCAGCGCCAGGTTGTCCCCGTCGCCGAAGGCCCGATCCAGGTCGACCACGTGGATCCACTCCGCGCCCTGCTCGGCGAACCGCTCCGCCACCGCGACCGGATCGTCCCCGTAAACGGTTTGCCGCGTCGCCTCGCCCTGGCTCAGGCGGACGACGCGGCCGTGTCGGATGTCGATGGCGGGGTAGAGGTCCACTCCAGAATCGCTACGGCAGCCACCGGGCCTGGGTTTCCGCCGACTTGGCGGCCGGCGGGGCCTGGGCCACGGCGTCGACGGAGCCGGGGTGCAGCAGGGCCAGGAGCCGGCCGCGCTCGCGATCGAAGTCGCCCCGGAGGGCGTCGCGGATCGGCGCCCCGTTGCCCAGCTCCACCCGGCGGGAATCCTTGGCCACGCCGTTGACCCGGAACTCGTAGTGCAGGTGCGGGCCGCTGGCCAGCCCGGTCATGCCGACGAAGCCGATGGTCTGGCCCTGTTCCACCCGCACGCCGGCGCGAACGCCCCGGGCAAAGGCGCGGAGATGGCCGTATCTGGTGGTGATGCCGTTGCGGTGTCGCAGCTCGATCAGGTTGCCGTACCCGCCGGCGCGGCCGGCCCGAAGCACCACGCCGTCGCCTGCGGCCATGACTGGGGTTCCCGGCGCCGCGGCGTAATCGGTGCCCTCGTGCCGCCTGGTGATGCCCAGCACCGGATGAAATCGCGCCCGGTTAAAGGTGGAGGAGATCCGGCGGAACTGCACCGGGGCCCGGAGGAAGGCCCGTCGCAGCGAGTTGCCGCTGGTATCGAAGAAGGCGGCCCGACCATCGGCCTCGAACCGGAGGGCGGTCAGGCTCCGGCCGGACATGGTGAGGTCAGCCGCCAGCACCCGGCCGAAGCGGATTTCCCCATCCTCCGAGACCAGCCGCTCGAACACCACCTGGAATTGGTCGCCCGGCTGGATGTCGCGGGTGAAGTCCACCTGCCAGGCGTAGACATCGGCCAGGTCCCAGGCGAGCCGCTGGCGGTCGGACCCGTCGAGCTGCTCGTCGGGGACCTGCGCGTCGAGCGCCTCGTACAGCGAGTTGTCAATGCCGCCTTCCGCCCGCATCGTCTCGGCCCGCCAGGCGATGGTCTCGACCTGGCTGCGCCAGCCGTCGGCGCCGTGGGTAAAGACGACCCGCCGCTCGGGCCCGGTGCGGACACTCACCTGGGTCGGAGCGGCGGCGGTGTCGGGTTGGCGGAAGCTGAAGACGAGGCCGGAAGGGAGTCGCCTGGGGTCGAGCGCGCGGCTGGTGTCGGTCCGGTTGAGGTCGAGATCGCCCACCCCGTGGCGGACGAACAGGTCGGAGACCGTCTCGCCCCGCCGGAGCGTGTCCACCACCTCACGGATGGTCGAGGCGACGACCGGTCGGGGCACTACCGCCGCCGGCGCCGCGGGCGGCAGCCGGCGCCACGGCCACCAGCCCGTCAGCGCGAAGGCGGCCGCCGCCCCGACCACGGCGGCGGCCGCGGCGATCCGGCCGACCCGCATCAGTCCATCTGCCGGCGGATGAAGGTCGGGATCTCCATCTCGGGCACCTCGCTCGAGCCGGCCGCAGGCGCTTGCGGCAGCCGGGGCGGCACACGCGGGGCGGGGGCCGGCTGGGCCGGTGTGGCGGCGGGCTGGCTCGGCATCCCCGGTGAGGAGGGCCGGCCCTGGCGCTGCGGGAAGGTCAGCACGCCGGCCGCGCCCGAGGTCCGGACCTGGGAGGGCTGGTCGCCGGTGACCGCCCGGTCGAACCCGGTGGCGATCACGGTCACCCGCACTTCCCCGTGCATGGCGGGGTCGTTGCCGGCGCCGAAGATGATCTCCGCGTCGTCGCCCACGGCGTCGTGGATGATGTCGTTGATCTGGGTGGTCTCACCCAGGGTCAGGTCGTCGCCGCCGATGATGTTGATCAGCACGCCGGTGGCGCCGGCGATCGAGACGTTGTCCAGCAGCGGGCTGGCGATGGCCTGCTGGGCCGCCTCGAGGGCCCGGTTGTCCCCCCGGCCGATCCCGGTGCCCATCAGGGCCGCCCCGCCGTTCTGCATGACGGTGCGGACGTCGGCGAAGTCGACGTTGATGATCCCGGTGCTGGTGATCAGGCTGGCGATGCCTTGGGTGGCGTGGAGCAGCACTTCGTCGGCCTTCTTGAGGGCCTCCTGGAACGGAATCCCCTTGCCGACCACGGCGAGGAGCCGCTCGTTGGGCACCACGATCATGGTGTCCACGTTCTTCCGCAGCTCGGCGATTCCCTGCTCCGCCTGCTTCATCCGCCGCCGTCCCTCGAACAGGAACGGCTTGGTGACGATGCCCACGGTGAGCGCCCCGGTCTCGCGGGCCATCTGGGCGACGACGGGCGCCGCGCCGGTGCCGGTGCCGCCCCCCATGCCGCAGGTGACGAAGACCATGTCGGCGCCCTGAACCGACTGGGCCACCTCGTCCCGGTTCTCCTCGATCGCCTGCCGCCCGATCTCGGGCCGGGCCCCGGCGCCGAGTCCCCGGGTCAGCTTGCGCCCGATCTGGATCTTGATGTCCGACTTGGAGATCGCCAGCGACTGGGCGTCGGTGTTGACCGAGATGAACTCGACCCCACCGAGCTGGTCCTCGATCATCCGATTCACCGCGTTGCCGCCACCCCCGCCGACGCCCACCACCTTCATCCGCGCCGTCTGGATGCCGCTCTCTTCCAGCTCAAATCTCATGGTGTGTTCCCTCGGCCCGACTCAGAAGAAGTCCTGGAGCCACCGTTTCACCGGAGCGAGCACCTTCTCGACCGCGGGCGACTTGCGCCCCCCAGTGCCGAACCCGCTGGTGGCGACCTGGCGCGCCCCATAGAGCACGAGACCGGCCGAGACCGCCATGCGCGGGCTTTCCACGCTGTCGGCGAGACCGCGCAGCCGCTGTCCCGGGATCCCGCAGCGGGCCGGCATCGCGAACACCTCGCGGGCCAGCTCCACGATGCCGGGGGTCAGCGCGCCGCCACCCGTCAGGATGACGCCGGCCGGCAATCGCTGAGAATAGCCGGCCCGGGTGATCTCGTCGAGCGCGTACTCGAGCACCTCCTGCAACCGCATATGCATGATGTGCGCGAGGACGCGCCGCTGGGCGTTCCGAGCACCCTGCCCTGGCGTGCTCGGCAGTTCGAAGACGTCGCTTTCGGGCACCAGCGGCTCGAATCCGCCGCCATACCGCTCCTTCAACCGTTCGGCGTCGAGCTGCGTCACCTGCAGCCCGTGGACGATGTCCGCCGTCACGTGGCCGCCGGCGCAGAGCAGCGATCCGGTGTGGCGGATCTTCCCGTTGTGGAAGATCGACACGTTGGTGGACCCTCCGCCCAGCTCCACGATGGCGCAGCCCAGCTCAATCTCGTCGGGGGTCAGGACGGCCAGCGAGGCCGCCAGCGGCTCCAGCACGAACTCCTGCACGTGGTAGCCGGCCCGCTCGACGCACTTCTTGAGGTTCTGCAGGACGCTCGTCAGCACCGTGACCAGGTAGACCTCGGCCTCCAGCCGGGAGCCCGTCATCCCGATCGGCTCGTTGATGCCGCCCTGCTGATCGATCAGATAGTCCTGGGGGATGGCGTGCAGCAGCTCGTGATCCCGCCCGAAGCTGATGTTGCTCGCCATGTCGTTGACCCGGGCCACGTCGCTGGTCCGGATCTCGTCGCCGGTGACGCTCACCATCCCGTGGGAGCTCCGGCCGGCGACGTGCTCGCCGGCAATGCCGCAATAGGCCGAGCCGACCTCGACCCCCGCCATACGTTGCGCGCTCTTCATGGCCCGGTCGATGGCCCGGGTGGTCTCCTCGATGTCACGGACCACCCCGCGGCGGATGCCGCTGGTCTTTTCCGAAGCCACGCCCAGGATCTTGGCGCCCACGTCTCGCGCGTCACCCGTCACCTCGGCGATGGCGGCGACCACCCGGGTCGAGCCCAGGTCGAGCGCGGCGACCAGGCGTTGCGGCTGGCTGCTCATGCGCGCGTCCGGCGGACGATCACCTGGCCGGCGAAGCGTCCATCGAGTTCCTGGTAGGCTCGCCCGCTTCGGGCCAGGGCCTGCGCCACCGCCATCACCGCTCGAATGTCCTCCGCGGAAACCTGCGCGCCGAACAGCAGGCGCCGCCCACCGACCTCCAGCACCACGTCGGGCCCTACCCGCCAGGCCGCCCCGATCCGGGCGAACAGGTCGGGATCGTAGTCCCGCACCCGGCCCAGCACGCCGGCCACCTGGGCGTCGCCGTTGGCGGCGAACGGCAGATCCGGGGCCGACCGCAGGGGATCGAACGGGAGCACCCGTCCCCGCCGATCGAGCGGCACCAGCCCTCCCCCGCGCCTGGCCAGCGCCACCGGAGTCGTCTCCTGCAGCGCTACGATCAGCGTGCCCGGCAGCCGCCGGCCCAGTTCGGCCGTGGCCACGCCCGGCAGGGCGCTCACCCGGCGGGCCAGCGGGGCCGCGTCGTCGAACACGCTCGCGGTGGCGGGCAGGTTGAGGGCGTCGATCACCTTCGCCGGATCAAGATACTGCAATCCGACGATCTCCACCCGCCTCACCCGAAAGAACTCGAGCCCGCGCAGCAGCCGTGGCGATCCGAACCAGAGTGCCAGCCCCAGCAGCGCGGCGCCGAGCACCCGCCAGCCGGGTTTCAGGCGGCCCCGAGCCACCCGACCAGTTCGGGCCCTACCCGGGTGATGTCGCCGGCGCCGAGGGTAAGCACCACGTCACCCGGCTCGAGCGCCTCGTAGACCCGGCGGCCCACCGCGGCCCGGGTCGGCTCGAACCGCGCGTCGGCGCCGGCTTCCTGGGCGGCGTCGGCGACCTGCCGCCCGCTCACGCCCGGAATCGGCTGTTCCCGGGCGGCGTACACCTCGGTCACCACTACCATGTCGGCCGCGGCCAGCGCCTCGCCCATGGCGCGACCGTGTGCCGCGGTGCGGGAGTAGAGATGGGGTTGAAACACCGCCACCAGCCGGCGGCCCGGGAATGCCTGCCGGGCGGCGGCCAGCGTGGCGGTCAGCTCGGACGGATGGTGGGCATAGTCGTCGACCACGGCCACACCGCCATGCTCTCCCAGCCGCTCGAACCGGCGGCCGACCCCGGTGAACTCCGCCAGCGCGCCGGCTGCCCGGTCGAGGTCGGCGCCCAGGGCGTCGCAGGCCGCCAGCGCCCCGACCGCGTTCCGGAGGTTGTGCACCCCGGGAACGCGGAGCCGAAGCCGGAGGGAGCGCCCGTCGCGCCACCGGACCTCCGCCTCGGTTCGGTCGGCCAGCTGCATGGTGTCGCAAATTCTGACGTCGGCCTCCTCCGCGAACCCGAACCGGCTGACCCGGCCCGCCAATCGGGCTGCCACCCGGCCGGCCCCTGGATCATCCGCGCTGATGACGGCGGTGGCCGCGCGGCCGGCAAACTCGACGAAGGCATCCTCCAGCGCTTCGACCGAGCCGTAGCACTCGAGATGGTCGGGCTCGACGTTATTCACCACCGCCACGGTGGGGTGCAGGGTCAGAAACGCCTTGTCGTACTCGTCGGCCTCGACCACGAACAGATCGTCACCCGCCAGCCGGGCGTTCCCGCCCCAGGCGGTGACCCGCCCGCCCGCCAGGCCGGTGGGTGCCAGCCCCGCCTCGGCCAGGGCCTCGGTGGCCATCACTGTGGTCGTCGTCTTGCCGTGGGTCCCGGAAACGCAGACCGACCGCGCGCTTCCCACCAGGGCCGCCAGCGCTTCCTTGCGGGGGACGACAGGGATCCCGAGGGCGCGGGCTCGCGCCAGCTCAGGATGCTGTTCCGGGACCGCGGCACTGACGACCACGGCCCGGGCGCCGTCGAGGTGCGCGGGGTCGTGGCCGGCCCAGATCCGAGCGCCCATGGCGGCGACATCGGCGGCGCCCGCCGGGTCGGTGTCGCAGCCGCTCACGACCACCCCGCGCCGGCAGGCGATCATGGCGAGCGCGCTCATCCCGGCGCCGCCGACACCAACGAAGTGAACCGGGCGACGATCTGTGGGGGTGAACAGGTTCATGATGGATGCGCAAATGTAAGAGGGGGCCGCTTGATCTGAAAGTCCGGGGACTATTCGGCCAGCGTCAATAAATTAGACACTATGTCCGCGGCCGCCTGGGGGCGGCCCCGACCGAGGGCCCGACTCGCCATGGCCCGGCGGAAAGGCTCGTCCCGGAGGAGACGGTCCACCCGATCGGCCAGGGTGCCCCCGGTCAGCGCCGACTGGGCAAGGAGCGTCGTCGCTCCGGCCTCGGCCAGTACCCTGGCATTGTGGGTCTGGTGGTCGGCGGCTGCGGTCGGCAACGGCACCAGGACGCTCGGGAGCCCCCACGCGCACAGCTCGGCCACGGTGATCATGCCGGCCCGCGAGACGACGACGTCCGCGACCGCGTAGCCGTCGGCCATCGGATCGAGGAAGTCCACCACCCGAACCGCCGGCGGCCGGTGGTACCGTTTGAATTCGCCGTAGGTACCTCGACCGGTCACCCAGATCAGGTCGGCGTCGGACGGTCCCCCCGCATCGAGCCATTCCGCCACCGCGCGATTGATCGCCAGCGCGCCCTGGCTGCCGCCGGTCACCAGCACCACCGGCCGGCGGCCCGAGAGCTCGAACTGCGCCAGCGCCCCCGCCCGGCGCGCCGGATCCGGCGGGACGATCGGGTTCCCGGTGTCCACCACCTTCGTGTGAGGGCCGAAGCGGAGCAGGCGGCGGGCCTCGGGCAAACCGAGATAGACGTGACGGACCCTCCGGCTCAGCAGGCGCGAGGCCAGTCCCGGGTAGGCATTCTGCTCCTGAATCGCAGTCGGAATTCCCCGCCGGGCCGCCCACCAGACCACGGGAGCGGAGGCGTAGCCGCCGGTACCAAGTACTGCCAGCGGTCGCTCGGCGGCGAACACCCGGGACACCTCGCGCAGCAATCGACCGGCGATCAGGGGCCAGCGCAGGTTTCGCCACCAGGTGCGGCGATAGATCGGCTCCGAAGGGAGCAGGTGGTACCGGAAGTCGCGGGTGGGCAGCAGCCGAGCCTCGACGCCGCGGACCGCTCCGATCAACACCGGCTCGACGTCGGTGGTGCGGCGGAGGGTGTCGGCGATGGCCAAGGCTGGCATGAGGTGCCCGCCCGTCCCGCCGCCGGCGATCAGGATCCGCCTGGGCCCGCCGGTCACGTCAGGCCAGCCGCGGCCGACTCCTCGCGGCGGCGGGCCGGAGCACGCGGCTTGCCCCGAAGCCGGCCGATGTTGATCAGAATGCCAGTCCCCAGCAGCGAGATCACCTGACTCGACCGGCCGTAGGACATGAACGGCAGGGTGAGGCCGGTGGTCGGCATCAGTCCGAGCGACACGGCCATGTGCATGAAGGCGGTCAGCCCGATGGTGGCGGTGAGGCCCACCGCCAGGTACTGGCCGAACGGGTCAGCCGCGGTGCGGGCGATCCGAAACCCGAGCCAAACGAACAGGGCGAACAGGAGCACCACGACCAGGACGCCGACGAATCCCCACTCCTCGCCGATCGTGCTGAACAGGAAATCCGAGTAGGCATACGGTAAGTAGCCCAGCTTCTGCTGCCCCTGCCCGAAGCCGGTGCCGAACAGCCCGCCCGACCCGATGCCGACCAGCGACTGATAGATCTGGAAGCCGCCCCCGGTCGTGGCCTCGCCGGGATTCAGAAACGTCAGCACCCGGGCCAGGCGGTACTGAGCATCCCGGATCTGATGAAAGACCAGGATGATGGACACCCCGCCCAGCAGGATGAAGTGCCCGATCCGGGCGCCGGAGGTGAACAGCACCAAGCCGCCCAGCATGACCACCAGCGTGGCCATCGAGAGGTTCGGCTCGAGCAGAATCAGCAGGGAGACGGCGCCGAGCACCAGGATGAACGGCAGCACCCCCTTCCGGAACTCGCGGACCTGGACCCCCTTCTTGGAGGCCAGCATGGCGCACCAGATCACCACCGCCAGCCGGGCCAGCTCGGACGGCTGGAAGTTGAGCGGGCCGAGGTCGACCCAGCGGCGGGCGCCGTTCAGCGATGGCGCGATACCGTGAGTGAACGGCAGCAGCGGGATCGTCAGCAACGCCATCGTGACCAGCAGGAGCGGCCACGCCCATCTGCGCCAGCGATAGTAGTCCTGTCGCGACGCCCACAGCAGCAGCAGTCCGCCCAGGATCGCTCCGATCAGCTGGCGGACGGCGAAGCCGAAGCCGACGCTCTGCCCTTTGACCGTCACCAGGCTGGCGGCGCCGTAGGTGGCCGCCACCCCGAAGGCGAGCAGGACCAGCGTCACCGCGCCAAGCAGACGGGTCTCCCAGCGGAGCTCGCCCGGGTGGCGGACCGGCCGTGGTCCCGTCACATCGCTTCGACGGCCGCCCGGAAGCGGGCGCCGCGCTCCTCGTAGTTCTTGAACATGTCGTAACTCGAGCAGGCCGGGGACAGCAGGACCGCATCACCCGGGCGGGCCAGTTCGCGGGCCGTGCGGAGGACGTCCGCAAAGTCGCCGGCGGAAACCACCGGGACCCCGTTGGCCAGGTCGGCCACCACGATGGCGGCTGCCTCGCCATAAGCCACCACCCCCCGGCAGCGCTCCCCGAGCAGGGGGACCAGCCGGGTATACGGCTCGCCCTTGTGGCGGCCACCGAGCAGCAGCACGAACGGGCGGTCGAGCGCGGCGATGGCGACCTCGGTCGACGTGATGTTGGTGGATTTGGAGTCGTTGATCCACAGCACACCGTCCACCTCCCGGATCGGCTCGACCCGGTGAGGAATGGCCCGGAACGCCCTGAGCCCGTCGGCCACCCCCGCCGCACCGGCTCCCGCTGCGGTGGCGGCCAGCGCGGCCGCCAGTGCATTGGCCACGTTGTGGTCGCCCAGCAGCGGCAACTCGCTCCGGGCAAGCAGCGGCTGGTCGCCCAGCATCAGCCGTTCGCCGGCCCGGTCATACCACCCGTCCGCCCGGCCCTGAAGCGAGAATCGGAGGTGCCGCCCGGCCACCGGAGCCACCATCTCCCGCACCGCGGGATCGTCGGCGTTACTGACCCAGATCGATTCATGGCCGGCGTTCCGGAACAGCAGGGCCTTGTCGCCGTAGTACTCCTCCAGCGAGTGGTACCGGTCGAGGTGGTTGGGGGCCAGGTTGGTGAGCACCCCGACGGCCGGTCGGAGGTGCGGCGTATCGTGGAGCTGGAAGGAGCTCAGCTCGAGCGCCAGCCACTCGGGGGGCGACTCAGCCAGGGCCACCTCGCTCAGCGGGCGGCCGATGTTGCCCGCCGTCTCGGCCCGCAGGCCGGCCGCCACCATCGCCTGGGCGATGAGCGAGGTCGTGGTGGTCTTGCCGTTGGTGCCGGTGATCCCGATGCATCGGGTGCCGCGGAGGGCCAGAAATCCGATGTCGGTCTCGGCGTAGATCTCGAGGCCGGCCGCCCTCGCCGCTACCAGGGGCGGGACCTCGGGCGGCACGCCGGGCGCCACCACCACGGCGGCCGCCCGTCGGATCCGTTCGAGATCATGACCGCCCAGCTGCACCTCGGCGCCGATGCCGCGGAGCTCGGTGGCCCACCGCTCGTAGGCGGGCCCGGTCCCGGTGTCTGAGGCATACACCGGCAACCCCTCATGCCGCAGCAGCCGCGTTGCGGCTACGCCGCTCTTGCCCAGGCCCACCACGGCCAGCTCGCGACCGGCGGCCCGCCATCCTTCGAACAGATCGGTCGCCACGATCAGCGGACCTTGAGCGTGGACAGCGCCACCAGGGCGCAGAGCAGGCCGAGGATGTAAAACCGGGTCACGACCGTGGTCTCGGCCCAGCCCAGCTTCTCGAAGTGGTGGTGCAGCGGGGCCATGCGGAACACCCGGTGACTGTCGGCGTACTCGCGCCCCCGGCTCCGCTTGAACCACTTGTAGACACTGGTCTGCAGGATGACGCTCACCGCCTCCGCCGCGAACACCCCGCCGATCAGCAGGAGCAGGAACTCGGCCTTGAGCAGGATGGCGACCGTGCCCAGCGCACCGCCGATGGCCAGGCTGCCGGTGTCTCCCATGAAGACCTGGGCCGGGTGGGCATTGAACCAGAGAAAGCCGATGGCGGCGCCCATCAGTGCTCCACAGAATACGGCCAGCTCGCCCGCGCCGGGAAGGTAGAACAGGTTCAGATACGAGGTGATGTCCACCCGGCCGAACAGGTAGGCGAAGGTGGCGAAGGCCGCGGCCGCGATGCCCGCCAGCCCGGTGGCCAGTCCGTCGAGCCCGTCGGTCAGGTTGACGGCGTTGCTGCTGCCGGTGATCACCAGCGTGACGAAGACCACGTAAAGCAGCGGGGCGAAGTGGACCACCAGATACTTGAAGAACGGCAGGGTCGTGGCCGTGGCCGGAATGGTGGCGTCGGGCACGACCGGGAAGTAGACCAGAAACAGGCCCAGCAACAGCCCGAAGCTGACCTGCCCCACCAGCTTCCACTTGGCCACCAGCCCTCGTGACTTTCCCTGGACGATCTTCAGATAGTCGTCGAGGAAGCCGATGCAGCCCATCCAGAGAATGGACAGCATCGCCACCACCACGAACCGGTTGGTGAGCGGCGCCCAGAGGAGCGTGGGCACCACGGTAGCGAGGATGATGATCAGCCCGCCCATGGTGGGCGTTCCCCGCTTGCTCTGATGACTGGCCGGGCCTTCGGCCCGGATGATCTGGCCCACCTTGCGCGCGCGGAGCCGCGCGATGACCGGCGGGCCCACCAGGAAGGCGAGGAGGAGCGCCGTCACGGTGGCGCCGGCAGCGCGAAAGCTGATGTAGTTGAAGAGATTGAAGATGATGTACGTCTTACCGAGCGGCGCGAGCCAGTGATAGAACATCGAGCCTCAGCGTGGAGGGGTCGCGCGGACCGTGAGCGCCGGAAGTATACGTTCGAGGGCTACCCCGCGGGATGCCTTGAGCACGATGACTTCCCCGCCCTCGAGCCGCGCGGCAACCAGCGGCCCGAGGGCGACCGGATCGGGCGCGGTGATCAGCCGGTCTCCCAGCCGCGTCGCGTGCGGCGCCAGCGCCGGGACGAACTCACCGACCGCGCCGAGCACGTCCGGGTCCAGCTCCACCAGTGCCTGGGCGATCTCGGCATGCAGGGCCGGCGCGGTGGCGCCCAGCTCGCGCATGGTGCCCGCCAGGAAGACCAGCCGGCGCCCGCGCCGAAGCGCCCGCGCGGTGGCGATGACCGCCCGGAAGCTCTGCGGATTGGCGTTGTAACTGTCGTTGAGGATGGTGAGCCCGTCGCGTTCGACCAGCTCGCCCCGGCCGCCGGGCAGGGCAAAGCGCTCCAGCGCGGCTGCTGCCTGGCGACGGTCGAGGTCGAGTGCCTCCACGACGGCCCAGACCCGGACCGCGTTGTCGGCCTGGTGCAGCCCGCGGGCGGCGAGGGTGAAGCGGACATCGCCGAACGTCAGCACCGGCCTGGCATCGCCGTCGAGCTCGACGCGATCCGGTGTCAGCTCGGCGCCCTCGAGGCCGGCGGTCCGGACCGCCTGCGCCAGCGCCCGGGCCCCGGTGACGAGGTCCGCCGGCTGAGTCCCCACGATGGCGAGCGGCACCCCTGCCGTGAGCGACAGCTTCTCCGCCACCACGCCCGCCAGTGAGCCGAACCCTTCCAGGTGGCCTTCGACCGCGTTGGTGACGATCACCAGGCTCGGCTCGATGATCTCGCGGTAGCGGGCGATCTCGCCGGGCAGGTTGGCACCCGCCTCGACCACCAGCGCCTCGGTTTCGGCGGGCGCTTCGAGGATGGTGGTCGGTACTCCCACCAGGTTGTTCAGATTGGCTCGGGTCGCGTGCACCCTGAAGCGGGTCGCCAGCACCGCGGCGAGCATTTCCTTGGTGCTGGTCTTGCCGTTGGTCCCGGTCACCGCCACCACCGGGCCGGTGAGCGCGCGCCGCCGGGTCTGCGCCAGCCGTCCGAGCGCCCGCAACGTGTCCTCGACCGGAAAGGCAAGCAGCCCGGGCGGCACTCGGGCGCCGGCCCGCACGACCGCGCCCGTAGCCCCGGCCGCTGCGGCCGCCTCGAGATAGTCGTGACCATCGAACCGGTCGCCCTTCAGGGCCACGAACAGCGTGCCGGGCTCGAGGGCACGGCTGTCGGTCACCACGCGAACGAACTGGGTCGCGTCGCCCGGGCCCCCGGGGAGTCCGAGCGCCTCCCGCACACGCGCCGCGCTCCAGAAGGTCATGCCGGTTCGCCCGTCGCGGCCCGGACGATCTCGCGCTCGTCGAACGGCACCTTTTCGGTGCCGAGGACCTGGTAGGTCTCGTGTCCCTTCCCCGCCAAGAGAATGGTGTCGCCGGGCCGGCCTTCGGCCAGGGCCAGGTGAATCGCCTCCAGCCGGTCCACCATTCGCCGGTGCGGCACGGCGTCCATGCCGCGCTCGATGTCGTCGATGATGGCCCCGGGATCCTCGGTCCGTGGATTGTCGGACGTCGCGATCGCCAGGTCCGATCCCAGCGCGGCGATCCGGCCCATGAGGGGCCGCTTGCCCTTGTCGCGATCGCCGCCGCAGCCGAACACCACGATGAGCCGCCCACCGGTCAGCGGCCGGAGGGTGGCCAGGGCCCGCTCCAAGGCGTCGGGGGTGTGGGCGTAGTCCCGTAGCACGGTGCACGGCCGGGTAGCGATGCGCTCCATCCGGCCGGGCACCTGGGGCGAGACGGCCAGCCGCTGGACCACCTCGGCCAGCGGGCGACCCAGCCCGACGGCGCACGCGGCGGCGGCGAGCGCGTTGCTGACATTGAAGTCACCCAGGAGCGGGAGCGAGGCCTCCACCGTGCCGAAGCGCCCCTCCAGGCGGAACCGGCTCCCGCCGGCGTCGAGGAAGAGCCCGGTCGCCCGCAGGTCGGCGGCCGGATGCAGCCCGAAGGTGACCCGGGGCGACCGGATCGGCAGGGCCGACCAGGCCTCGTCGTCCAGGTTGACGACCTCCACGCCGTGCGGGCTGAGCAACGCGCTCAGCTTGAGCTTCGAGGCCAGATACGCCTCCATGGTGCCGTGATAGTCGAGGTGATCGCGGGTCAGGTTGGTGTAGACCGCCGCCGCAAAGCTCAGCCCGTCGAGCCGCCCCTGGTCGAGGCTGTGGGACGACGCTTCCATCGCCACGTAACGGGAGCCACGGGTCACCAGCTCGGCCAGCGTCGCCTGAAGGTCGATCGGCCCGGGCGTCGTCAGCGACCCCGCCGTCGACGAGACCGCCCCGTCCCGGCCATCGAAGGCGCCCAGCGTCCCGATGCTGCCGGCCTGCGCCTCCTGGTTGAACAGGTGGCGGATCAGGCCGGTCGTGGTCGTCTTCCCGTTGGTCCCGGTAATGCCCACCAGGGTGAGCCGGCGGCCTGGATAGCCATGCCAGGCCTGGCCCAGCGCGAGTGCCGCCCGGCGGCCGTCCCGCACCACGATCTCGGGCAAGCCGCCCGCTTGCGGACTCTCGACTACGGCGGCGGCGGCACCGCGGCGGCCGGCGTCGCCCACGAACCGATGCCCGTCCAGCTGCGACCCCCGTACCGCGACGTACAGCCAGCCCGGCGCCACCGTGCGGCTGTCCATGCCGATCCCTTCGAGCGCGGGACCATCGGGAGGAGCGGACAGCAGCAGGTCGTGGCGACGGAGCTCGTCGAGCACTTCGCGCCAGCTCAAGGGCATCGGGTGGAATCTCCCGGGGTGGGGGCGGCGCCGGTCACTGGGCGATGACCACGACCGACGATCCCGGAGCCGCGTCCTGTCCGGCGGCCGGCTGGGTACTGATGACCCGGCCGAGCCCGCGGAGGTCGACCCGAAACCCCCGGCGATGGAGTGCCAGCGCGGCTTCCCGGATCGATCGGCCGGCGACGTCCGGCACCGGTCTCGGCGTGGAATCCGGCTTGGCCGGGCGGTAGGGGAGCGAGACGACCACGGGCACCAGCGCCGGAGCAGGCGTTTCCGCTGCCGGCTCTTCGGCGCGGATGGAGGCCGGCGCCGCGGTATCCCGGGATGCCAGCCGGCCACGGTCGATGGCCACCCGGTGGGAGGCCAGCGCCTGCTCCAGCATGGTGCGGGTCACCGGCGCCGCCGTGAGGCCGCCGTAGTACTGGCCGCGAGGGTTGTCGATCCTCACGATCACCACCAGCTGCGGGTGGTCGGCCGGAAAGATGGCGGCGAACGAGGCGTTGAACTGGCTGTGGTCGTAGCGTCCGTTGACCAGCTTGACCGCCGTGCCGGTCTTGCCCAGGACCGCATAGTTGGTGAGCTGCGCCTGCTCCCCGGTCCCGCCTTCGCCGGCCGCCTCGCGGAGAAACTCGCGCAGCTGCGCCGCCACCGCCGGGGTCACGACCCGGCGGACCGGCTCGGGCCGATGCTGGTAAAGGATGCGGCCCGCCGGATCGCGAATCTGGCGGACCAGCGTCGGGGCCATCAGGACGCCTCCGGTGGCGATGGCCCCGTAGGCGGCGGCCAGCTGGACCGGGGTGACCGAGAACTCGTATCCCATCGCAACGCTGGCCCGGGTGTAGTTCGGCTGCCACCGGTCCGGCATGGCCAGAATCCCCCGCGACTCGCCAGGAAACTCCGCCCCGGTCGGCGTACCGAACCCGAAATCGCGAAGCGTCTCGAACTGCTCTTCCGGCCTGAGCCGGAGCGAGAACTTGGCCATGGCCACGTTGCTCGAGACCTGGATGGCGCGCGCCAGCGTCACCGGTCCCGCCACCCGGTGGGCATCGGTGACCAGCCGGGTCCGGCCCTTGGTGGTGACGGGCATCAGCCAGTGGCCGTTCTCGCCGGAAACCGCGTCGCTGGGGCGGACCCGGTCCCTCATCAACAGCGCGGCGGCAGTGAACAGCTTGGCGGTCGAGCCCGGCTCGAACGGGTCGGTGAAGGTCGAGGCGCTCGGCGCGCCTCCCGTGGTGGCCTTGCGGGAGGCGAGCGCCAGCAGCTCCCCCGTGTTGGGCTCGAGGAACACCACGTCCCCGCCCTCGGCGCGCATCTGGGCGATGGCATCGTCCAGCCCTCGCTCGGCGATCTCCTGCAGCTCGGAATCGAGCGTGAGGGTCACATCGTTTCCCGGCACCGGGTCGCGGGTCCGCCGGTTGGGCGAGTCGTAGCGCCGGCCCTGAAGGTCCTTGAGGAGGACCGCCTCACCGGGCCGGCCGGTGAGCAGCGAATCGAGCGACGCTTCCAGCCCGGCCCCACCGAAGGGCCGGTCGGGCGACAGTGACCCGATGATGGGCCGGGCCAGCTCACGCGACGGGTAGAAGCGCTGGAAGTCACCCTCGAGGTGAATTCCCCTCACCGTGCGGAGGGCCTGCACCTGCGTGGCGTTGAACGGGCCGTGGAGATAGATCCAGCGCTTCCTCGCCTGGAATTCGCGGTCGAGCGCCGCGGCCGGGACCCCCAGGTTGCGGACCAGCAGCAGGAAGGCCGAGCGGATATCCTCCAGCTCGTTGGGAGCGACCCCGACGTGATAGAACTCCTGGGTGATGGCCAGCGGCACGCCGTTGCGGTCGTACAGCGCGCCGCGCCGCGCCGGCAGCACCACGCGCTCGGTCCGCTGCCGCGAGGCTTCCCGCTGCCACCGTTCGGTGTCGACCACCTGCAGCTGGGCCGCCCGGGTCAGCACCGCGAGGATGCCGAGACCGAAGGCGAATTCGATCGCGACGATCCGCGCCGAGGGTTTGGCCATCAGGGCCGGTCGGTCGCCGGCGGGCCCGCCGGCGGCACCACGAAGAGGACGAACTCCGAGTCGGCCGGCTCGTGCAGCCCGAGTGCCCGCTCAACGATCGGCACGAGCACCTGTCGGCTGGAGGCCACCCGGATCCGCCGCTCCAGCTCGCCTCGGCGCGCCTCCAGCGCCATCCGCTCCTCCCGCAGATCGTGCAGCCGGCCGGCGGCCCGAAAGCCGGCGGTCTGCCGCGTGGTGATGCCCACCAGCACGCCAAGAAAGAGGACCAGCCACAGTATCAGCCAATGCCGTCCCTTAAGACGCATCGCCCGCCTGGAAGATCCGGAGGTGCGCGCTCCGCGCGCGGGGATTCGCGGCCACTTCGCCGGGCGCCGCCACGATCGGCTTCCGGGTCACCAGCCGGCCGAGCGGCCGGCCGCGGCAGGTGCAGACCGGCTGCCCCGGGGGGCAGACGCAGGCGCTGGCCCAGTCCCGGAACGCCTGCTTGACCAGCCGGTCCTCGCCCGAATGGTAGGTGATGACGGCCAGGCGCCCACCCGGCACGAGCGCATCCCGCAGGGCCGGGAGCGCCGCCTCCAGCCCGGCCAGCTCGTCGTTAACGGCAATCCGTACCGCCTGAAACAACCGGGCGAAATCACCGGGCCCGGCCCGGGGCCCGAGGGTGGCTCGAATGGCGTTGACCAAGTCATCGCTGATGGCGAACGGGGCCCGACCTCGCCGGCGGACGATCTCGCGGGCGAGCCGCCGGCCTTGCCGCTCGTCGCCGTACTGGTAGAAGATATGGCCCAGCTCGGTCTCGTCCGCCTGGTTCAGCAAGTCGGCCGCTGACCGCTCGCCCGCGCCCATCCGCATGTCCAGCGGCGCGCCCGGTCGGAAAGTAAATCCCCGGTCGGTCTCATCCAATTGGCGTGACGATACGCCCAGATCGAGCAGGATGAAGTCGGGCTGCCAGGCCGCGACGGCTGCGAGCGCCTCGGGCGAGGCATACACGGCGTTGAGGTAGTGGATGCGTTCGGCGCCCAGCCGGGCCCGACTCACTGCCAGCGCCGCCGGGTCGCGGTCGATGCCAAGCACCTCGGCCCCGGCCTGACGAAGGCCCTCCGCGTGGCCGCCGTCCCCCAGGGTCGCGTCCACGGCGCGCCGGGCGCCCGCGGCGGCCGCCAGGACGGCGTCGAGCAAGACCGGGACGTGCACGGGCGTGGCGGGATCGGTCATCGATTCCGAGGCATGGGCGGAAACGAAACACCCCGTCCGCAGGGACGGGGTGGCACGTTGACAGAGGGAACGGGGCTGACGGGGCTCGAACCCGCGACCTCCGCAGTGACAGTGCGGCACTCTAACCAAGCTGAGCTACAGCCCCTAGGAACGGCGGGGTGAATATAGGCATCCCCTCCGCCCCATGGAACCCCCTACTTGCAGTAGGCCTTAGTCATTGCCGCGACCCGCGGCTTGTACTGCTTGATGATGCCGAGGTTCTTGGTGACCGCCTCGGGATTGGCCGACTGCCCGGCGGTCAGCGCCGTCTCGGCCTCGCCCAGCAGCGCTTCCTCCTGCTTGGCCAGATCGCACGACTTCCCCTTCTCGGCCTGGGGGTCGATCTGGGGCACCTGGAACAGGGTCGCCAAGCCCAGCAGGTAGTTGGACGCCGGGCCGACCTTGCCCGTCGGGCTCGCCGCCGATACGGCCATCCGCAGGAGCTCGGCCGCGCCCTGGAGGTCCTGCGGCGGCTGCAGCAGCGATGCCCCGCCCTGGTACAGCAGGGCCGCGGCATTCTCCTTCGCCTGCGCATCGCCGTGCTTGATCGCGAAATCGAGGAACGGCACCGCCTCCTTGGGACGCCGGACCACGCCGGCGGTGTCGCCGGCTGTCGGGGTACCGGCCGAGCGCGAGGTATCGCCGGGTGCTTTCGCGGGGGACCCGCCCTTGGTCCCGTCGATCAGGGCCTTGGCCGCCGCCAGCGCGGGGCCGACCGCAGTGGTGTCCTTGGCCATGATCCGGTTAGTGACGGCTACGACGCTGTCGGTCTGACCCGTCATGGCGTAGGCCCGATTCAGGTACCCGAGCAGGGTCGGATTGTCGGGGTACTTCCGCACTCCGGCCTGCGACCACTTCAGCAGCCGAACGGTATCGGGCTTCTCGCCCTCGGCCGCGGCCGCGGAGATCTTGGTGAAGAACAGGGTATCGGCCTTGGTGCTGTCGGTGGCGTAGAGCGTCTCGAGCGCGTCCACCGCGCACTTGAAGTCGCTCAGGAAGAGACAGGCGTTGCTCTTCAGGTCGTACAGGTCGGCGTTGTACGGATCCAGCTTGAGGCCTTCATCGGCCACCTGGAGCGCGGTCTCGGGATGCCCCGACTGGAGGAAGTACTTGAACAGCTCCTCGCGCAGCTTCTGGTTGGTCGGCGCCACCCTCAGCATCTGCTTGAACGCCACCAGCGTGTTGGCGGTGTCGTTGGCCGTCTGGTACTGGCTGGCGAGCGCGGTCCACACCGGCAGACTCAGCGGATCGCCCTTGGTCGACGCCTGGAGGTGCTGAACCACCTCGCCTCGCGGCGCCTTCTTGTCCTGGGCCAGCAGGGCCAGGCAATACTCCGCGAGCCCGTTGTTGGGCAGGGTCTTGAGCGCCTTCTTGGCGGCTTCAGCGGCCTTGTCCGCCTTGGCGGTCCGCTGCTCGATGCAGCTCTTGGCGTCGCCCAGCGATTTGACCGCGGGTCCGAGCGCCGCGGCCAGACGCTTGCCGAACGCCTCTGGCGTCTCATTGGGATTCTGGGTCAGGCTGATGACATTGCCCGCATCATCGTTGACCCCGGTGAGGCGAGCGGTCACCGTGTAGCGGCCGCCGTCGCCCTTGTTGAGGGTCGAGCTGACCAGAAACCGGGCCTGGATATTCTTGGCCAGGGTGGTGGCGAGCGTGGGGCTCAGGATGGCATCGACCGGGTAGCCGTACTGCTGCAGCGCATCGTTCATCTGCTTCTGCTCGACCACCTGATAGTCCCGACCTACCAGATCCTTGAATTCCTCCCGCAGTCCCGTGCCGATCTTTACCGCCGGGGCAGAATCGGCGGCGGCGAAGGCAAACGGATTCGCCACCATGAAGCGGGGGGCGGAGCTCACCGCCTCCTGGGAGGCGCGGGCGCGTCGTGGGATGCCCTGGCCAGCCAGCGGGGAGAGCGTCCCACTCGCAACGACGGCCAGCGCCACTAGACGGAACAGGAACATGCCTCAGCCTCCACAAGGTGTCGGCCCCGGAGGGCCCGCAACGTCCGCGCGTCCGGCGCGGATACGGATGGGCGAAGAGGGATTCGAACCCCCGACATCCTGCGTGTAAGGCAGGCGCTCTGAACCAGCTGAGCTATTCGCCCCGGATGGGACCTACCCGCCCGCCGAACGTCGGGAAATAGCCCCTACGCAGCAAGCGTGCCGTGACGGGCAACACGCCCTAGAGTGCGATCCCGAGCGGAAACAGGATGCAATACCCGACTACGAGGAGCACCGCGGCGGCACTCGCGTGTCCGGCTGCCAAAGTGAGGTAGCCCGCCACCAGCACCAGAAGTGCGGCCGCCAGAAGCACGAGATTCCGGCGAGCGAGCAGGAAGCGGCGCGGCGCGTCCGCGCTCGAGGGCGCGCCGACTCGGGTGCGGGGAGTAGGCATAAGGCTTGAGGCTACTACGGTTTTGGAGGCGGGTCAAGTTCAGGCGGGTCCTCGGCTTCCGGCTCCACGACCCAACCGATGTCCAGGGCAGCCCGGCGGGCGCGGTCGGCCCAACGACGGCGCCGGACCGCCCAGAGGACGATCAGCCCCGCCACGGCCCACCCCCCGCCCGCCACCAGCCACTGGCCCAGGGTGTACCGCTTCCGCAGCGTCCGGCGCCACTCGTCATCGAACCGGTCCACCGTGAGCCCGGTAGTAGCCAGAACGGCCGCATCGAAGTCCTCGCCACCTTCCAGCCGGGTCATCAGCGGGGTGAGAGTGCCGGTCGGATTACGGCGGGCCAGCTCCACTACGGCCGAGGCGGCGAGGGCGTAGGCCGCGTCGGCGGTCGACGCCGAACCGCGCAGCGCACCATCGAGTGCCGCCAAGGTCGGAACCGCCCCGCGCACGACCGACAGGTTGAGCTCCAGCCCGCCGAACCGCTCCCACTCGCCCGCGGCCCAGGCGGCATACCCCTCGTCGAACCAGAGCGGCACCCGGCCGGCCACCGCCTCGTGCAGGGCCAAGTGAGCCAGCTCGTGGCGGAGCGTGCGGGCCAGATCGTTCTGGTCGGCGCGAAGCACGATGGTGCGGGCGCCGGGGAGCGCGGCCGCAGCACCCCAGGCGGGTATCCGCCCGTTGGTCAGGGAATCGAGCAGCCGGCCGTCAGGGACCACGATGAGGCGGAGAGCACCCGGCGTCCGCACCCCGAGGCCGGGCCAGCGGGCGGGCCGGTCCGCCAGCCTGGCCAGATCGGTGGCCACGGCGTGCTGGGGCGGCCAGAAGACGGCCGTGACCCGGCCGATCTGGCGGGCGACCGGCTGGACCTGCAGCAGGAAGGCGAGCGCTAGGAGAGCAGGCTGCGCGGGACCTCACCCCCGGCCGCGGCCACATCCAGCATCTCTTTGCACCGCTTGGCCCACGGGTTGAACTTGTTGGCCTTGTGACCTTCGGCCCAGGTCTGCATCGCCTCGTCCCGGCGCCCGGCGAACCAGAGGGCGCGACCCAGCTCGAAGTGGGCCTCGATCAGGTTGGGCCCCAGTTTGAGGGTATTCCGGAAGAAAGTCTGGGCATCCTCGTACATCTCGCGCTCCAGGTATACCAGTCCCAGATAATAGTGGGCATAGAGCGTGGCCTTGCGGTCGTTGTCCAGCCGGATGGCCTTGGAGAGATGCTCTATGGCCTCCCCGAAGATCCGCTTCTTCAGGCAGATATAGCCCACGTTGATCCGGGCTAGGGCGTTGGCCGGCTCCTTCATGAGCACCCGCGAGAAGGTGCCGAGGGCGTCATCGTAATCCTCGTGAAGCATCTGGGCCCAACCCAGGAGTGACTGCGCCTGGACGTCCCCCGGAGAGAGCCCCAGCGCCTTGTCCAGGGCCTGGATCGCCCCGTCGTAATCGCCCAGCGAGATCAGGCTCCAGCCCTTCTCGATGTAGGTGGAGGCACCGAGGTGATCGGCGTGGATGGCGGGCCGCGCCCCGGTGAACTGCGGCGCCGTGGCCGGCCCCGCCGCGTGGGCTTGCTTGTAGCGCTCGACCAGTCCCCGGATCTCCTCCTTCATCTGCCCCAGGTCGGTCAGTGCGCCATCTACCCGCTTGAAGAGAGCGATGATGTCGCGCTTGACCGCTTCCCGGTCGCCGGGCTGCGACGCCGCGGTCAGCCGCGACTCGATCTCCTGAAACTGCCCCCGGAGGGTGCCGATCAGCGGCTCGCTCATGCCGGCCCTCCCAGCTGGGCGAGCGCAAGGCGTTCGGTCGAGGTCAGGAGCTTCCTCGCGTTGAGAATGATGATGGTCCGCTCGGGCCGGGTGACAATCCCGGCGATGTAGCCCGCCGCCAGCCCGCTCACCATGGGTCCCGGGGCGGTGATGGTCGTACTGGCCACCCGGAGGACCTCGCGCACCTGATCCACCAGGACGCCTATCCGCTGGTCGTCCAGATCCACGATCATCAGCCGGGTCTCCTCCCGCAGCCCCGCCGGCAGCTCGAAGCGCTTGCGCAAGTCCACCACTGGCACGACCCCGCCCTCGTAGGGGACGACCCCCTCGAGAAACGGCGGGGCCTGCGGCAACGGCGCGGGGGCGATGTGGCGCAGGATCCGCTCCACCTGCAGGATGTCCAGGGCGAATTCCTGGGGCCCGACCCGGAAGCACACCAGCTGGACCTGATCCGCCATGTCTGTGGCCGCGCCGGTCATCGCGTCTCCTCTCCGATCCGTGCGCCGAGGGCGGTGAAATCGAGCAGCGGGACCAGTCCCGCCTCGGTGCGGGCGACCGCGTCGGCGCAGGGGAGCCCGGTGCCGGGGGCCAGCCGAAGACCGGTCCGGTAGAGAATGGTGTCCGCCGACTCAACCTCGAGGCACACTCGCCGGCCGGCCAGCTCGACCAGGATACCCACCTCGCTGGGCCGGGCCGGACAGCTCCCGCCGTCGAGCAGCGCCCCGAGATGCACCAGCGGGGTGATCCGCTCCCGGACCAGCGCCACCCCCCGCACCGCCGCGTCCCGAGCGGGCACCGGGTACGCCAGGCCCGGGTCGAGTACCTCGACCACCCGGGTGAGCGGCAGGCCGACCAGGTGCTCCCCGGCCCGGACCACCAGGTAGCCGGCCTCGGCCGTCACGCGGCCGCCATCCGGGACAGTTCCTGCGAGACCCGCGCGGCCACCTCGCCGATGGGGAGCACATGGCGGACTCCACCCGACTGCAGCGCGGCGCCGGGCATGCCGTAAATAGTGGCGGTCTCCCGATCCTGCGCGATGCCGATGCCGCCGGCGTCGTGCATCGCGCGGAGCCCTTCGGCACCGTCGCGGCCCAGGCCGGTGAGCACTACCCCGACGGCGCGGGCGCCGAAGACGCGGGCGACGCTGCGAAACAGCGGATCAGCGGCCGGCCGCACTCCCCACACGGTCGGCGTCTGGTCCAGCTCGAGCCGAGGCCCGTCGGCCGCGAGCGCCACCCGCATGTGAAAATCGCCGGGAGCGACATAGGCCGTATCGGCCACGATCGGGACGCCGTGCTCGGCCTCGACCACCTGGAACCGACTCTGCGACGCCAGCCGCTCGGCCAGGCTACGGGTGAATTTGGGCGGCATGTGCTGCACGATCAGCACCGCGGCCTGGTGGCCGGTGGTGAGCTGCGGCACCACTTCCGCCAGCGCCCGCGGCCCCCCGGTCGAGGCCGCGATGGCGACGACTTGCCGGGCCCGTCCTGGCAGCGCGAACAACGCCGGCGCGGCGGTCGGCCGGGCGGGTCGCGCCAGCACCGGCATCCGGAGAATCGCCGCGCTGCGCACCGTGCGCAGCGTGCCCAGCACCCGGTGACGGAAGCGGACCATCGACTGGGTGCTCCGGTCCTCTTCCTTGGGCACCAGGTCCACGGCCCCGAGCTCGAGCGCCCGGATGGCGGCCCCCGTCCCGGGGCCGGCGTACGAGCTGACCACGACGATGGGCCGGGGCGCCTCGGACATGATGTAGCCGATCGCGCCCAGCCCATCGAGCTCGGGCATCTCCAGGTCCATCAACACCACGTCGGGCTCGAGCTCGTGGACTTTCTGCAGCGCATCGAGCCCGTTCCGGGCGGTCCCCACCGCGCGGAACTCGCCGCTCCCGTCCACCACGTCGGACAACAGCCGCCGGAAGAAGGCGCTGTCGTCCACGATGAGGACCGTCTGCGTCTCAGAGGGTCGCGACACCGTGCGCTACCGACGAGATCTCGACGCGACCATCGGCGGCCCACAGCCGGACGGTCCGGCCGTAGTCGCCTCCGGTAGCCTCCCCGACCAGCGGCAAGCCGGCGGCATGCAGCATCTGGCGGCAGGCGACCACGTTGCGCTCGCCCATCTGGATGGTCCCCGGCGCGGCCAGGCTGGCGAACATGCTGGCGCCGCCGACCAGCCGGGCCGTCATCCGGCGCGCGCTCCCGCCGCGCTCGGCCATCAGCTCGAGCAGCTTCGGCACCGCCGTCTGGGGAAACTTGGCCGGATTGTTGTCCTTCCGGCTCAACGCCGGGGACGGCAGCAGCACGTGGGCCAGCCCCACCACCTTGCTCGCCGGATCGTGCAGCAGGATGGCCACGCAGCTCCCCAGGCCCACGGTCATCAGCACGTCGTCGCCGCAGCCGGCCCGCATGTCGGCCACCCGGACCACGATCTCGCCCGTCACGGCGCCCTCCGGTAGATCCGCTCTCGCGGGTCGACCATGGCGAGTCGCTCGCGGGCCGCACCCAACAGGGTCTCCACCTTGCCCAGGACGAGGAACCCCCCGGGCGCCAACGCATCGGCGAACCGGGTGAACAGCCGCTCCTGCATCGGCCGATCGAAGTAGATCACCACGTTGCGGCAGAGGATGAGGTCGTAGTCGGTCCGCGGCGGCGGCTCCGCGTTCAGGTCGTGGAACCGTACCCCGACGCGTCGACGGACCGGCTCGGTCACCCGGCGCAGCTCGCCCGCGTCCTCGAAGTAGCCGGCAGCCAGCTCGGCCGGCATCTCGGTCAGTCCCTCGCGCCGGTAGCTGGCCGCCCGGGCCCGCTCGAGGCTCACCCGATCGATGTCGGTCGCGTCGACCGACAAGCGGGCCAGCTCACCCCCGCGCCCCAGCCCGTCGAGATAGGCGGCCACCAGGATGGCCAGGGTATAGGGCTCCTCACCCGACGCACAGCCGGCGCTCCAGGCCCTGACCTCGGTCCGGGGCCGGTCGAGCAGCGCGGGCAGGACCGTCTGTCGCACCGCCTGCCAGGTTTCGGCGTTGCGGTAGAACCGGGTCACGTTGATGGTGAGGGCGTCACGAAGCCGCTCGCACTCGAGCGGTGAACGGGTCAGCACCGCCCGGTAGTCATCGTAGCTGTGTACCCCGCAAGCCCGCATGCGCACCGCGATCCGCCGGCGGATGCACTTGTCCTTGTAGGCCTGGACGGTGAACCCGCCGGACCGGGCGATCTCCTGCGCCAGGGCCGCGAAGGCCGGATCGTCGGAGCTCACGGGGTCATGTCCAGCATCTCGAGGTTGGCCTGGGCCAGCTGATGACCCGGATTGAGCTCGATGGCACGGCTCCAGCTCTCCCGTGCCGCCGCCTTGTCGCGTCGCTTGTAGGCAATGTTGCCGAGCTTGAAGTAGAGGTCGTCGCCCAGATCGGGCGCCAGCTTGGCGGCCCGGTCGTACGCCTCGCGCGCGTCGTCGTACCGGCCGTGCCGATAGAGTATGTCCGCCAGGTTCTTCGAGATCTGGGGCAGGCCGGGATCCTCGGCCAGGGCCACGCGGAGGGAGGCCTCGGCGCCCTGGGCATCACCCTTGAGCTCCAGCAGCACGGCCAGGTTGTTCTGGAGGACGGCGTGGCCGGGATAGGATTCGGCGCCGGTCCGGGCCGCCCGAAGGGCCCCGGCCCCGTCGTCCATCCCGACGCTGACCAGGGTGGCCGCCCAGTACCACAAGGCCGGGACCGGCCGGTCTCCCAGCAGCTCCATGGTGCGGGCCAGCCGGCCCTGAGCGACCGCAAACTCCCCGCGCTTGAGCGCGATGACGCTCCAGCCCAGCATGATCCTGGCATCGTCGCGGGCCCGGGCCGCGGCCTCGCCGTAGGCGGCTTCCGCTTCGTCCAGCCGGCCCAGCCGCTCGAGGGCGTACCCCAGGTTGTGGAGTGCCGCGGGCTTGCCGCCGGCGCCTCCGCCGGCCTGGGTCAGGGCCGAGACCGCCTCGTCCCATCGCCCCTGGCGGATGGCGATCAGCCCGAGATAGAAGGGTGCGCTGGCGTCGGCCGGGCGGAGATCGGTCACCCGGCGGAACTCCCGCAGGCCCTCATCGAGCATGCCCGCCTTGTAGAAGGCGATGCCGAGGTTCCGGTGCTCGTCCACCCGGCTGTCGTTCACCCTGGGGGCCGCTGCCGCCGAGGTACCGACCCGGTGGGCGAATCCGGCCGTGATGAGACCGTACAGCGCCTTGCCGACCTCGAACTCGATCAGCCCGGACGCGTCGATCACCGCCTGCACATCGCGGCTCCCATCCAGCAGCGGGACCAGCCGCTGCTGCTCGGCGGACAGCTCCGGCGCGGACTCCCCGATGTGGGCGGGATCGACCGCGAAGATCAGGTCGAACGAGGGGATCTTCTTCTCGATCAGGCTCCACTCGTCGACCCGCCGGGCGCCTTCCAGCAGGAGGAACTCGGGATTGATCCGGACCAGGAAATCTTCCTGTTCCGGCCGGACGCCGGCCTCGAAATTGAACGTGCCCGAGGTCCAGGTGAACAGGTAATAGACGGCCTCCTCGATCTGGAGCCGCATGTAGCTCTCCAGCTCCTCCCGACTCAGGTGACCCAGCTCGACCAGGATCTCGCCCAGCTTGGACTCCCGTTCCCCGCCCTGCCGCGCGATGGCCTGCTCGAGCTGCTCGGCCGAGATCCGGCCGTTCCGCACCAGGATATCGCCCAGGCGGTCGCGACGGTTGACGATGGCGGAGTAGACGATGTGGCCTTCGTCCAGGTAGATCGTCCCGAAGTTGTGCCGGTCGGCCAGCGCCAGACACCCCGTCCGCCGGCCCAGGAACAGCAGCTGGATGACGTCCGGCAGGCTGGCCTCCTTGAGGCTGCCCTTGATGGCCATCAGCGCCATTCCTCCAGCAGCCGGTCGCCGACTTCGGGCCATTCCCAGACCATCTTCTCGCGACTCCGGGCCGCAGCGGGCCCGGCACCGAGCACGCCGCTGCTGCGGGCCTCCCGCTTGGGCGCGACCGGCGTCGGGTCCAGCACTTCGCGGGCGAGGGCCGCGTCCGGCGTCCTCCCCCGGAGGGCGGATTCGTCGATGACCCGCTGGAGCAACGCCTGAGCGGCCCGGAGCGAGTCGGCCGGCCGTGCGGCGATGTAGCCGACCAGCTCGGGGTCGGTGATCGCCAGCTTGGCCTCGAGGTCCCGCGCCAGGACGCAGGCCCGCACCGCAGGATCCGCCGGTGGCAGCTCGACCACCAGGCCGCCCTCCAGCCGCGAGCGCAGCCTCGGCTCGACCCCGCGCAGCTCTGCTGGCGGCACCGCCGAAGCGAACACCAGCTGGTGGCCGGCGTCGATCAGGGCGTTGAACAGGACAAACAGCTCGTCCTGCGTCCGATCGGTGGCCGCGATCAGGTGGACGTCGTCCAGCAGGAACGTCGTCGCGCGGCGGTAGCGGGCCCGCCACCGGGCCACCGCGTCCCGATCGATGGCCGCGATCAGCTCGCCGGTGAATTCCGGAGCGCTCAGACAGGCGACCGTCTGACCCTCCCGCACCAGTGCGTTGCCGATGGCGTGGAGCAGGTGGGTCTTCCCCACCGCCGCGCCGCCGATCAGCACCAGCGGGTTGTACCGGTCTCCGGGACTGGCGATGACGGCCCTGGCCGCCTCCAGCACCACCCGGTTGCCCGGGGTCTCCAGCAGCGTGTCGAGCTGCCACAGGGGCGACGGCGCCGGCAGCGGGTGACCGTCCTCGCGTGCCTGTCGGACGACCTCCACGGCGGCGGCCACGTCGCCGGGATCACGGAACACGGCCAGCCCGGGAAGGTCGGGCGACAGCGCCGCGGCCTCGGCCTGGAGCGCCTGCAGCCGCTCGACCTCCTCCTCGAACTCGCGCAGGGCGCGCTCGGGGTCATTCACCATGTCCTGCTGCAGCAAGGCCTCGAGCGTCGCGGTGCGGTAGCCCTCGCCCTGCCAGCGGAGCACGGCGGCATTCACCCGCGCCCGCCAGGTATCGACCTGCTGGGCCACGGTGGCGGCGATCTCGGACAGGAAATCGGCGAACTCGTCGGGCGCGCGGCTGAGCACCTCGGCTGGCGCAGCGGCCAGGGCACCCTCCCGCCGGCCGGTGACGTGCTCGGACGCGTTCTGCCGGCTGCCCGGTTCCTCCGCCCCAGCCGGCTGGGGCCGAACTGCGGGCTCAGCCCTCGCCGACTGGGCCGCGGGGACGGCGGGCGGTGCGGCGCGCGAAGCGCCCACCGGGGTGACGCCTTCGACCGCTCTCGCCGCCGGCCGGGCCGAGACGGTCTGCCGTTCAGCCGGGGGACCTTCCGCCACCCGCCCAGGCGTCGCTCCAGCCGCCGGTGTCGCCTCACCCGCTCGATCCTCGCCCGCCGGGCCGGGCGGGCGGGGGCGACCGTTGGCCTCGGCCGACCCGCCACTCTCGGCCGACGTCGCCGGGGGGTCATCCCCGTCCGGCTCGCCGCCGACCAGCATCCGTGCCTGGCCCGGCACGAGGGGAGCGTCGCTCACCGCCTGAAAGGCGATCAGGCGATTGAGCGCGCCGAGCAGCTCCCGGACGTTGTCGATGTCGAGCGCCGCCACCGCCTCCAGCACGCCCGCGCCGAAGCTGGCCCGCCGTTCCTCCGCCTTCCGCCGCAGGATGGCGACCCGGGTCTCGTAGTCCGGCGCCCCGACGTCGATGATCAGCCCGCCCGCGAAGCGGCGGATCAGGCGCTCGTCCAGCGCCTCGATCTCGGCGGGCGGACGGTCACTGGTCAGCACGATCTGCCGGCTCGCGGTCTGCAGCGCATCGGTCAGCCGGAGCAGCTCGGCCTGCATCTCACGTCGGTGGGTCAGGAACTGGACGTCGTCCACCAGCAGGAGGTCCACGTCGAGGAACCGCTTGCGGTAGGCCTCGCCCTGGCCGGCGGCGATGGCGGCGTGGAAGGCCTCGACGAACTCGTCGAGGGTGAGGTACTCCACCACCAGCCGCGGGTTGATCGCCCGGGCGGCGTGCCCGATGGCCATGAGCAGATGGGTCTTGCCCAGGCCGGGGCGGGCATCCACGAACAACGGGTTGTAGACCGTGCCGGGCGACTCGGCGACGGCCTTGGCCGCGGTGACGGCCAGCCGGTTCGAGGCCCCCACGACCAGGGTATCGAACCGGTGGAGCGGATTCAGGCTGACGGTCACGCGACCGGCGCTCCAACCGCGAGCCGCCTGAGCACCAGCTCGGAGATGCCGCGGAGGGTCTCGAACACCCCGGTGCCATGGAGCGCGTCGGCGGCATAGCTGGGCACGGCTCGAAAGTTCAGCGCGTCGTCCATCTCGTCCTGCGACAGGATCAGATCGGCCGGGAGATCCTGCTTGTTGTACTGGAACACCACCGGCAGCTGGCGGACGTCCACGCCCTGGGACAGCAGGTTGTCCTGCAGGTTCTGCAGGCTCTCCAGATTGTCGTCGTACCGCCGGGCCTGACTGTCACCGACGAAGACGACGCCATCGGCGCCCTGCAGCACCAGCTTGCGGGTGGCGTTGTAGTAGCTCTGGCCGGGTACGGTATAGAGCTGGAACTTGGTGGTGAACCCCGAGATGCTGCCCAGCTCGAGGGGGAGGAAATCGAAGAACAGGGTCCGATCCGTTTGGGTCGCCAGCGAGACCATGCGGCCGCGGCGGCTCTCGGGCACCCGGCCGTAGACATACTGCAGGTTGGTCGTCTTGCCGGACCGGCCCGGCCCGTAGTAGACGATCTTGCAGGTGATCTCGCGCGACGTGAAGTTGACCAGGGACATGCCGGTTACCGTCCGAAGAGCGCTTTAAGGCTCGCGTTGAGCTCGGTCTCGAAGTGTTCCGCCAGCGGCGGAGCCGTGGCCGGCTCTCGCGGCGCGGCGACCGCCAGCTGGCCCACCATCTGATCGAAGAAGAGCCGGACCAGGCCGACCGACGTCTCCGGGCCGAACACCACCAGACCGATCCAGCGACCGCGCGGAGTGGTGAAACCCGCCAGCAGGCAACTCTGCCGTTGCCCGTTGTGGACCAGGGCCTCGAACCGGGCGGCGCCCATCAGGCGGGCCAGCTCCTCGGTCGAGGCCACGATGCCCGCCCCCAGCGCCGCCGCCGTCATCACGTCGAGCGACCGGCCGAAGCCGTGCTGGGCCACCACCTGGCCGGAGGACGTCATGATCAGAGCCAGCCGGGCCGCGCTCTCGGCCAGAAAGGTCTCGAGCGGCGCCGCTACCCAGGGCTCGAGCGCCTTCATCAGGCCAGCCGCCCGGCAGCCCCGATCATCTCCAGGCGGGCCAGCCCGAGATTGGCCTCGGGGCCTACCACCGCGACCAGCACCAGATCGTCGGGGCCCGGGGCGGCCAGGACGCTGCCGGACGCGCCGCGAAGCTGGATGAAGGCCGGCGGGCGGAGGCCGGCGCTCTCGGCGGTGCGGGCCAGCCTTCCCACCAGGCTGCCCGCCAGAGCGGCCGCAGCCTGCCCGTCCACGCCGTCCATCAGCTGGTCGGCCACCACCAGGCCGTCCGCCGCCGCGACCACGAGGGCGCCGCGCACGCCGGGGACCCGGGTCACCCGGTCGAGCGCTGTCTGGGTCGCGGTCACGTCTGGCGCTCCAGCCATTCCGCCGCCGCGCGCGCGGCCCGCTCGGCCAGCAGCATCACCCGACCGACCGGCAGCGTCGTGGGCCGGGCCGCCAGCACCACGGTGTCGGCGGTGGCCGGGGCCAGCGCCAGGTGACCATCGGGCGACTCCACCGCGATGACCTCCCAGGTCCCCAGTCCGAGCAGCCGCGTGGCCCGGGCCGCCTCGCGTGACACGCCGGCGAGCTGCGCCGCTACCCGATCCCCCGCCGCGGTCTCGTCCCCCTCGAGCCGCCCGCCGAGGCGCATTCCACCGGTGTCCACCAGCAGCAGACCTGCCTCCGCCCCGACGGCACCGAAAGGGCCAGCGGGACCGGCCGGGGGGGGGGCCGCAGCGGCCGCCGCTGTGTCCTCCCGCCGAGACGTGCCGCGGCCCGGGTCGCGGCCCCAATCTGCCGGACCGTCCGGCGGAGCCGCCGCCGCCGCCTCGCCCGTACCGGGCGCATCGCGGTGGGCCCGGCGAGCCTCCGGGCCCAGCCGTACGAGGGCCTGGCGAATCGAGGCATCGTCCGGTTCGACCTCGAGCGCACGCTCGAGGTGGGCCACGGCCGCCCCGGCGTCCCCGGCCCGGTAGTAGAGGAACGCGATCCCCTTGAGCGCACTCGTCCGCATCGGGTCCAGCTGCAGCGCGGAGGTCCAGGCCTCGAACGCGCCGGCCAGGTCGCCCTGGTCGCTCAGCACCCGCGCCATCAGATCGTGGGCATCCGCCAGCGAGGGATACCGGGTCAGGCCACCCCGGGCCACCTTGTAGGCCGGCTCCAGCTGGCCCCGGCGGCGCAACGCCTCGGCCAGCTCCAGGAACGCCAGGCTCCCCGGCTCCTCGGCCAGGCGGGCGGTGAGGGCCCGGATGTCTTCAGTCACGGTAACGCTCCAGCTCCTTCTCGATCGTTTCTACCGCATGCTGCAGCCGAGCCACCGCGGCGGCCTCGGCATCCTCGCCCGGAGTGCGATCGGCCAGCCGGGTCCACGAGGACCACAGGTCGAGCGCCTCGGCAAACCGTCCCAGGCCGGCGTAGCACAGGCCAAGCAGCCGGCGGGCCTCCGGCATCAGCGGATCCGCTCGCAGGACCTCCTCGAGCGCGCCGGCCGCCAAGTCGTACTGGCCACCGGCCAGCGCTTCGCGGGCGGGCACGAGCAGCGCGGCATAGTCGCGGCCGGGCTCCAGCTCCTCGCCAGGATGGGCCGGGTCGTCCAGCACGACGATGCCGGCATTGGTGAGCCCGTAGACGGTGCGCGCCACCTCGAATTCCGACCGACCCAGGATCTCGGCGAGGGAATGCAGGTCGCGGCTTCCGTCCACCGCCGCCAGCACCTCCCACTCGAACGGCACCAAATCCAGGATCTCGGACCCCTGGGCTTCCGGCGGCGGCAGCCGGGGCACCAGCCGGAGATGCGAGACCTTGGAGCCGATCCGGGACCATTCGTCGATCCGCCGGGCGGCCTCCATCAGCAGCGCCTCGGTGGGCACCCGCACCGGTGCCGCGACCGCGGCGTGGTACGCCCCGCCCTCCTCGAACCGGAAATACCCCTCCGACCAGCGCAGCAGATCGAACACCGTTTCCTCGATCTGGGCCTTGAGCTGCCGATCGAGCTCGCGCCGGGAGATCACGCCGAGCTCCACCAGGATGTCGCCCAGCCGCCGTCCATCGCCGCCGGCCTGCAGTCCCAGGGCGCGATCGAGGTCGGTCCCGGTGATCTTGCCGACCCGCACCAGGCGGGTACCCAGGGGCTGGGGGTCGTCGCCCATCGCCGCCGCGACCACGCCGCCCCGATCGAAGCACACGGTGCCCGCGGTTTGCCGCAGCTCCGACGTCACCCGGAGCACCCCGCTCTTCCGGCCCAGGTCGAGCAGCTGGAAGACGTCCTGGATGTGCAGGTCCTTGAGCGGTCCCTCGAGCGCCATCGTCAGGCCACCGAGGCCGCGAAGATGTGCTGCAGGTCTCGGGCGGACCGTGCCCGGGTGCGGGCCTGGCTGGCGTACGGTCCGCCGGGATCCAGCTGCACCACCCGCTCCCAGGCCTGCACCGCCTGGTCGAACTGCCGCTGGCGTGCCAGGGCGGCCCCCTCGTAGTACAGCGCGCCGGCGTGCTCGGGATCGAACCGGAGCACCCGCTCGAACGCCTCCAGCGCCTGGGTGGTGCGCCCGTCCTCGAGCAGGGCCCGGCCCAGCGCGGTCAGCGCCTCGAGCTCATAGGGATCGACCTCGAGCAGCCGGACCAGCACCGCCACGGCGCCGCGTGGCGATTCGGTCCGGCACAAAAGGTCGGCCAGCGCGATGGCCGCCCCGCTGTAGGTCGGCAGCAGGTCCAGCGCCCGCTCGTATGCCGCCCGGGCGGCGGCGCTGTTGCCCCGCTCATCCTCGAGGCCGCCGAGCTCGAACCAGACCCGGACCAGCGACGGGTCGAGCTGGAGGGCGGCGTTGAACGCGGCCAGGGCGGCGGCGCGATCGCCCAGCCGGGCTGAGACCTGGGCCTGAAGATGGAGCAGGTCGGGCCGCCCGGGCGCCAGCGCCTGGGCTTCCCGAATGCAGTCGAGCGCCCCGAGGGCATCGCTGACCGCCAGCCGGACGCGGGCCCGTGCCACCAGGACTTCCACGTCGCCCCGGACGCGACGGGCCAGCTCGTCCGCCAGCGGTGCCGCGTCACCCGCCCAGCCCAGCGCGAGCAGGGCCCGGATCTCGCCCAGGGTGGCGTCGGGGTCGTCGGGGGTCGCCTGCCGGGCGGCCCGGTAGCGCTCCAGCGCTTCACCGTAGAGCCCTCGCTTGGCGAAGATGTCACCCAGCAGTACCGCGGTGGCCCCAGCGGCGGCCCCCCGCGCGGCCGCCCGGCTCAGCTCGGCCGACGCGAGGTCCAGCAGCCCCTTGGCGATGTAGTCGCGCGCCAGGTCGAGGGCATCGCCCGCCGCTCCCGGGCTGGGCGACGCGGGCGGGGCCAGCTCCGCGAACAGCTGATCGAGCGCCGGTGCCTCGAAGGCGAACTCCCCGGCCAGCTGGTCGCCAGTGGTCTCGGCGGCCAGCTCCGGGGCGATCGCGATGGTGGGGTCCTCGTACTGCAGGTCAATGGTGAGGGAGAACTTCTGCGGCACGTAGAGCGGCTCGAGCTCCAGCGCCTGGCGGGTCTCCCGGAGGGCACCGTCGAAATCGCCCAGCTGGCTCAGCACGAAGCTGAGGTTGTAGCGGGCCGCCGCCATCGTCGGGTCGGCATCCACCGCCCGGGCGAAGGCGTTGCGGGCGTCGTCGAACCTGCGGAGCTCCATCAGCACCAGGCCGACCCCGTTCCAG
Source organism: Gemmatimonadales bacterium (assembly GCA_036265635.1). Classification (GTDB taxonomy): domain Bacteria; phylum Gemmatimonadota; class Gemmatimonadetes; order Gemmatimonadales; family GWC2-71-9; genus CAVVWJ01. The sequence goes on from DATAOR010000019.1 coordinate 36,749, forward strand.
GCCACGGCGCTGCCGCTCTGCTCGCTCAGCGCCGCCTGGTATTCCTCGAGCGCCTGGCGCGGCTGTCGCCGCTGCAGCAAGAGCAGACCGAGGTTGAGTCGGGCGGCGAACAGGGGCCGGTCGCCCGCCAGCGCGCGGCGGAACGCGGCCACGGCCTCCTCCCCGGCCTCGCTCGCCCGCACGACGCCCAGATTGTTCCAGGCCAGTTGGTATCCCGGGTCCACCGCGACGGCCTGCTGGTACGATGCCATCGCCTCGTTCCGCCGCCCCGCCTGGTGGAGGCAGACCCCGCGCTCGTTCCACAGCTTGGGCGAGTCGGCGTGCTCCCGGATCAGCGCGTCGTACAGCTCGAGCGCGTCCGGCAGCTCGCGACGGAGCAGCCGGACCTCGGCCATCGCCTGAACGGTGAGCCGGCGGTCTTCGCCGCCGTCGAGCGCCAGGCCATATTCGCGCAGGGCCTCATCGTAGAGACCCTTCTGCCGGAAGGCGAGGCCCAGGTTGTAGTGGGCCAGGGCGCCGCCCTCGACCACCTGGGGCCGCCGTCCGGGCCGCGTGGCGCCGTGGTCGCCGCCCGGCGCATAGCGCTCGAGGGCGAGGTTGGCCTGGGCTCGCGCCAGCGTCGGATTGAGCTTGATCGCCCGCTTGGTCGCCTCGCGGGCCTCCTCGTGGCGGCCCATGTCGCCGTAGACGAACGCCAGCAGGTAGTGCGCTTCGGCGTAGTCCGGGTTCCGGGCGATGGCCTCGCGCAGGGCCTCAAGCGCCGGCTCGTTCAACCCCCGGTTGTACAGCACCTCCCCATGGTAGAACCGGGCGACGGCGCTGGTGGGGTCGTGAGCGCAGGCCCGGTCCAGCCAGTCGGTGGCCGTGTCGAGATTGCCCCGCGCCTTCTCGGCCAGTCCGAGCTGGAGCATCGCCGGCACGTCGCCCGGGGCCCACGCCAGCAGGGCCTGGAACTCGGCAATGGCCTCGGCATGACGGCCCAGGGCGGCGTGGGCCCGGGCCAGCTCCCAACGGGCGTCCCGGTCCTCGGGGTGCCGGCGGACGCGTTCCCGGAGGGCAGTGATCCGGCGATCGTAGTGCCCGCTCTCCCGGTAGGCGATGTCGAGGTTGCTCTGGGCCACCTGCATGCGGGGATCCAGCTCGAGCGCCCGGACGAACTCCGCGATGGCGTCCTCGATCAGCCCCTTCTGGTAGTACAGCACGCCCAGGTTGTTGTGGGCGCCCGCGTCGGAAGGATCGATCCGACGGGCAAACGAGCGGAGGACGGCGAGATCGCGGTCCGACAGCACGGGACCGGGCATGGGATCAGGTCAGGCGGATGGCGTCGAAGATGGCGCGCAACGAGGGCGTGTCCGGCAGCAGCAGGAAATGGCCGCTCAGCGGCTCGGAGGCACCCTCCACCCGGAAGGAGGTCTCGACGCAGAACACGAAGTCCCGATCGTGACCGAAATTGAGGTACGTCGTGGTCAGCACCGCCCCGCTCAGGTCGACCACCAGGCTCGGGACCGACGGGACCAGCATCATCCCCATGAAGTCGCTCAGGGCGTTCATGTAGGCGCTGGCCAGGATGTTGCCCGCCTCCTTGAGACCCGACTGCTCCATCTCGGTGAACGGGCCGGTGGTGCCGGGCTTGCGCCTGAGCAGGATATCGCAGAGCGCTCGGGCCGATCGCTCGGGAAACATCACCAGCGTCCGTCCCGTGAGGTCGCCCATCATGTGCATCAGTACTGCCGCCACCACCTCGTCGGGCGAGCCGACCAGGTCGGTGACTTCCTCCAGCGGCCGGACGTTGACCTCGGGCACGGCGATCATGATGGTGCGGTTGGTCATCTGCGACAGTGCCGTCGCCGCGTGGCCGGCGCCGATGTTGGCGACCTCACGCAGCGCGTCGAGCTGCAGCTCCTTCAGGCCCCGCGCGTCGTCCATGGGTTCCCTCTCTTACAGCAAGGCGGCGGCGTCGAGTACCAGCGCCGGAGCGCCATCCGCCAGAATCGTCGCTCCACCGACGAACGGCGGCATGCCGCGCGGCGCGTCGAACGGAGCGACCACGATGTCCTGCTGGCCCAGCAGGCCGTCCACCACCAGCGCCGCCCGGCGCTGCCCCACTTCCAGAATCACGGTGGGCCTTCGAGCCGGCGCCGGGCGGCTGCCGCTGGCCACCAGTTCCCGCAGGTAGACCGTGGGAATGGCCTGGTCCCGGAGGACCAGCGCCTCGCGGTTCCGCAGGGCCGTCACCGAGCGGGGGTCGAACTCCACGGTCTCGGCGACGTAGGCCAGGGGCAGGGCGTAGCACTCACCGTTGGCCTCGGCCAGCAGAGCCCGCACGATCGCCAGGGTAAGTGGCACTCGGATGAGGAAGGTGGTGCCCTTGCCCACCTCGGACCTCACCTCGAGCGTCCCGCCCAGCTGCCGAACCCGGGTCATCGCCACATCCACGCCGACGCCGCGGCCGGAGACATCGCTCACGCTGCTGGCGGTGCTGAACCCCGGCCGGGCAATCACCCGAAGCAGGGCCTCGTCGGTCAGGCTCTCACCCTCGGGCCGGTCGTTCGCCGTATCGCGCCGAGCCCTGGCCACGATGGCCGCCCGATCGATCCCCCGCCCATCGTCGCTCACCCGGAGCAGGACGCTGTTGCGTTCCCGCTCCGCTGCCAGCAGGATCCGGCCCTCGGCCGGCTTTCCCGCCTGGGCGCGGGCCTCGGCCGATTCGATGCCGTGGTCGGCCGCGTTCCGGATCAGGTGGAGGAGCGGGTCGCCGATCTCGTCGAGGATCGAGCGGTCAAGCTCGATCTCGTCGCCCTCCACATCGAACCGGATCTGCTTGCCGAGGTCGCGCGCCAGGTCCCGCACCAGCCGGGGGAAGCGCTCGAATACCTCGCCGACCGGCGTCATCCTGGCCGCGATCACCTCGGTCTGCACCGCCGACACCAACTTCGCGATCCGGTCGCTCACCTCGCCCAGGGTCGGTTCGCCGGCCCGGGCCGCCATCACCGTCAGCCGGTTCTTGGCCACCACCAACTCGCCCACCTGTTTCATCAGCCGGTCGAGCCGGGCCAGGTCGATCCGGATCTGCCGGTGCCGGCCCGGGTCGGCGCGGGGCGCGGCGGGCTCCTCGAACCGGACCGTCTCGACGTCGCCAGCGGTGCGGATGAGCCGCACCAGCTCATCGTCACTCGCGCTCGACTCGATCCGGAAGCTGAAACGACCGTCGAACTCCTCGCGCTCGAGCTGGGCCGGAGCCGGCCGGACCGCGCTCACCACGCCGAGACTCTCGGCCCGCCGGAGGGCCAGAGCCGCCCGGGCGCCCCGCATGGCGGCGTCCGGCCGGATCGCCACCTGGATCGTCCGGAAGCCCGGACCGTCGGTCGAGCGGCGGCGCGGTGCGGCCGAGGCCGCCGGGACGGCGCCCTGCTTGGCGGAGCGAGCACCGCCAGCGGTGGCGGCGTCCAGCGCCGCGACCAGAGCGGGATCGATCCCGGCCTCAGCCCCGGCCGCCGCCCCCTCGACCGCTTCTCCCAGCGCGTCCACCGCCCGGAACAGCAGCTGGAAGGCGTCGCCCTCCACCGTGATCCGGCGCTGCCGCGCGGCGTCGAGCAGGCTCTCCAGCCGGTGCGCCAGCTCGGCCACCCCGGTGAAGCCCATGGTGGCCGCCATGCCCTTCACGGTGTGGATCGACCGGAACAGTGCGTCCACCGGCTCGGTCGAGGCCGGCTGTCGTTCCCACTGCAGCAGCAGCTGGTTGCAGCCGCCGAGGTGCTCCCGGCTCTCGGCCAGAAAGAGGGCGACGTACTTTCCGAGGTCCACCGTCAGCCGAGGACGCGCTGGACGGCCTCTAGCACCCGGGAGGGCTGAAAGGGCTTCACCACGAAGTCCTTGGCGCCCGCCTGGATCGCCTCCACCACCAGGGCCTGCTGGCCCATGGCGCTGCACATCAGGATCTTGGCCTCGGGATCCGTCTTGCAGATCTCCCGCACCGCCTCGATGCCGCCCATGTCGGGCATGACGATATCCATGGTGACCAGATCGGGCTTTAGCGCCTGGTATTTCTGCACCGCCTGCGATCCGGACTCGGCTTCCCCCACAATCTCGAACCCGGCCTGGGTCAGGATGTCGCTGATCATGGTGCGCATGAAGATGGCGTCATCGCAGACCAGTACTGTGTGGCTCACAGACTTCCTCCGTCCGGTTCCGGGTGTTCAGGGTCGGAGACCTGGCCGGCAGTCGGGCCGGCCGAAGCAGCTCGGCTCGCCCGCGCGGTCCCCATCGCAGTGTCGGTACGTCGCGGCGAACTCAGCTGCCGATGATCGGTGCCACCAGCGCGTCGATGTCGAGCAGGACGAAGTGCTGCCCGTCGCGGAGGCCGACCGCCTTGACCAGCCGCGGGTCTACCCCTGGCAGGTCACTCCGCTCGGCGACCGCCTGGGCCGGCAGCTCCAGGAAGTCGATCACCTGACCGACCCCGAGACCGCACCTCCGCCGGCCCACATCGAGCACGATGATGGCGCCTTCGTCGTCGGGCCGGCGGGGTTGCTGGAGCAGGGTGTGGCCGTCGACCACAGTGAGCAGGGTGCCCCGGACGTTGACCAGTCCTTCGATGGCCTGGGCGACACCGGGAATTCGGGTGGCCGCCAGGCGCGGGAGGATCTCCCGCACGATCCCTGCCGGGGCCGCGCAAATAAGCGCACCGATACGGAAAATGACGGCGTGGATCGTGGGTGAGTTAGCCATCTGTATCAAAGAAAAGAAGATAGCCCAGGGGATCAGGGCGAGCAATCAACTCTTGGCCACCCACTGCAAGAATTGTATCGCGGAGATCCGGGGGCCATTCGGAGCGGAACTCAAGTGCCTGGCCGGTGGCGGGATGGCGGAATGCCAGAGCAGCCGCGTGCAATGCCTGCCTCGGCGTCACCGCTTCGAGCCGCTCCGCCTGGCGGCGGGCAGCGCCCGAGACCCGCCGGCTCCCACCACCGCCGTAGACCGGGTCGCCCACGATCGGATGGCCGGCGTGCTCCAGGTGAAGCCGGATCTGGTGGGTGCGGCCGGTGTGAAGCTCCAGCCTCAACAGGTCGGCGAGCTCGAACCGGGCCACCACAAACACATCGGTCCGGGCGGTCCGGCCCGCTGCCGACACCGCCATCCGCTTGCGATCCTGGCTGTGTCGCGCTATGGGCGCATCCAGCACCGTGGGGCTTGCAGCCAGGTGGCCCCAGGCCAGCGCCGCGTAGGTCCGGCGGACCCGGCGAGCGGCGATGGCCGCCCCCAGACGGCGGTGGGCCAGGTCGGTCTTGGCCACCACCATCAAGCCCGAAGTGTCGCGGTCGAGGCGGTGCACAATGCCCGGCCTGCCTTCGGCGCCACCGGACAGGGTCGTGCCCCGGGCCACCAGGGCGTTGACCAGGGTGTCGTCCCAATGGCCCGGGGCCGGATGGACCACCAGCCCCGCCGGCTTGTCGATGACGGCAAGGTGATCGTCCTCGTAGACGACCGTGAGTGGAATGGGGGCGGGCTGGAGGGTGCGGGGCGGCTGATGGTCGGGAAATCGGACGGTGACCTGCTCGCCCCGGCTGAGAAGGCGCGAGGCCCGGGCGGGTCTGCCGCCGACGTCGACGGCCCGGTCGGCCACCAGGCGAGCCGCCTGGGTGCGGGACAGCCCCAACTGATCGGCCAGGAAGCGGTCGAGACGCTCGGTGGCCTCGGCCCAGACCGTGAAGGTCAGTTCAGGCAGCCGAGGCCGACTCCTGCTCGGGACGCCTGGCATCCTCCCGCCAGAGGGAGATGGCCAGGGCGATGGCGCCGCAGCTCACCGCGATGTCCGCCACGTTGAAGGTAGGCCAGCGCAGCGCGCCGATCCCCACATCGAGGAAGTCCACCACCCCGCGGGCGCTCCGGATCCGGTCCACCAGGTTGCCGGCCGCACCCCCGGCCACCAGGCCCAGGGCGAGCTGACGGAAGCGATCTCCCGCCGGCGCGGCGCGGGACATCCGGGCCAGCACGAACACCGCGGCCAGGGCGACCGTGAAGAAGATCCAGCGGGAATAGGGCCCGACATGCAGTCCGAAGGCCGCGCCCTGGTTGTAGACCAGCCGCAGCTGGAACCAGTCGCCGAGGACCGAGATGCCCGGGGTCCGCAACAGGGTCGCCTCGGCCACCAGCTTGGTGATCAGGTCGAGGACCACCGTCACCACCGCCGCCATCCAGAACACCCGGCGCTCGGGCCCGGGCGCCGAGACGTCAGCGGCGCTTGCCATCTTCCTCTTTCTCCTTGCAGGTGATGCACAGCCGGGCGTGCGGCAGGGCATCGAGCCGCTCGAAGTTGATCTCCTGACCGCACTGGTGGCAGTGGCCGAACTTGTCGGGCGTGCCGTACAGCCGCCGGAGCGCTTCATTCACGTGCCAGAGGTAGCGGCCCTCCTGCGACGCGAACAGGAACTGTTTCTCCCGCTCCATGGCGTCGGTACCCTGGTCCGCCATGTGGAACGAGTACGACGACAGGTCGCCATCCGACGACTGCAGCGTGGCGTTGAACGACTCGTCGTAGTAGCCCAGCTCCTTCATGACGCGGGCCCGTTCTTCCAGGAGACGCTTCTCGAGATGTGTGAGCTGTTTCTTGTTCATGCCCTGTCCGTGGGTTGAGGGCCCTTGGCGGCCCGGACGTCCCTATCGCGTTGCACTCCCACCACCACCGTGTGGCCGTCGACATCCACCTGCTGCTCGAGGTCGGGGGCCGGGGCGCGGGCGCCCAGTTCCAGGCGGCGCGCCAGGGTTTCGCCGCGGATGAAATCGGCATAAGCCCGCACCGCCGCCAGGACCGGCTCCCCACCTTCCATCCACACTCCGATACGGTCGGTGTAGACGTAACCGGCCTCCTTCCGGAGCCGTTGGATCCGGTTGACCACCTCGCGGGCGGTGCCCTCGTGGCGGAGCGCTTCGTCCAGCCGCGGGTCGAGCGCGACGACGTACGGGCCGTCCGCCGCCACGATCCAGTCGCTGGCCACTTCCCGGTCGACCACCACATCCTCGGGCAGGTAGGTGATCGCTTCCCCATCGAGGTCCAGCCCCGCCTCCCCGCCCTGCTCCAGATGGCGGAGCTGGTCGGCCGTCAACCGTGCCGCCGCGGCCGCCACCTGCGGAGTGCGCTTGCCGTACCGCTTGCCCAGCGAGCGAAAGTTGGGGCGCGGCTTGAGCCGCACCAGCTCGGCGTCGGAGCTCACGGTCTCGACCGACTTGACGTTGACCTCGGCCCGGAGCAGCTCGAGCAGCTCCTCGAAGGCGGCCCCCCGCACCGCTCCGGGCACCGCCACCTGCATCCGGCCGAGCGGCTGACGCACTGGGAGCCGGCGCTCCTGCCGGGCCCCGTGGGCCAGGGACGCCAGCCGGCGCACGGCGTCCATGCCCTGCTCGAGCTCGGGCTGCCGACGACGGCCAACCTGGGGGAACCGGGCAAGGTGGACCGAGGTTCCCGTGAGCGCGCGGTGGAGCCAGTCGCTGGCGAACGGCGCCGCCGGCGCCAGCAGCCGGCTGACGGTGGCCAGCGCCTCGTGCAGCGTGGCCACCGCGGCCGGATCGGCCACGCTATCCACCGCCCAGAAGCGGGCCCGATTGGCCCGCACGTACCATTGGCTCACGTCGTCGACCACGAACTCCATCAGGGCGCGGACACCGGCGGTCGGATCGTACCCGCTCCAGGCCAGGTGGACCGCTTCGACCGTGGCGTCGAGCCGGCTGAGCAGCCATCGATCGACCAGGGGCCGCTGGTCCACCGACGGCGCCGTCTCGGGCGACCACTCGCCGGCGTACCCGGCGAAGAACGCGTAGCTGTTCTTCAGCGCGTTGATGAACTTGCCCGCCACGTCCTTGATGGTAGCGCGATCGAACCGCTTGGGCAGCCACACCTGGCTCGACGCCACCAGGTACAGCCGGACCGCGTCGGCCCCGAACTCCTCGATCATCTCCCACGGGTTGACCACGTTGCCGCGGCTCTTGGACATCTTCTGGCCGTCGGCGTCGAGCAGCAGCTCGTTGACGATGACGTGGCGATAGGCGGTGCTGTCGAAGGCCGTGGTGGCGATGGCGAGCAGCGAGTAGAACCAGCCGCGGGTCTGATCCACCCCTTCGCAGATGTAATCCGCCGGGAAGTGGGTCCGGAACTCCGCCTCGTGCTCGAACGGGTAGTGCCACTGGGCGTACGGCATCGAGCCGGAGTCGAACCAGGTGTCGATCACCTCGGGGGTTCGGTGCTTGATGCCACCGCACTCGCAGGGCCAGGTGTACTGGTCGATGTGCGGCTTGTGGGGATCGAAGTCGGCCGGCAGGGGACGACCCCACCGCTCGGCCAGCGCGGCGTAGCTGCCGACCACGTCCACATGGGTGGGGTCGTGGTCGCAGACCCAGACCGGCAGCGGAGTCCCCCAGTAGCGATCACGGGAGAGCGCCCAATCCACGTTGTTCTCCAGCCACTCGCCGAACCGGCCCGCGCCGACCTCGGGCGGATGCCAGTCCACCTGCGCGTTGAGCTCCAGCATCCGTTGCTTGACGGCGGAGGTGCGAACGAACCAGCTGTCCCGGGCGTAGTAGATCAGCGGGCTGGAGCAGCGCCAGCAGTGCGGATAGGTGTGACTGTGAGGCTGGGTCAGATGCCAGCGGCCGTCATGCTTGAGCCGCTGGATGATGAGATCGTTGGTCTCGCGTGCGGTGACCAGCCGGCCTTCGATCTCGGGCCACTGAGTTCCGACGAAAGTCCCGTCGCCCGCGACCGGGCGTACCAGCGCTAGGCCGTGCTCCACCCCGGCCTGGAAGTCATCGGCGCCGAACGCCGGCGCCAGATGGACCAGGCCGGAGCCGTCCTCGGCGGTGACGAAGTCGCCCAGCACCACCAGGCGGCTGGCCCGGTCCTCGGGGAGGGGGACCAGCTCCAGCGGGCGCCGGTAGCGGAGCCCGGCCAGCGCGCGGCCGGGGAAGGTGCGCACCGCCCCCAGCTCGGCAAAGGTCGGCGCGCCCTTGGCCGAGCTCGAGGCCAGCGCGCCGGCCCGGGCGGTGGCCAGGATCAGGCGCCGGTCACCCACCTGGTACTCACCGTACTCGAGGTCGGGGTGAGCCGCCACCGCCACGTTGGAGAGCAGCGTCCACGGGGTGGTAGTCCAGACCAGCAGCTCGCGCGAAGGGTCGTCCGCCAGCGGAAAGGTGAGGTAGACCGAGTTGGTGGTGACCTCGTCGTACCCCTGGGCCAGCTCGTGACTCGACAGCACGGTGCCGCACCGGGGGCAATAGGGCAGCACCCGGTGGCCCCGATAGAGCAGGTCACGCTCGTGCAGCCGGCGGAGCAGCCACCAGACCGTCTCGATGTACTCGTTGCTGCAGGTGACGTAGGGGTGCTCGTAATCGAGCCAGTAGCCGATGCGATCCGACAGAGACTCCCAGTCCGACTGGTACTTGAACACGCTCTTCCGGGCCCGGGCATTGAACTCGGCCACGCCGAAGGTTTCGATGTCGCGCTTGCCGCTGAGCTTGAGCTCCTTTTCGACCTCGATCTCGACCGGCAGGCCGTGGGTATCCCAACCCGCGATCCGGGTGACCGCCTTGCCCTGCATCGCCTGGTAGCGGCAGATGAGGTCCTTGATGGTGCGGGCGAACACGTGGTGGATGCCGGGACGCCCGTTGGCAGTCGGCGGCCCCTCGTAGAACACGAACGCAGGTCCGCCGCGACCGGCCTCGAGAGTCAGCTGGAACAGGCCTTCGGCCTTCCATTGCTCGAGCAGCTGCTGCTCGAGCCCGTCGGCGCTCAGGTCGGGCCAGGCCGGGTAGGCCATCAGGCCAGCCGCTCCACCAGGGTAGTGACCAGCCGGGTCAGCTCCGGCTCCGCCCGGCCGGCCGTGGCCAGGATGCGGCTGATGTCGGCCGGCTCGAGTGCGTCGGGCAGGCACTGGTCGGTAATGATGGACAGGCCCAGCACCCGCATCCCCTGGTGATTGGCCACGATGACCTCGGGCACCGTCGACATCCCCACCACGTCGGCCCCGAGCGCCCGGAGCATTCGATACTCGGCCCGGGTCTCCAGGTTGGGGCCAGCGACCGCGACATAGACCCCCTCGCGCAGCACGATGCCCAGCTCCAGGGCGAGACTTCGGGCCAGCGCGCGGAGCCCGGGATCGTACGGGGCCGACATGTCGGGAAAGCGGGAACCCAACCGCTCGTCGTTGGGACCGACCAGCGGATTGTCGCCCAGCAGGTTAATGTGGTCGCTGATCAGCATCAGCTCGCCCGGGGCCCAGAGCGGGTTCATCCCACCGCAGGCATTGGACACGATCAGGGTACGCACGCCGAGGGCGTGCATCACTCGCACCGGAAAGGTGACCTGCCGGAGGTCGTACCCCTCGTACCGGTGAAACCGGCCCTGCATGGCCACCACCGGTCGGCCGCCCAGACGGCCGAGCAGCAGCTGCCCGGCATGGGACTCCACGGTGGAGAGGGGAAACCCTGGAATATCCCCGTAGGGCACACGCGTTTCGACCTCGATCTCACGGCCCAGGCCGCCCAGGCCGGTCCCCAGGATGATGCCGATTTCGGCCGCGCCGGCATGACGCCGGCGGACGGCTTCGGCCGACGCCTGGACCTGTTCGAACAAGCCGGCCGTCGCCGTCACCCGCGCGCCCCGAACAGCACGGTGCCAATCCGGATCATCGTGGCCCCTTCCTCCACCGCGGTCGGAAAATCGCCCGACATACCCATGGACAGCTCCGGCAGCCGAGCCCCTCGGCGTTCGGCCGTGTCCCGCAGCTCTCGCAGCCGGCGGAAGGCCCGCCGCTGCTCCGTCACATCATCGGTGAGCGCGCTCATGGTCATCAGCCCCCGAAGCTCGAGCCGCTCCAGCCGAGCCACCGTCTCCAGCAGGGCCGGCAATCCGGCCGGCTCGACGCCGCCCTTCTGCGGCTCCTCGCTGCAGTTGACCTGGAGCAGGATAGGCTGGCGCCCTCCGGCGGCAGCGCGCCGGTCCAGCTCCACGGCCAGGTCCTCCCGATCCACCGAATGGATCAAGGCGAACCGGCCGGCCGCGTGCCGCGCCTTGTTCTTCTGCAGGCTGCCGATCAGGTGCCAGGCCACCGCGAGCTCGCCCAGCTGATCCTGTTTCTGGAGCGCTTCCTGGACCCGGTTCTCGCCCACGTCTCCCAGCCCGGCCGACACGGCCGCCCGGACTGCTTCGGGGCCGTGCGTCTTGGTGACCGCCACGATCGTTACCGGATGGGTCCAGCCCGCCGACGCCTGATGCCGCGCCACGGTTTCACGGACCCGGGCCAGGCGCTCGGGCAAGGCCGGGAAGTCCATAGCCTTCTAATTTACTTCGACTTGAGCGGTTATTGCAGTGCCGGGGCTGCCGGCGCGGACCCATCCCCGCCGGCGGCATCCGCGACCGAATCCACCATCGCCTGAAGGCCGGCGGCGACCGTGGGATTGGGGGTCAGCCGGCCGGCCAGGTCGGCCGCTCGCCGAGCCGGTCCGATGGCGTCCCGGTCGAGGTAGGCCGCCACCAGGAAGGCGGGTGGCAGACTGAGTCCGGCGGCGACACTCTCGCTGGTGGACTCGAGACCTTCGGCGCCGTGCTCCACCAGGCCGGCATAGCGGTAGGTCTCGAACACCAGCCGCCCGGTTGTGGGCACGTCGAGCGGGGCCCCGGCCAGACGGTGGAGGTCGAGGTCAGGACTGGTGGTGTCAGGCCGCTGAGCCTGCAGCTCAAACCCCAACCCCCGCTGGACCACGAACTGGCCCAGTCCGGCGAAGGCTCGTCCGGTGGTCGAGGCCCATACGATGGGCCGCCGCCCGACATTGCGCTGGATCAGCGCCAGGGCCAGCAGTTCGTTGGGGTACAGAAAGCTGCCACGAGCCAGGGTGCGAGTGAGGGGTCCGAGCCGGACATCCTGCCGGTCGGCGACCAGGTAGCCCCGCATGGCGGCCGCAATCATCGGGTCGGTCATCGCGTGGGCCGGGCCAGTCGGTCGAGCAATCACCCGCGACCGCCACACCGCCGGCAGCGCCGGGAGGTCGAGCGAGCCCGGCGGGGTGTCCCGCAGCTGGCGCATGTACCAGTCGGTGTTGGCCAGGGCGAGGCATACCACGGTCACGTCCCGCCGGATACCGGCCACCTCCTGCGCCCACCACAGCGGGAAGGTGTCGTTGTCGCCGTAGGTGAAGAGAATGCCGTACGGCGGCGTACTGTTGAGCAGGTCGTAGGCGAAATCCGCGGCCAGACGGGCGTCCGCGCCCTGGCGGCGCGAGGCTGCCGACCAGTTGAGGCCCACCGGCATCAGGGCCGCCAGCAGAGCCACGGGTGCCAGCCAGAGGGCCAGGCCACCCCGCGCTGCCAGCGTTCGGGCCACCTCCCCCAATCCGACCCCTGCCCAAAGGCCCCACACAATGAAGCTCACCACGAAGAAGTAGTCCCGCTCGCGCACCTCGTGGCTCGCCGGGTTGCTCCACACGTCGTACCAGCGCCCGTATCCCGGCTTGAAATTCATGTAGCCGACCAGGCCCAGGCCGGTCACCAGGAACAGCAGCAGCAGGAGCAGCCACACCGCCCGATCCTGCCGTCGCTGCGCCGCCATGCCTCGAAGTCCGAGGGAGGCGAAGGCAAGCGTCACCAGCGTCCGCGCGGGGAGCGGACCGAGCCGCCCGGACATTGACCGGGCCCACTGCCAGTCGAACCACACAGCGTAGTCGAGCAGCTGAACACCGAGCAGCCGGAACGACCGGCCTGGATTGGCGCCACCCGAGGCGACCGTCGGGTCGTCCCACGGGGTCCGCGGCGGATACTGCGCCCGGCGGATCACGGCCAGCAGCGCATCCATTGTGCTGGGCGCAGCCTCGTTGAGCGCCGGGTGCTGGGCCGCCCTGAGAAAGAGGAAGAGATAGGGCGTAACCCCGACGACCGCGAGCCCCAGGCTCGCCGCGGCAAAGGTCCCCGCCCCACCCCGCGCCGCGTAGAGCGCGGCCACGATGAAGCAGCCCGCGCCCACGGTCGCGAGGGTGGTGCTGCCGAGACCGGTTCCGACCAGGAGCGCCCAGACGCCGGCCACGACGGCGATCTGCCCCCACTCGAGCCGGCGAACCGCCGGCTCCGCCGCGGGCGTGGAGCGCACCACCGCCACCAGGAATGCCACCATGGCCGGTCCGGCGAGGAGCGCCAGTAGATGGGTACCGATCGACACGCCGGCCAGGTAGACCAGGAGCAGCAGCAGCCGGCCCGAACCGGGCTCCGACCGCTTGCGGCGCCACAGGACCACGGTCCACGCCATCGCCGCGATGGTGAACGTGGCGACGGCGTAGACTTCGGTCTCGTTGGAGTTCTGCCAGTTGGTGAAGGTGAACGCGCCGACGATGGCGGAGGCGGCCGCGACCCAGACCCGCAGGCGAGGCTCCGCCTCCACCAGCGAGGCATGGACCACCAGAAAGAAGCCGGCCGCCCCTGCCGCGCTGAACAGGGCGCTCAGCAGATTGGTCCGAAGGGCGTACTCGCCGATCGGCACCGCCAACCCCCAGACGTGGGCCAGGAGCACGAACAGGGGGGTGCCCGGGGGGTGGGGGATGCCCAGCACCTTGGCGGCGGCGATGAACTCGCCGGCGTCCCAGAACGTCACCGTGGGCGCCAGCGTCAGGACATAGCCCCCGAGCACCGCCAGCCCGACCGCGACCGCGGCCCGATAGGGCGGCGCGGAGGCTGGGCGGCTCATCGGGCCGGGGGGGTCAGTCCCGGGGCGCTCGAGGCCGCCGCCGTCCGGCCGGCGAGCAGCGCCGCCACCTGCTCGGCCGTAAGGTGGCGCTGGAGTGCTCCTCCCTGCGCCACCGACACGGTCGCGGTCTCCTCCGACACGACCAGCACCAAGGCGTCGGTTTCCTCCGACAACCCGAGAGCGGCTCGATGCCGGGTGCCGAGCGAGCGATCGGCGATCACGTGCTGGGTGAGCGGAAGAATGCAGCCGGCGCCGACGATCTCGTCCCCCCGGATGAGGACCGCCCCGTCGTGCAGCGGGGAATACGGGCTGAAGATGGTGGCGAGCAGATCAGCCGAGACGGTGGCCCGCATGGCCGTGCCGGTCTCGAGGTATTCATCCAACCGAACCCCCCGCTCGACCACGATGATGGCACCTGTGGCGCTCCGGCTCAGCCGCTCGGCCGCTTCGGCGAGCTCACTGGCCAGGGCCGGCGCGGATCCCCCGCCGAACACCCGGAACACCCGGCTCTGGCCCAACCGGGCCAGCGCCTGCCGCAGCTCGGGCTGGAACACCACCAACGCTGCGAACACGCCGTAGGTGAAGACGACGCCGAGCAGGTAGGTGATCATGGTGAGCTTGAGGAGGAAGGCGCCCAGGTAGATCACCACCAGGACCAGGAGCCCGAAGACGATCTGCAGCGCCCGGGTGCCGACCAGGAACCGCAGCAGCGCGTAGAGCACATAGGCCACGATCAGGACCTCGAGCAGGTCCCGCCAGCCGGGCGTGGGAAAAGGCAGCTGGCCGATCGGCATCAGGCGCCGGTCACCGCCTGCGCGACCGCCAGCGCCTGCCGTGCGGCGGCGACGTCGTGGACCCGGAAGATCCGGGCCCCCCGTTCCCACGCCAGGACACAGGCCGCGGCCGTGGCCTGATCCCGATCCGCCACGTCGCCGCCCGTTGCGGTTCCCAGGAACCGCTTCCGCGACGGCCCCACCAGCAGCGGCCGGCCCAAGGCCTGCAGCGCCTCGAGCTGATCGAACAGGGTCAGCGTCTGCTCCGGTGTCTTGGAGAAGCCGAGCCCGGGATCCAACGCGACCGCATCCGGCGCGATGCCGGCCGCCGTGGCCGCCTGCAGCGCGATGCGGAGCTCAGCCACGACCTCGGCGACGACATCGGCATACACGGCATGGGTGTACGACGCGAGCTCGAGAATACCGCCCCGCGAGTGCATCAGCACCGCACCGGCCCCATACCGGGCCACGACCCGGGCCAGCCCGGGTTCGAGCCGGAAGCCGGTGACGTCGTTGACCGCGGCCGCGCCGGCCTCGAGCGCGGCCTGACCGACCTCGGCTTTCACGGTATCGATGGTGAGGATGGCCTGGGGAAACCGGCGGGCCAGCTCATCGATCACCGGCAGGACCCGGGCCAGCTCGACTTCGGTCGGGACCGCCTCCACCCGCCCCGGCCGGGTCGACTCCCCGCCGATGTCGAGCAGGCCGGCGCCCGCCTCCAGCAGCGCCTCCGCCTGCGCCACCGCCGCCTCGAGCCCGAGATAGCGCCCGCCATCGCTGAAGCTGTCGGGCGTGACGTTGAGGATGCCCATGATGGCCGGCCGGTCGAGGCGGACGGGGCCGCGGGCAGTCCGCCACTCCTGCACCGGCTCGGCCGGCAGGGCGAGGCCGATCTCGGTGGCGAGCGGCGCGAGCACGGGGGGAACCGTCCAGGGGCGAGCCAGTGCGCCGAGGCGCGAGCGGCTGCCGGCGAGCACGGCCCAGCCGTCGCCGGTCAGGATGTCGAGCCCGAGCGAGCCGGTCAGCCGCACCAGGGCTTCGACCGTCTCGGGGTCCAGTTCGGTGAGGTGAAAGGCGAGGGGGCGAAGGCCGCCGGCCGCGGCGGCCGCGACGCCGGCGTCCCACCCGTGGGCGCCCAGCGTGGCCTGCAGGGCGCGCGGCGAGTGGAGCGCCAGCGGCGTGACGGTCACGCGCCGGCGGGTTCGGCCGGCGGCGTGCCCAGAAGAGGTGCGCGAGCCGGCGCGGCGCCGGGCTTCGTGGGGGCGCTGGCCTGCGGCGCCGGCGAATCGGCCGGCGGCAGGTTGCGCGGGGGCAGCGGCTGGTTCTTGACCAGGCGGTCGAGGTCTTCCCGATCGATGGTTTCCCGCTCGAGCAGCGCGTCGGCGATCCGGTCGAGCAGCTCGCGGTTCTGGCCCAGGATCTGGGTGGCGCGGGCGTAGGCCTCGTCCACCAGGCGCTTGACCTCGTCGTCCACCATCTGGGCGGTGCGCTCGCTGATCTCCCGCCGCTGGGCGAACTCGCGGCCGAGGAAGATCTCCTGCTCCTTGTCGCCCACCGCCAGCGGACCGATCCGTTCGCTCATGCCGAACTGGGTCACCATCCGGCGAGCGAGCGCCGTGGCCCGCTCGATGTCGTTCCCGGCGCCGGTGGTGACCTTGTCGGCCCCGAAGATGATCTCCTCCGCCACCCGGCCGCCGAAGAACATGGCCAGACTGCCGATCAGCCAGTCCTTGCTGTAGTTGTGCCGGTCCACCTCGGGGAGCGAGGCGGTGAGTCCGAGGGCCCGCCCGCGCGGCACGATGGTGACCTTATGGATCGGGTCGCTGCCG
This sequence comes from Gemmatimonadales bacterium, assembly GCA_036265635.1. GTDB lineage: Bacteria > Gemmatimonadota > Gemmatimonadetes > Gemmatimonadales > GWC2-71-9 > CAVVWJ01. The sequence continues at coordinate 53,069 of DATAOR010000019.1, forward strand.
GGGATCTTGATGGCCACGATGGCGTGGCCGGCCTCGTGATAGGCCGTCAGCTTCCGCTCGGCCTCGGTCAGCACCAGGCTCCGCCGCTCGACGCCCAGCATGACCTTGTCCTTGGCGTCCTCGAAGTCCTGCATGTCCACCAGGGTCTTGTTGCGCCGGGCGGCCAGCACCGCCGCCTCGTTGACCAGATTGGCCAGGTCGGCCCCGGCCATGCCGGGCGTTCCCTTGGCGATGACCTCGAGCCGGACGTCGGAGGCGAGCGGAATCTTGCGGGTGTGGACCCGGAGAATGCCTTCCCGGCCCCGCACGTCGGGCGCATCCACCACAATCTGCCGGTCGAACCGGCCGGGCCGGAGCAGCGCCGGATCGAGCACGTCGGGACGGTTGGTCGCCGCCACCAGGATGACGCCGTCGTTGGACTCGAACCCGTCCATCTCGACCAGCAGCTGGTTCAAGGTCTGCTCGCGCTCGTCATGCCCGCCGCCCAGCCCGGCGCCGCGATGCCGGCCGACCGCGTCGATCTCGTCGATGAAGATGATGCAGGGCGCGTGACTCTTGCCCTGCTCGAACAGGTCGCGGACCCGGCTGGCGCCGACGCCGACGAACATCTCGACGAAGTCGGAGCCCGACATCGAGAAGAAGGGCCGGCCGGCCTCACCAGCCACGGCCTTGGCCAGCAGGGTCTTGCCCGTGCCGGGCGGCCCTACCAGCAGGGCGCCCTTGGGCAGCCGACCGCCGAGCCGGGTGAACTTCTGCGGGTCCTTGAGGAATTCGATGATCTCCTGCAACTCCACCTTGGCCTCGTCGGCACCGGCCACGTCGGCGAAGGTGATCTTGGGCGTGTCGCCGGCCAGGAGCTTGGCCTTCGACTTGCCGAAGGCGAATGCCCGACTACCGCCGGCCTGCAGCTGGCGCAGGAGGAAGAACCAGAGCCCGAGGATGACGATCCAGGGCAGCGCGGCGATGATGATCGCCGTGATCCCTCCCTTGGGCTCCTTGGCCAGGATCGGCACGCCCGCGTCATCCAGCCGCTTGATGAACTGCTCGCTGTTGGCGACGGGAAGGAGGACCTGGAAGCTCTTGGCGGTTCGGTTATCCTGGGTGACCGGGTTCTTGAAGTCGCCCTCGAGCCGCTTGCCGTCGTAGACCTCGACCCGGGCCACGTTGCCCTGGTCGAGCTGCCGGCTGAACTCGGTGTAGGAGAATTCCTGGGTCGGGTTACGCTGCCGGCTCATCATCTGGAAGAGCGCCAGCGCCAGGAGGCCGACCAGAAGCCAGAGCGCCAGGTTCTTGCTCAGATTCCCCCAGTTGGTGCGAGGGGGCCGATTGGGGAGTCGATCTGCCATTTATGCCAAGTCCGCGATGAACGGGAGGTGCCGGTAGTTTTCGGCGTGGTCGAGTCCATACCCGACCAGGAAGGCCGGCGGCGCCCGGAACCCGATGAACTTCGGCTCCGGACGGGTTTCGACCGCGATCTGCTTGTCGAGCAGGGCGCAGATCGCGAGGCTCCTGGGCCGGCGAGTACCCAGCAGCGTCATCAGGCGCTGGAGGGTCTTCCCTGTATCAATAATATCCTCAACCAGGAGAATGTGTTTCCCTTCGAGCCGGGTCTCCGGGTCGTACACCAGGCGGACGGTCCCGCTGGACACCTTGCTGTCGGCATACGAGCTGGCCACCAGGAAGTCCACCTGGATGGGTCGCTCGATGGTGCGGACCAGGTCGCTGAGAAAGATGAAGCTCCCCTTCAGCAGTCCCAGCACCAGCAGGTCGCCGTCGGGGTAGGCCTCGGTGATCTCCGCGCCCAGCTCCTCGACCCGGGCGGCGATGGTGGGCTGGTCGAAGACGATCGACTTGACCGGCCGCCCCCCCGTCCGGCGCAGGATATCAGGCGTACTCAGCATCGACCCGTACAGCCTCCATTCCCGGCGCAGGCAGGGCGGTCTCACTTCGGCTGACGCCTGGCACCCAGACCAGGCCGTCCGGGCCGGCGACGACGGGCCACCCGCCGCGCCGGCTCCGCGGGATACGGGCATCCTGGAAACAGCGGACCAGCCGGCGCCGACCGTTCCCGCCGAGCGGACGGATTCGCTCGCCGGCGGCCCAGCCTCGCACCACCAGCGGCACAGGGGCGAACCACGCCACCAGGCCGGCCCGGCTTTGCCGGGGCGGCGCCGCCTGGCTCGACCAGCGAAGCCGCCAGCGTCCCCAGCGTCCCTCACCTGCCGCACCCAGCAGCGGCCAGGCAGCCGTTGTTCCGGCACTTTCGTCACGCGAGACGACGAGACGACCGAACGCGATCTCGGCACTCCAGGCTTCCCCGAGCGGCACCGAGGTCCCGCTGACCGCACGCGAAGCGAGGGCCAAGGCCCGCGCGGCTCGGCGGGGGCCCAAGCGGCAGCCGGCCCGGCGCGCCGCCGCCAGAAGCACGGTCTCGGCCAGGGCTGAATCATATCCGCTGAGCACACCCGCAGCAACGGAAAAGCCGTCGTGCTCGAGCCGGAAGTCGAGTCCCGGCAACAGCTCGACGGCCTCCTGCCAGGCCCGGCGGTCGCGGGCCGCCTGGCGACCGAGCCGGAGGAGCGCACCATCCACCCCGGTTAAGCGGCGGCGGAGTGCGGGCAGGACCTCGCCCCTGACCCAGGCGCGAAGATGCCGAGGATCGGTGTTGGCGGGATCGGTCCACGCTTCCAGCCCCTCCGATCGGAGGTACGCCAGGATCTCGCTCCGGTGAAAAGAGAGCAGCGGCCGGATCATCACTCCGCGGCGGTTGCTGATGGCGGCCAAGCCGGCCGGGCCCGAGCCTGCCAGGGCCCGCATGAGCACTGTCTCGGCCTGGTCATCCGCCTGGTGTGCGGTGAAGATCAGCTCGGCGCCGAGGCTCAGCCGGGTCCGCTCCAGCCAGGCGTAGCGAGCGGCCCGGGCCGCCGTCTCGCCGGCGGCCCGACCCAGCAGGCCTCGACCCACCTCGCAGCCGAGACGATAGCGGGCCGCCAGGGCTTGGACGCCCGCCGCCACCCCCTCACTGTCCGGATGAATCCCGTGGTCGAAATGGGCGACGACCAGGTCCAACCCGTGGGTCTCGCG
>DATAOR010000020.1:0-38569 GCA_036265635.1 Gemmatimonadales bacterium
CCGAGCGGGCTCTTCCACCATTCGATGTCGTGGTTCCCCGGGATCACCAGCAGCGGCGCGTGCCGGCGCAGGCGCTGGAGGAAGGCATGGGCGGCCTGGAACTCGCCGTGGCGGGCGCGCTGGCTCAAGTCGCCCGACACCACCGTGGCGGCGGTGCCGAGCGTGGGGAGAAACGTCTCCAGCGCCTCGATCTGGGCCAGATCGGCATGCCCGCCGAAGTGGAGGTCGGACAGGTGGACGACCGTCAGCGGGGCGTCGCTCATGGCACAGAAGCTAGCTCAGGTCCGCGAGTGAAGCGAAGGGCGGCCGGTCGGCCGCCCACGATCCCTCGCTCCGCTCGGGATGGCAGCACGTCCCCCAACGCCCTACCAGATCACCCGCACCCGGTAGGTCAGCGTCGCCTCGCCCCGGGCGGGCACCTTCACCCGGAAGCGCACCGCGGTGGAGGACAGCTTCTCCTGAGGCACGCTGCTCTGGAGGACGGACCACTCGCCGGCGCGCTCCTCGCGCACGTCCACGGTGGCGGCGCTGTCGGTGGCGTTCCGGAGGGTGACCCGGTAGTCGGCCGTGGCCCAGGTCCGCCAGCCCGCCTTGGTGCTGTCGCGCCGGGTGACGTAGGTCGTCTGTACCCTGCGCGCGGTGAGATCGAACGCCGTACCGGCCGAGAGCTCCACATCCTTGCCGGCCGGGGTGTGCTCCAGGGCGGCCTCGCCCACCAGCTGGGCCCGACCAGCGCTGTCGGCCTGGAACAGCCGGACCACGCCGCCCGGCAGCGGGCGGTCCCCGAAGCTGCTCTTGCGCGGACGCTTGAGTGTGTACCTCACCTCCACCGGCACGTCGCTCTCTTCGCCGTACTGGGGCAGTATTCCCCACCACGGCACCTGGCCGCGGACCACGTAAGCCCGCTCGTAGCCCACCGTCGCCGGGTCGAACAGGGCGATGGTGCTGGTGAGTCCCGGCAGCAGGGTGGTCTTGCCGGGAAGCGAGTAGAGGTGGAACTCGCCCACCCGCTCCTCGCTCGCCGTCGCCCGCTTGTCGAAGGCGGCCGCCTCGGCCCGGGCCATCAGCGGGACCGGCGCGCCCGGCGGGGTCTCCGCCCGCCCCACCGAGCCCGCCAGCAGCTGCAGCTCCGCGTTCTCGGCCCGGAGGCTCTGGCTCTCGACTACGGCGCTGCCGGTGACCCGGGCGTCGCCCCGGCCGAGCAGGACCTGGTAGCTGGCCCGCCAGGCGGCCCCCTGGGTGAAGTAGCCGAGCCGGAGTCGGTCGAGCGCCTTGTCACTGGTCAGCCGGAGCGTGGTGGTGGGCTCGGCCACCACGACCTCGCCCGGGTACATCGGCGAGCCTGGCGGATTGAACATCACCCGGCCGTCGGGCAGCTGGAGCCGCAGCGGGTCCACTCCGAGCACCAGCGCGCTGACCGTGTCCCTGGTATCGGGCAGCCGATAGACGATGCGCCGGCCGATGGAGCGCCGGAGCACGCTGCCCTCGTCCACCGCGCCGTCGTAGCTCAGGCCGTCCAGCGTGACGGTCGAATCGAGCGACACCAGCGACGCCGGGTCGAGCGGGCCCAGTGCCACCCGCGGCGCGCTGCTGCCCTTGGGGATGGTGAGGGGCACGGTCCGGCGGACCAGGACGCGGCCGTCGTTGTAGATCGTGAGCGACGTCTGGGCCGAGCCCTGGGCCGGGAGGGCCGACGGCAGCGACGCGGCCAGGAGCAGGCACGCGCCGGTGAGACGGACAGCGGTCGTCATCGGGGGAGAAACTCCATGGCGGCGCGGCTCGCGACCCGCCGCACGATGATGTAGGTGGCGAGCACGGCCACGGCGCCGTAGAGCCGGGAGGACGGATCGCCTGGGAGTTGGAACGCGACGTACGCGGCCATCAGCGCCGTCGCCGCGAGGGAGATGCGGTGGGCCAGACTGGTTGCACGCCGCTGCCGCTCAGCGCGACAGTCGGGACAGAGCTCGCCCCACGGGAGCCCGGCCACCCGCCGCTCGCATTTGGCGCAGGGAACCTCAGGCAACCCGCCGGGCAACCGCACGCCCGAAGGCCTCCGTGGTCGCGCTGCCGCCCAGGTCCCGGGTCCGGATCCCGTCGGTCACGATGGTATCGCGGACCGCGTCCCGGATCCGGTGGGCCCGGTCGAGCTCGCCGATGTGGTCCAGCATCATCGCCGCGGCGAGCATCTGGGCCGACGGGTTGGCGATGCCCCGCCCCGCGATGTCCGGCGCGCTGCCGTGCACCGCCTCGAAGATGGCCGCCTTGGTCCCGATGTTGGCACCCGGCGCCAGGCCGAGGCCGCCCACCAGGCCGGAGACCTCGTCGCTCAGGATGTCGCCGAACATGTTGGTGGTGACCATGACGTCGAACTGCTCCGGGCGCAGCACCAGCTGCATGGCCGTGTTGTCCACGATCATGTCGTTGGCCTCGACCCGGCCCTCGTACTCCTCGGCGATCGCCTGCCCGACCTCGAGGAACAGCCCGCTCACCATCTTGAGGATGTTGGCCTTGTGGACGATGGTGACCTTGCGGCGGCCGTGCTTCAGGGCGTACTCGAAGGCGTAGCGGACGATCCGCTCACACCCCTCCCGGGTCACGATCGCCATGCTCTCGGCCACGGCCCGGGGATCGGCGCCGACCTGGACGAAGTGCTCCACCCCGATGTAGAGCCCCTCGAGATTCTCCCGCACCAGCACGATGTCGACGTTCTCGAACCGGCCGCCGGGGATCACCGTGCGAGCGGGCCGGACGTTGGCGAACAGCTCGAACGCCTTCCGGAGTCCGACGTTGACCGAACGGAAGCCGGTGCCGACCGGGGTGGTGAGTGGGCCCTTCAGGGCGAGCTGGGTCTTGCGGATGCTCTCTACCGTCGCGTCGGGCAGCGGGGTGCCGGTGGCTTCGACCGCCGCCATGCCCGCCAGCTCCTCATCCCAGTGGAACCGGAGACCGGTGGCCTCGAGCACCCGGAGGGTCTGGGCGGTGATCTCGGGCCCGATCCCGTCGCCGGGGATGAGCGTCGCGTCGTAGGTCATTGGTCCAGCGGCAGCACCGCCGCCAGCGCGGCGCCGAGGGCCGCCGCCGGCGTCGGGCCGGTGCCGACCGGGACGCTGCGCCAGAGGATCCGGCCCGAGCGGGTGTCGGCCGCCACCAGGCTCAGCTCGGCCCGGATGCCGGTGGTGTCCCGGGTGAAGCCGACGGCGGCGGGGACGAAGGCCACCCGGCCGCCGACGACCGCCATCAGGTTCCGGAGCGAGGCCCGGAGCGGGTCGGGCACCTCCTTGAGCCGGGGCGAGCGGAGCATCGCCTGGCCCATGGCGTCGGGATCGTCCACCAGGCCGGGGGCTCGCCGGGCCACCTTCCGGAGCCGCGGAGGCAGCACCCATTTCACCTCGGGTGCCCGGCCGACCAGCGCATCGCCGATCAGCGAGTCGGCCCAGCTGAGCGTGGCCCGGCGGTCGCCGAGGGCGCGGAACAGGGTGTCGGACCCGATGGCCGGATCGATGGCGACCAGAGTCATCGGCACCACCGCCACCGGCTGCCCCACCAGCGAGGCTGTCGGCACCGGCGGCTGAGGCACGGGAGATTGCTGCCCCGCCAGCGGCAGCGTCACCAGCAGGGCGAGGGCGGTTGTCAGCAGGGCAGGACGAGGCACGGCGGGAAGGTAATGGGGGGGCATGGTGGGTTGAAGTGAGTGCCACCCCCGCCCTACTCCAGCGACAAGCCGCCGTCCACCACGATCGTCTGACCGGTAATGTGCCTGGCCGACTCCGAGCAGAGGAACGAGATCACGTGGGCCACGTCGTCCGGGTCGGCCACCCGGCCGAGCACCGCGCTCTTCTGCGCCCGCTCAATCACTTCAGCCGGCAGCATCGCCATCCGCTCGGTCCGGATGAAGCCGGGCGCCACCGCATTGACGTTGACGTTGGCCGGGCCGAGCTCCACGGCGGCGGCGCGGGTCAGCCCCAGCAGGGCCGCCTTGCTGGCCGCGTAGTTGGCCACCCCGAAGCCCGGCCGCTCCGCCTGGTGCGCGCTCACGCTCACGATCTTGCCGTAGTGCTGGGCTCGGAAGGTCGGCGCCACCGCCCGGATGCAGTTGAAGGCGCCAGTCACGTTGGTGTCGATCACCTCCTGCCAGGCGTCCTCGCTCAGCCGCCAGAGGGCGCCGTCGTTGGCGATGCCGGCGTTGTTGATCAGGTAGTGCACCCCGCCCAGCCGTTGCCGCACCTCGAGCACGAACTGCTCGACCGCGGCGCGGTCGCGGACGTCGCACCGCATCGCCAGCACGCCGGCGCCCATCGCCCCGATCGCCGCCTCGGTCAGCAGGGCCTGCTCGGTCACGTCCCGGCCCGGCATGTTGACGTAGCAGAACGCCACCTGGCACCCGAGTCGGGCGAACTCGAGCGCAATGTTGCGCCCCAACCCCGTCGCACCGCCGGTGACGATGGCCACCTTGCCCCGCCAGCCGGACCGGACCGGCTGCGGCTGCGGCTCCTCGAGCGCCGCGCCGCTGCCGTCCGGACGCTCGTATTCCCACGAGGGCCGGTGACCGAAGCCGAACGATGGCAAGGGCATAGGCAACGAAGGTACGGCTCGGCCGGAGTCACGGCAAGACGGGCCACGGCCCTGTACGCCCAAGGATCGCCGCTGTTAATTGTCCCCATGCTGCGAACCCTCGCGTGGGTGGTGGTCGCCCTGGCCGGCGCCGCCGGATGGGCCGCCCTGGCGCTGCACCGGGGCGAAACCATCAGCGCCGCCTGGCTGGTGCTGGCCGCCGTCGCCACCTATCTCATCGCCTACCGCTTCTACAGCCGGTTCCTCGCCGACACCGTGTTCGGCCTCAACGACCGCCGGGCCACTCCGGCGGAGCGGCTGGCCAACGGGCGCGACTACGTCCCCACCTCGCGCTGGGTCCTGTTCGGTCACCACTTTGCCGCCATCGCCGGAGCGGGACCGCTGGTCGGTCCGGTGCTGGCCGCGCAGTTCGGTTACCTGCCGGGCACGATCTGGATCGTGGTCGGGGTGGTGCTGGCGGGCGCGGTGCAGGACTTCACCATCCTGTTCGGCTCCATGCGCCGGGACGGCAAGTCTCTCGGTCAGATGGCCAAGGAGGAGACGGGGCCGGTCACCGGCGTCCTGGCGATGGTGGCGGTGATGGCCATCATGGTCATCCTGCTCGCCGTGCTGGCCCTGGTGGTGGTCAACGCGCTCAAGGACAGCCCCTGGGGCGTGTTCACCATCTGCTGCACCATCCCGATCGCGGTCCTGATGGGCTTCTGGATGAAGGTGTGGCGGCCCGGGCGGACCCTCGAGGCCTCGGCCGGCGGGGTGGTGCTGCTGATGGTCGCGCTGGTGGGCGGTCGCTACGTGGCCGAGTCGCCCGCGCTGGCGCCGCTGTTCACCTGGTCGGCGCCGACCATCGCCTATGCGGTGATCGGCTACGGCTTCGTCGCCAGCGTGCTGCCGGTCTGGATGCTGCTCTGCCCGCGCGATTACCTCTCGACCTTCGTCAAGATCGGGACCATCCTGCTGCTGGCGTTCGGCATCCTGCTGGTGCTGCCGCCGCTCAAGATGCCGGCCGTGACTCCCTTCATCGATGGCAGCGGTCCGCTGTTCGCGGGGAAGCTGTTCCCCTTCGCCTTCGTCACCATCGCCTGCGGCGCGATCAGCGGCTTCCACGCCCTGGTGGCGTCGGGCACCACGCCCAAGATGCTGGTCCGCGAGAGCGACGCCCGCCTGATCGGCTACGGCGGCATGCTGATGGAGTCGTTCGTGGCGGTGATGGCTCTGTGCGCGGCGACCCTGCTCGACCCCGGAGTCTACTTCGCGATCAACGCCCCGCTGGCCACGCTGGGCGGCACGCCCGAGTCCGCCGCCGCCGTGATCCGCGGCTGGGGCTTCGTGGTGACGCCGGAGCAGATCACCACGCTGACGCGCCAGGTCGGCGAGCAGACCCTGCTGGGCCGGGCGGGCGGGGCGCCGTCGCTCGCCGTCGGCATGGCCCACATCCTGAGCGGGGCCTTCGGCCAGGGCCTGATGGCCCTCTGGTACCACTTCGCCATCATGTTCGAGGCCTTGTTCATCCTCACCACCCTGGACACCGGCACCAGGGTCGGTCGCTTCATGCTCCAGGAGCTGGCCGGTCACCTGTGGGAGCCGCTCGGGCGCACCTCGTGGTACCCCAGCGCGGTGTTCGCCTCGGCGCTCACGGTGGCGGCCTGGGGATACTTCCTGGTGCAGGGGGTGCTCGATCCGCTTGGCGGGATCAACGTGCTGTGGCCGCTGTTCGGGATCAGCAACCAGCTGCTCGCCGCCGTGGCGCTCTGCGTCGCCACCACCATCCTGGTCAAGAGCGGCAAGGCCCGCTACGCCTGGGTGACCCTGGCGCCGCTGGCCTGGGTGTTGGCCGTGACGCTCACGGCCGGCTGGCAGATGGTGTTCAGCGATGATCCCCGGCTCGGCTTCCTGGCTCACGCGCTCAAGACCGCGGACCAGGTGGCGGCGGGCACGATGGCGGCCTCGCGCGGCGCCCGGCTGATCTTCAACTACCGGCTCGACGCGGCGCTCGGCCTCGCCTTCATGACGGTGACGGTGCTGGTGGTGGCGGCGTCGGCCCGGGAGTGGGTGCTGGTGCTGACCCGGCGGCGCCCGGCGGTGGCCAAGGAGTCGCCCTTCGTCGAGACGGCCTATGTCGGCTGACCGGCCTCGCGCCCGCCTGGTGGCGGAACACCCGAGCGATCCCGACCGGACGAGCGGTCGGCGCCGGGAGCGCGAGCGACTCGCCACCCTCGGGGCCGCCCTGGCCCGCGCCATCGCTGCGCTTCGCCGCATCGCCGGCATGCCCGACTACGCCGCCCATCTCGAGCATCTCCGGCGCTGTCACCCGGAGCGCCCGCTCCCGACGCGACGCCAGCACTTCGAGGAATACCTTCGCACCCGGTATGAGGGTGGCCCTACCCGCTGTTGCTGAGCGCCTGCACGACCGGTCGGCCTGGCTGGTCGCGGGTGCGGCCACCCGTACGGCACTCGTCCGCCCACCTGCGCCGCCTTAGTTGCCCGCGGGTCCCTTGGAGGGCCGCAGGGTCGCGATCCAGCCGGTCAGCCACTTCCCCGTCCGGCTGATCACCGACGAGCTGTCGCTCCCCAGGAAATCGAGGCCGGCGTGCCGGAGGCTCGGATCGTCGTAGACATGCCGAGCCCGAGCGGCCGCGCGCGCCTCGAGCAGCGCCTGCAGGCTCTCCCGGGTTCCGATCCACAACAGTCCGTCCGAGGCCCGGATGGCGTAGCGCTTCGGCAGGCCCGCGCTGTCGGGGGCGGCGTAGAGCCCGGCAAAGAACGGGATCAAACCTGGATCGGTAAAGTAGGACAGCAGAGTCAGATAGCGGACCCTGAACTCCTCGTCCTTGGCGGAGCGAAACCGCCCCACCAGCGAGTCGCGGGCGCCCGCGCCCAATCGGCCGAGCACCCAGGCGTCGCCGTGATCGTAGTGCTTGGATTGGAGCCGGCCCAGGATGTCGGCCAGCACCACCGAGTCGCCATCGGTCGCGCGGCGACGCTCGAGGATGATGGCCTGGAGCGACGGCGTCACGTCCTCGGCCTTGAGCCCGGGATTCTGCGGAAACGGCATTCCCTCGGCGCTGTCCAGCTCGGACCGGAGCCGCCGCGCGCTGTCGGCATAGGCCGGGTCCCTGAGCTCAGCCAGCCTGGTGAGGGCGACCAGGCCGGCGTTCCAGTCGCCGGTGCCGCCGATGGCCGACTGGGCGATGCGCCAGAGGCGCGCCGGATTTCGGAGCCGCTGGATGCGCGCGACGGTGTCGGCCGCAGCGCTGCCGGCTTTGAGCGCCTCGTGCAACTCGGAATAGGTGGCCCGGCCGGGCGTGGCGAGCCGAACCTGAACCTGCGCCTCGGCGTTTTGGCCGGCCGCCAGAAGCGCTACGGCCCAGGCCGCAGGCCACAGTCTACGCCATTCCAGTCTCATCCATGCCCCGAGTCGATGTGAGTCGGCAGCCTCCGCCGCAAGACCGCTGCAGAACCGCCGCCGTGGAACCGCTGTCGTCGAACCGCCGCCGTGGAACCGCCGCCGTGGAACCGCCGACGTGGAACCGCGGCCGTCGAACCGCGGCCGTCGAACCGCTGCCGTCGAACCGCTGCACAGGACGCCCGCCGCAGAACCTGACCGCAGGATCGAGCGACGGGCCGGCGATCCTGCCGGCTCACCCGGGCCAGGCTGACCAGGCCGTCTACCAGGCTCGCCAGAGGACGTCCGCCGGAAGATAGACCCACCCCGCGACGTGGCGGCGGGTAGGTGGCCGTCGGCGGGAGGGCCCCAAGGGTAGGCCGCCCCTGCAAGCTAAGACGATCCTGCCGAGCGGACTGGTGAGGGACCAAAGCGGAGTCCGCTGTTGATGCGGCTACCTCACCCGCATGTCTCCAACCGCGCGCCGGACCGTCTGATGCGAGTGCGGGCATCCGCCACGCCCGGGCCGGGCGCGGCTTACCCGGCTTCGGCGGTCCGGGGCGACACCGCCAGCCATCCCCCGACCCCGGCGAGTACTCCCGCCGCGCTGACCGCGAGAGCCACCGGCCCGCCGGCTGCCTGATAGATCCAGCCGAACAGCACGCCCGCGGGCAGCGCGCCCAGCCCGGTCAGGGCATGGTACAGCCCGAAGCCACGGCCCGTCCGCGCCGGCGAGAGCCGCACCACCGTCGCCCGCTCGGCCGACTCGGTCAGCCCAGCCACCAGCCCCAGCATGAGGAAGGCGGTCACGCCGGTCACGGGACCGTGGGCCAGACCGAGGGCGAGCGCGACGGCGGCGAACACCAGGCCACCGGCCGCCACTGCGCCGCGCGGCCCCAGCCGGTCGGACAGCCAGCCGCCGGGATAGGAGCTGGCGCTGCGAACCACATGGAGACCGGCCCACACCAGCGGCACCACGGCTACCGCCACGCCGGTGTCCTGGAGGCGGAGCAGCAGCAGCGCCTCGGGCAGGCGGAAGAAGGCCAGCGCGGTGAGCGCCAGGACGGGGGCCCACAGCGCCCGATCGTGGCCGGCGACGACCTTGCTCGGCGACGTGGCCCGGGCCGCCGCTCCGGCGTTGACGGCCCCGGCGTTGACGGCCCCGGCGTTGCCCGTCCCGGCGTTGACCACCCCGGCGTTGACCACCCCGGCGCTGATGGCCCCGGGCGGCCCTCCCGAGCGCCGGAGCACTACGGCCAGGACTCCGAAGGCGATCACGCCGGGCAGCACGCTCCACTCGATCACCCGGCGCACCCCGACTCCGTGCGCTACCAGGTACCACGCGGCCAGGGATCCCAGCACCGCGCCGAAGTGGTCGGCCCCCCGGTGGAAGCCGAAGGCGCGGCCACGAAGCGGGGCCGGCGTCACCGCGGCGATCAGGGCGTCGCGCGGGGGCGTGCGGATCCCCTTCCCCACCCGGTCGATGATCCGGAAGCCGACCACCTGCCAGGCGGCGCTCGCGACCGACATCAGCGGCCGCACCAGCACGGCCGTGAAATAGCCCCCGAGAATCAGCGGACCCCGCCAGCGAGGCCGGTCCGCCAGCCGTCCGCTCGCCAGCTTGAGCGCCGCCGAGGTCAGGTCGGCCGCGCCGTCGAGCAGCCCGAGCAGGGCGGCGCCGCCCCCCAGCGTGCCGACGATGAACGCCGGCAGCAGCGGATAGACCATCTCGCTGGCGAAATCGTTGAACAGCGAGACCAGCGACAGGCCCTTGACGGCCGCCGGAAGGCGGGCGGCCGGCGCGGGCTCGACGGGAGCGATCCCGGGCGACCCCGGCGGACGGGCGGGGAGGGGCTCGCTCATGACCGGCGGGGACGCGGTAGAGAGCACGGCACAGCCGGAAGGTAGCATGTATAGTTAGCCCCCATGGCCGACCCCGCCCCTCCCGCCGCCCACTTCCAGGAGACCCACCTCTGGGCCACCCCGATCCGGGACCTCGGGCTGACCATCGCGGGCACCAGGCTGGAGCCCATCTTGCGGGCGTTCGAGGGCGAGCTCCAGGCCGCCGGGCTGACCCGGGTCCGACCTCGGTTCTACCTCTCGACCGAATGGGGAGTGCCGTTCGAAACGGTGGCCATCGCCCTCCCGTTCTACCTGGCCCGGCCCGAGCTGACGGCGCTCCACGCCGAGCAGGTGGGACATGTCGAGGGCTTCGACGGGGCCGACATTCTCCGATACCTCCGCCACGAGATGGGCCATGTCGTCAACTACGCCTACCGGTTGTACGACGAGGAGGAGTGGGTCAAGCAGTTCGGCTCGATCACCCAGCCCTACGCCGAGGATTACCGCCCCGAGCCGTTCAGCCGCCGCTACGTCCGCCACCTGCCGGGCTGGTACGCCCAGAAGCATCCCGACGAGGACTGGTCGGAGACCTTCGCGGTCTGGATGACGCCCGGGCTCGACTGGCGCCGGCAGTACGGGGCTTGGCCGGTCGCGGCGGCGAAGCTGGCCTACTGCGACCGCGCCATGGCCGCCATCCGCGACCGCGACCCGCTCGTCACCGCCACGGATCTCGACGAGGATGTGGGCGAGATCGAGTACTCGCTGGGTCACTACTACCGGGACGACCCGGAGGCCCGGGGCGAGCTCCCGCCCGGGCTCGACGGGGCCCTGCTGGCCATCTTCGAGGATCTCGGCGCCGAGAGCGGCATGACGGTGGACGAACCGCTCGCCCCGGCCGAGGCGCTGATCCGCCGGCTCGAGCCCGAGTTGATGGCCAACGTGTTCCGCTGGACGGGACACTTTCCCGAGCGCACCCGGGTCCTGCTCCGCTATCTGGCCGAGCGGGCCGGCCAGCTGCACCAGGGCTACGCCCGGGGCCGGGAGACCGCGGCGATCGTGGCCTTCACTACGCTGGTGACGGGGCTGGCGATGAACTACGTGCAGCGCGGGTCGTACTTGCCGTAAGAGAAGTCACCACGGAGGCACGGAGGACACGGAGAACGACTGGAATGGTGCGTTGCGATGGTTGTGACCGCGTCGCGAGGTTGCTGCCATCCGGCCGGAACCATCCATCTTCGATTGACCGGAGGAAGCGTGTCCCTCATCCACCATCCCACCAATGACCTCAGTGACGGGGTGATCGGGGCGGCCGTCGAGGTTCACCGGCATCTGGGACCTGGGCTGCTCGAGTCGAGCTATCACGCCTGCCTCTGCCGTGAGCTCGCCTTGCGGGGAATCCAGTACCGGAGCAGGTCCCGCTCATACTCCGCTACAAGGGAGCGAAGGTCGGCAACGGCTACGTCATCGACCTGATCATCGAAGAGCGACTGATTGTCGAGATCAAATCCGTCTCCGAGCTCCTCCCGATTCACTTGGCCCAGCTCCTGACCTACCTTCGTCTTCAGAAGGCCGCCGGTGGGCTCCTGATCAATTTCAACGTCTCCAGGCTTACCCAAGGCATCAAGCGCCTGCTGTTGTAACCCCACGGGGGAGTTCCTCCGTGCCCTCCGTGCCTCCGTGGTGAATCCCGCTACCGCCGCCGCTTCTCGTACCGCTCCGAGGCCAGGTTGACGATCCGCTCGATCAGCCGCGGGTAGTCCGTCCCGCCGGCCGCCGCCGCCATGGCGAACTCGCTGCTCTTCTCCAGGTAACAGCTCGCGTTCACCTCGAGCACGTAGATCTCGCCCGTCTCGGTCAGCCGGAGGTCGACCCGGCCGTAGTCCCGCACCCGCAGGGCCCGGTAGGCATCCACCGCCACCTTCTGAAGCCGGGCCCGGAGCTCGTCGGGCAGGGTGGCCACCACCGACCTGGTGCCCTTGTACTCCTTGCTTCGCTCGTCCCACTTGGCCTTGCTGTCCATCACCTTGGGCACCCCCTCGGGGAACCCGGTGAAGTCCACCTCGATCGGCGGCAGCGGCTTGGGCTGGTTGTTGCCGGTGACGCCCACGTAGAACTCCCGCCCATCGATGTACTCCTCGGCCAGGGCCGAGTCCTCCAGCTCCTTGTGGATGGCCGCCACCCGCTCCATCAGGGCCGCCGCGTCGTGCACCAGCGACTTGCCGCCGATGCCGAGCGACGCGTCGGACCGGAGCGGCTTGACGAACAGCGGCATCCGCAGGTTGCCGCCGGTCTCGAAGCTGGCCTGGCGGGAGAAGATGGCGTACCGGGGATAGAGGATCTCCTCGAAGGCCAGCAGCTTCTTGGTCAGCCCCTTGTCCTGGCTCAAGTACAGCTCGCCCGGTCCGCTGCCGGTGTAGCGGAGCCCCAGCAGGTCGAGCAGCCCGGCCACCGGGATATCGCCGAAGACGTTGTCGCCGAACATCTCCATCAGGTTGAAGACCAGCTCGGGCTTCCGGCGGCTGAGCCCGGCGGTGAGCCGCTTCACGTCGCCGTGGGCGCCGAGCACGCTGACCCGGTGCCCTAGCCGGCGCAGCGTCCGGGCCACTTGGGGCACGACCGGGTCGTACTCCTTCGAGTTCTCGTTCTCGCTGTCCAGGTAGGTCAGGACGGTGATCTTCACTCCGCCAGCCCCATCCCCCACCGCGCCAGCGACACCGGGATGCCGCCGTAGCCCAGCAGCGCGTCGTGGAACGCGCGCGCCCCGCCCCCGTCGCCCGCGGCGGCCCGGTAGGCCTCCCGGAGCGAGAGGATTTCGCGCCGCCCCACCGCGTAACACAGCTGATAGGTGGGCCAGGCGCAGTAGCGCCGCACCTCGGCCTCGGCGCTCCGGCGCTCGATCGGCAGGTGGGCCACCATGTAGTCCACCGCCTCGGCCGGCGTCATCCCGCGGGTGTGGAGCCCGACGTCGAGCACGATCCGGATGGCCCGCCACAGCAGGTTGACCTGGTGAAACAGCCGCTCTTCGGGCGTGCGGTAGAAGCCGGTCTCGCCGGCCAGCTGCTCGCAATAGAGCGCCCAGCCTTCGACCATCACCGGGGTCCACAGGTGCCGCCGTACCTCCGAGCCCAGGCCCTGGGCGGTGACCAGCTGGAGGTGATGGCCGGGATAGGCCTCGTGCGCCACCATGGCCGCGATGCTGTGCCGGCAGTGGCCTCGCCGCTGGCGGGACGCCGCCTCGGGGCCGAGCGCGGGATCGTGCGGCGTGACGTAGAACCGGCCGTGCGAGTCGGCGAGGTAGACCGGCGGCGGCTCGTAGGCGGCGAACGGCACCAGCGAGGCGAGAAATGGCGGGGTCGGCACCAGCTCGACCGGCGCGTCCGGCAGCCCCACCAGGTTGCGCTCCGCCACGAACTCGCGCCCCCGGGCCAGCTCGGCCCGGTAGGTCTCGAACAGCCGGTCGTCGGGCGGCGCGTCGTTCTTGAGCTCGTCCACCGTCTCCCGCCACGGCCGCGGGCTCAGCTCCGCCGCCAGCTCCGCGATCCGGCCGGTGGCTTCCTCCTGGAGATGGAGCCCGTAGCGCCACAGCTCGGGCGCGCCCGCCATGATGGCGTGCTCGAAGTGCAGCCGCCGGGCGAACTGGTCCTCGCCGATGGCGAAGGCGTGCGGATCGGCGTCGGGCTCGATCTCGTCCCGGAGCGCGCTGCCGCAGTGCCGCAGCGCCTCGAGCGCGGCCCCGGCCGCCGCGGTGAGATCATCCTTGAGGTCGGGCGCCTCGGCGCCGAGAGTGGCGGCGGTCTGGACCACCAGCTCGCCCCCGCCGCCGAGCATCGCCAGGGCCGAGTCGACGAACACCGCCGGCGGCGCATCGAGGGTGGCCTCGAGGGCCGCCAGGAAACCGGGGACCGCCCGGAGCCGCTCGAGCGCGGCCGGCGCCCGGCCCTGGGCCGCTTCCCCGGTCCGGGACAGCACGGCGTACAGGCCCTGGAACAGGTGATTGACCCAGAAGGCCGGGTTCCGCTGGTGGGGCCGCTCGTACTCCAGCCGGTGGATGACCGAGCGCATCTCGCCCAGCAGCGCGGTCCGGTCGACCTCCTCGGCCAGCTCGTCGACCTCGAGCTCTTCCACGGCGCCCGCCACCGACCGCAGCGCCGCCAGGTGGGCCCGCACCGCGTCGGCATCGAACCGGCCCAGCCGGCCGTCCTGCGCCACCAGCCCGGCCATGCTCCCGGCCGCCGGGTCGAAATGGTACTTGAGGTCCAGGTAGGACCGGCACAGCTCGTCGACGGCGGTCGACATCCCGGCGGCGCGGCTCAGGCGGCCGGCCCCGCGATCAGCTCGGCGTGGTCGCCGATCGAGGCACTGCCGGTCAGACCCTCGGCGACCACGGCGTTGCCCAGCATGGCGCCGTCGAGCCGCACCCGGGTGAGCCGCGCGTCCCGGCCGACGATGGTGTTGACCAGCCGGCTGTCGGTCACCCGGGTGCCCTGCTCGAGCGAGACGTTGGGCCCGATCTCGCTGCGCTCGATGGTGACGCCGTCTTCGATGTAGACCGGATCGTGGATGGTGACGCCGGGAAAGTCCCGCCGGCGGGCGCCGCCCTTGCGGAGCAGGATCTCGTTGGTCTCGAGCAGCGTGTCGAGCTTGCCGCAGTCGTACCAGCCGCCCACCTCGGCGGTGAGAATCCGCTTGCCGTGCTCGATCATCCACTGGAACGCGTCGGTCAGGAAGTATTCGCCCTTGTTCTGGGGCGAGGCCAGCACGTGATCGATACCCTGCCACAGGCTGTCGACCGCCCGGATATAGTACAGCCCGATGTTGGCCAGCTTCGAGATGGGGGTGCTGGGCTTCTCGACGATCTTGGTCATGTAGCCCTGGGCGTCGGTGACCACCACGCCGAAGCGCTGGTAGTCCTCGACCTCCTTGGCCCAGATGATGCCGTCCGCATCGGTCCGGTTGATCAGCGTGAGATCGGCCTCGAACACCGTGTCCACGAAGATGATCAGCATCGGCTCCCGGACGAATGGCCGGGCCAGGTTGACCGCGCCGGCCGTCCCGTCCTGGACCTTCTGCTCGATGAAGCGAGACGGGATGGGATAGCGCGCCCGGGCATAGGCCTCCACCTGCTCCTTGAGGTGCCCGGTGATGAAGATCAGCTCGCTCACGTTCAGTCCGTCGAGCCGGTCCATCACCCAGTCCATGACCGGCCGCCCCGCCACCTTGAGCATCGGCTTGGGCACCAGATGGGTATGCGGCCGCAACCGGGTGCCTTTCCCGGCCAGCGGAATGATCACCTGCACGACAGCCTCACCATGTCAGCCTCTTCCGTAGCGGTCCGACAGCCGGACCAGATCGTCCAGCTCCGGGGTGGAAGCCTCGAGCACGTCGCTGTCCACCACGGCCTCGATCTGATGCACCAGCTTGGCCGGGATGTGAACGCTGTCGCCGGCCTTGAACGCGCGAGCCTCGAGCGTGTCACCGGGCCGGGTCCGGAGGATCAACTCACCCCGGAGCACATGCATGGTCTCGTCTTTCTGATTGTGATACTGCAAGCTCAGCACGTGGCCGGCCTTCACGTGGAGCACCTTGCCGACGTAGCGGTCGGTCCGGGCCCAGATCAGCTCGTAGCCCCACGGTTTGTCCACCCGGTACGGCACCTCGGGCACGCGGCGTCCTCCGGCAAGTGGGCGATGGCAGGACGATTCGTGCGGTCCCGAATCGTGTCGCGGAAATATAGGCGTGATGGTGAGTTGGGTGAATGGCGCGGGAACGCGGCAGGGGGAACCTGATACGCGGCAGGGGAAGCGGGCCCGCCAGAGGGGAAGCGGATACGCGGCAGCGTTAGCGGGCAGGCGGCAGCCGGTGCGCGGGCGGGATACCGTGATTCCGGTTCCGCTGCAGCTCCCGCCCCAGGTGCCCGGACCAGCCCGCTCGGCCAGCAGGCCGCTACAACCCCGGCTCGAAGCTGAACACCCACCGGAAGGCGACCTCATCGTCGCCGGCTGCCCGGTCCTGCGCCAGGGCGGGGCGGTTGACCCAAAGCGGCAGGTCGAACCTGGTGACGAACCGGGTTTCGCCGATCCGGTGCTCCGCCCGCAGGCCCACCCCGGCATCGCCCAGAAACCGGATCCGGCCCGACACCGGCTCGTCCTCGTCGTCCTGGAAGCCGTGTCCCAGGTCGGTGAACGCCGCCAGCGCCACCCGAGAAAAGAGCCGAGCCCCCGGCCGGGCGACCATCGTCCGTTCGAGCTCCAGATTGAGCGCCACCAGCCCGCGGGCGGACACCCGCGGGTCGATCCCCCGGAGGCCCCCGCCACCGGGCAGCTGGTAGTGGAAGTCGTCGCCCTCGAGCAAGGAGCCGCGCGAGCGGAGGAACGGGTTGGCCAGCCGTTCCAGCGGGTCGGCGCCCTGGGCGTAGATCTGCCGCTGCTTGGCCGGGAGACCGTCGCCGCCGGCTAGGCCGGCGTAGCCACGCGCGGCCACACTCCAGCGCCCGCCCAGCGATCGGCGCGCCGTCCCCTCGACCGTCGCCCGCCCGTAGAACGGATCGAGACCGGTGCGGCCGCTCGCGGCGGTGAGGCCGCTGCGGTTGTAGGCCAGGCCGCCCCCTACTGTGGTCCGCAGTCCCAGCGCCCAGGGGCCCGCGTCGGTCCTGATGCCGCCGCCGAGACTCAGCTCGACCGTGCCCACGTCGTCATAGTACCCGGGGTCGAGATAGCGCGCGTTGTCGGGATGAACCCACTGCAGCTGCGCTCGGGCCGTGCGGGTCGGGCCGAAGGTGAGATGGGCCCGGCGGCTCCATTCGACGGCGGCGGTGGCCCCGAAACGCCCCTCGACCTTGTACCCGTCCAGCGTCTGGGCGGTGTTGGGCGCCCGGAGCCACACCGGGTTCCGGAGCCGGAACCAGTAGTCCACGTCGGTCGGCCCGTCGTCCACCCCCCAGCCGGTACTGGCGGTCAGCCAGGTGGCGTTCTGTTCGAACCGGCCGAAATAATCGTCCCGGCTCCGGAGCCCGACCGTGAAGCCGCCGGCATCGTTATACCAGGCTACCGGCTGCAGACCCACGGTCATCCGGTCGCGGCGCACCCGGGTAGCGAAATACCGGTGGAGGTAGAAGTCCGCTCCAGGCGAGGGCGCCAGCGATTGGGGCCAGACGAACCCCAGCAGCTTGCGGTTGTCGAGCATGTTCCAGTCGTGCGACCGCACCAGCGGATCGAGCACCACCATCCTCGGCTTGGTGCGGGTGGTGAGCTCCACCCAGGCGCGGGCCGCCTGACCGTCGGTCCGCGCCAGGGCGGTGTCGCCCTGGGCCAGCACGGCGACATCCTGGGGAAACCGGCCGGGGCCCTTTCGCACCACCTCGACCCGGGTGCGGTAGCCGTCGCCCTCCCGCCGCGTCTTCACCCGGCCGACCGCATAGTCGTAGAGGTCGGTGCCGTGGAGCCACTGGGCGAAGAACCCGGTGAGGTCCTGCCGCGAGACCTCCTCCGCCACCGACCGGAACGCCGCCTCGTCGACGTGGTGATACTTGTACCGGTCGTAGTAGGTCCGCAGGATCTGGTGCATCGCCGCGTCGCCCACGATGGCGCGCAGCTGGTGGAAGAACAGCTCGCCCCGGGTGTAGATGGCGATGTTGTACGAGACGAAATCCCGATAGTCCTCGCCCGGCAGGCTGGGCGGCTCCGACCAGTCGTCCAGATCGAGCTGGAGCACCTCCGCCTCGGTCTCGCCGTAACTCGGCTTGCCCTGCGTCTCCCAGAACCAGCTGGTCTGGAAGCTGGTGAAGCCCTCGTCCAGCCAGCCCTCGCGCCACTCGTTGTTGCCCAGCAATCCCATCAGGTAGTTGTGCCCCACCTCGTGCACGATCAGCCCCTGATCGGCCGAGCCGTTGTGCACCATCATCGGGAACTCGGTGCCGCCGCCCTCGATCCGGTGCACGTTGGTGAGCTGGGGCCAGCCGAACGGGCCGAACAGCCGGTCGAGCCAGGCCAGGGCCGTCTTGGTCCGCTCCACCGCCACGCCGCCGCCCCAGGTCGTGTCGTCGCCCGGCTGGTACAGCACGTGGACGGCGACGTTGCCGTAGCGGCCGCCCTCGTACCGGTACGCCGGGTTGAGCGACAGGGCGAAGTGGTGCACCTGCTCGGCGTACCAGCGGATGCGCTTGCGACCGGGGTCGGCGCCGGCGCAGGCGTCGGCCGACGGCGTGGCGTCACCGTAATAGTCGCGCTGGTAGTCGGGCGGCTGGGCCGGGTTCCGGTTGGCCCGCTCCCAGCCCGGATCGCCGCAGACCGGCACGCCGGTGGCGCCGATGACCTGGTCCTCGGGCACGTCCAGGTCCACCGTGAACCGGGCGTACTCCCCGTAGAACTCGCCGCCCGGGTAGAGCGGATGCTCCTCCCATCCCTGCCGGTCGTACACCACCACCTTGGGATACCACTGGGCGAAATCGAACCGTCGGCCTTGCCGGCCCTGCCGCCGCGGCGTGGTGGACGGACGGGCGTCCCAGTTGAGCTCGACCGTCATCGAATCGCCCGGCGCCAGCGGCCCGGGCAGGGCGAACCGCACCACCGTGCTGTCGGGGGCGAACGGATATTCCGGGGTGACGGCCTGTCCCATGATCCGGACATCGCGCACGTGATTGAAGGCGAAGTCGGGGTCCCGGAGGTCGTTGAACCGCCGCTTCCCCTCGGCCGAATCCGCGTCGGCCCAGTGGGATCCGGGGCGGAAGGCGTTGAGGTAGAGGTGGAGCGAGAACCGGTCGAGCGTATCGGGCGAGGCGTTGCGATAGCGGATCCGCTCGCCCCCGCTGAGAACGCCGGACGGCTCATCGAGTCGGGCGGTGATGTCGTAGGCCACCTCCTGCTGCCAGTACCGCGGCGAGGGTGGCGACGCCGGAGCTGCCTGCGGCTGAAGCGCCAGAAGGGCGAGCACGATCACGGACGACTCGAGGGCGAGAGGTGAGAAGGCCGGGTCATTATCGGGCGGAAACATAGGAGCGCCGGGGCGCGCTCCGCCATGCGGCCGGTCGATCCTGTCCGGCCGGTGGTTGGGCGGGCTCAGCGGCGCAAGCGCCTTACCGCCGCGCCCCACCCGTGGATTCGATGGCGGGCCTAGTGTCTCGCGGCGGGCACCAACGCGGCGACGGTCTCGAGCAGGCTGTCCGTGGTGAACGGCTTGGGCAGGAACCGGCCCCCGTAGTCGGGACCGGGGCTCTGTCCCGACATGAGGAGCAGCGGCAGGGCCGGCCATCGGGTGGTCACCGTCTGAGCCAGCTGCACCCCGGTCATCCCTGGCATCGCGATATCGCTCACCACCAGCTGTACCTGACCCTCGAAGGCGGCGAGCAAGGCCAGGGCCTCGGAGCCATCATGCGCCGCCACGACACGAAAGCCCGCCTCCGTCAGGATGCGGGCCGCCAGATGACACACCATCTCCTCGTCGTCCACTACCAGCACAACCCGCTCCGGCATCGGCCGGGCAGCAGCGGAGCCCATGGGCGGCACTCGGGTCGGGAGTCGAAGGGTCGGTGGAACAATGCTACCGGCAGCGTGGCCGGCCCGCCAGTGCCATACCCTGCGGCTTCGCGGGTCGCTCGATGCCTTGCCCCACGGACCTGACGATTAGTCAATCATGGGACGATAAACCGGCCATTAGTCTGACTGAAACCTCTAATATTGACGATTCGTATGGTAGGAGTAAGAATTATCAAACGCCCTAGCGAGGTCACCATGCTTACCGACGTGGACCCGATCAGCCGCCGCCTGCTCCAGCTCCTGGTCTGCGACGGCCGCGCCAGCTACCAGGCCCTGGCCGACCAGATCGGCCTCTCCCGCCCCGCCATCATGGAGCGGGTCAAGCGGCTGGAGGAAGGCGGCTTCATCCGCGGCTATACCGCCCGGATCGACCGCAACCGGGTCGGCTACCCCATCACCGCCTTCGTCAACGTGCGCTACCCCGCCTCCGACCAGGACGAGGCCGAGCAGGCGGTCCGGGCGCTCGAGTCCAACCCGAGCGTGCTGGAGTGTCATCACGTGGCGGGCGAGGACTGCTACATCCTCAAGGTCGCGGCACCTTCCCTGGAGGCGCTCGAACGGATTCTCCGGAGCCTTCGCGGGCCCGGGCTGTCGGTCAGCACCAGGACCACCATCGTGCTGTCCAGCGTCTTCGAGAAGCCCGGCGTGGTGCCGGTGAAGGCGGACTGACATGGCCGGACTCCGCGGCAAGGCCCTGCTCGCCTATCTGCTGGTCTGCACCGTGTGGGGCTCGACCTACCTGGCCATCCGGATCGGCGTTGGGCACCTGCCGCCGTTCCTGTTCGCCGGGCTCCGGTTCCTGACGGCCGGCCTCCTGCTGGGCAGCATCGCCCTGGCGCTCGGCATCAAGCTGCCCGCCCGCGCCCGCGACTGGCGGACCCTGGCCATCACCGGGGTGTTCCTCCTCTGCGGCGCCAACGCGATGGTGGTCTGGGCGGAACAGTTCGTCGCCTCGGGCGTGGCCAGCGTGCTGGTGGCGGCCATGCCGCTCTGGTCGGCCTTCTTCGACGCCGTCCTTCCCGGTGGGAAGACGCCGCTCTCCTGGCGCCTCGGCGTCGGCCTGATCATCGGCTTCGCCGGCAGCGCGCTGCTGGCGGGCATCACCCCGCACGAGCTGGCCACCGCGGACCTGCGCGGCCCCATCGCGCTCACCTTCGGCAGCGCGTCGTGGGCGCTGGGCAGCGTCTACTGGAAGCGGCATCCGACCAACGACGTGAGCCCGTACGCGGCTTCGGCCGTGCAGATGGCGGTCGCCGGGGGGCTGCTGTGCCTCTTCGGGCTGCTGATCGGGGAAGGCCCGCGGCTCCAGCTCGACCGCACCGGGCTCCTGGCCATGGGATATCTCGTGCTGTTCGGCTCGATCGTGGGGTACACCGCCTTCGCCTACGCCCTAGAGCACAGCTCCGCCACCATCGTGGGCACCTACGCCTACGTCAATCCGGTGGTCGCGGTGGTGCTGGGGTGGTTGGTGCTGAGCGAGCCGATCACCGGACGCATGCTGGTAGCCATGGCCCTGATCCTGGGCTCGGTGCTCTGGATCCAGCTGGCGGCCCGCCCGCGCGAGGCGCCCGCCCGACGGGCGGTCCGGGCGCTGGAGCGCCGGCGGGAGGCGGACGCGTAAGACCACGGCTCAGGCGGAGGCGCTCGACTCGTGCGCGCCGGTCACCCCAGGCCGTGAGCAATGACCACGGGCTCTTGCGCCACGATGACATCCAGGGGAGACGCCAGTCCCGGCGCCGCCCCCGTCCGTGCTTGCTGCTCGCGGCCTGGTCGGCCGGCCGTCCAGTGCGGTGGACCTAGCGCGCCAGCAGCTGACGCCGGAGCTTGACTACCCGCCGGCGGACCGAGCCGTCGTGGATCCGCTCGCCGATCCGGACGATCGTCCCGCCCAGGATCTCCGGGTCCACCGAGAACGCCGGGATCACTTCCTTCTCGAGCTGCCGGCTGAGCGCTTCGGTGATGGTCCGCTGGAGCGCCTCGTCGGCCGGCCGCGCCAGGGTTACCGCCGCCCGAACCCGGTTGAGCTTGAGATCGAGCAGGTCGTGGTACGCCCCGGCGATCTCCCGCAGCAGCATGTGCCGGTTGCGCTTGACCAGCGCCTGGAGGAACAGGACGAACTGCCGGGGCGCGCCCTGGAGCGCCGCACTGAGGATCCGGCTCTTGGCCGGCTTGGGGACCCGGGGCGACATCATCACGCTCTGGACTTCCGGGTTGTTCTCCACCGCGGCGGCGATGGCATCCATCAGGTCGGCGAAGCGGTCCGTGTTCCCGCTCCGCTCGCCCAGGTCGAACAGCGCCTCGGCGTAGTTGCGGGCGACGGTCTCGGACCTCATCGGGCGTCCAGGCTGCCGAGGTAGTCCGACACGATCTTCCGGTCGGCGTCGCTGGTCAGCCGCTCGCCCACCAGCTTGGAGGCCGCGGCCAGCGACAGGTCCACCGCCTCCCGCCGGAGGTCGGCCACGGCCCGGTCGCGCTCGGTCGCGATCTCGCGCCGGGCCCGCGCCAGCATCTCCTCCTGCTCCTGCTTGACCTTCTCGATCGCCACCGCGCGCTCCTTCTCGGCCAGCTGGCGGGCATCTACCACGATGCCGTGGGCCTGGGCCTTGGCGTCGGCCACCAGCTTCCGGTGCTCCTCGAGCAGCCGGGCCGCCTCGGCCCGGCTCTGCTCGGCCTCGGCCAGCTGCCGCTCGAGCGCGGCCTCGCGCGCCTCGACCGCGCCGAGGATGGCGGGCCAGGCGAACTTCCACAGGATGCCGACCAGCAGGCCGAACACGATCAGGGTCCAGAACATCAGGCCGAACTCGACCGAGAGGGGGCCCCCGGCGTGCTCCTCCTGCGCGGCGGCGGGCAGGGCCGCCAGCGAGAGCGCGAGAGTGAGCCAGAGCGACTGCATCATGCGAGGCCTCGGGAAAATGAGTATCTCACCACTGAGTCGTCCGGAGCGGAGCGAAGGGCGCCGCGCCGGCCCGTGAGCCGACGACCACGATCCTTCGCTCCGTTCAGGTGACGGACCACCGCTCAGAACTTGATGTTGGTCTGGATCAGGAACGCGATGACCGCGACGAACAGGGCCACGCCCTCGATCAGCGCCGCCGAGATGATCATGGCGGTCTGGATCCGGGCGGTGTTTTCGGGTTGGCGGGCCATGCCCTCGGTGGCCGAGCCGCCGATGCGGCCGATGCCGAGGCCGGCGCCGAGCACCGCGAGACCGGCGGCGAGGCCGGCGCCGATGAGGCCGAGACCCTTGCCGGTCGTGGCGGCGGCGGCGTCCTGCAGCAGGGCGATCATGGACAGCATGTGTGCTCCTCGTAGGCGGAAGATGTCGAGTCGGTCGCGCCCGCCGCGCGGCCCGTCGGGTCTTCCGGCCCGGCGTCCGCCTCGGTGATCCGCCGGCGCCCGGCCGGGGCCGGACAGCGGATTTCGCCCGCCGCTCGGCGGGCTACCTGGCCGGCCGCCGCGTGCGCTCGGCGGCCGGAGTCCTCACTGGCGGCGCCTTCGGCGCCGCTGGCGCTGCTAGTGGGCGGCCCGCATCAGCCCGATGAACACGCTGGTCAGCAGGGTGAACACGAATGCCTGCAGGAACGCCACGAACAGCTCCAGCAGCATGATCGCGGTGGCCATCACCGACGCGCCCACCCCGACCGCGTAGCTCTGGAACAGGAAGGTCAGCCCGATCAGCGCCAGCACCAGCACGTGGCCGGCCGTCATGTTGGCGAACAACCGGACCGCCAGGGCGAACGGCTTCGAGAGCTTTCCGATGATCTCGACCGGGGTCATGATGACCAGCATGATCGGCTTCATCCATCCCGGCAGCCCGGGTGGCAGATAGAAGATCGTGCTGAGGTACCCCTTGGGGCCGAGCGCCCGCATGCCCGCGACCTCGATCACCACGAAGGCCACCAGCGCCAGCGCCGCCGTGACCGCGATGTTGCCGGTCGCGGTGGCACCCCAGGGCAGCAGCCCGAGCAGGTTCATGGTGAGGATGAAGAAGAACAGCGTCAGCAGGTAGGGAACGAAGCCCTCGCCGTGGTGGCCGACGTTGGGCAGGATCACCTCCTGCCGGATGTACAGCGCGGTCGCCTCGACCACCCCGGCGAAGCCCTTGGCCGGGCGGCCCCGCGCCTGCGCCGCCGCGATCGACCGGGCCGCCAGGGTGAACACCAGGCCGACCAGCACCGCGGCCAGGACCATGAAGACCAGGTGCTTGGTGGGCGACAGGTCCACCACCAGGCCGCCGAGGTGGAGCGGCTCCCACCGGGGCAGCTCCAGCACCCCGACGAAGGGAATCTCGACCTCATGGGCATTGCCGATATGGTGACCGATATCGATCTGGTTCCGGCTGGCCTCCGCCTGGCTGCCCGGGGCGACCAGATCGTGGGCCACCTCGCTGGTGGGCTTGTGGCTCTCCTCCTGCGCCGCGGCGGCCGCCGGAAGACCGGCGCCGCCGAGCCCGAGGGTCACCGCCACCATGGCCATCGCCCGGCCGAATCGCGTCATCCGTCGCCTTCCCCTGAGGGTTCCCGCGAATGTTCCCGCAGCGCCGTGGCGGCTTCGACGAAAAGCAGCGCCACCAGGACCGCCACCATCGCACCCAGCATCGCACCCGACTTGGCGCCCAGCACCGGCATCACGATGAACCCGGCCAGGAGCACCACCGTGAACCGGACCAGCATCCCCAGGCCCCAGACCGGCATGAACCGGTCGGTCCCGATGCTCCGTACGGCCCACCACCCCAGCGGAGCCTGAAGGATCAAGCCCACCGCCGCGCCCCACCCGGCGGGGCCCCGACTCGGGCCCGGCAGCATCAGCACCACGGCTCCCGCGCCCGCGGCGACCAGCCCGACTGCGGTGAGGTACCGGCGGCCCAGGCTCACCCGCTGCCGCGACCGCCGCCGCGATCGTTGCGATTCAGGGTCCGGATCAGCGAGTACATCGTCCCGCCGAAACCCAGGAACGCCATCACGACGGTCAGAATCCCGCCGGTGCCCAGCTTGCCGTCGAGCCAATGTCCGACCAGGACGAACACCACCAGGCTGACGGCGAGTTGGATCCCGAGCCCCGCGTACCGCATGGGGCTGGGGTCCTTGCCGGTCCCGGGATCGGGCGTGTTCACCGCGGGCAACCTATGCGCTTGTGAAATTTTTCGCAAGCTCGATCGGCGAGCGCGAAACGGGCGGTCACCGGCGAGGTCCGGGGCCGTCCGGGAGGCCAATATGGCACGGTGGAGCACGGATCACCACCAAGGTCCGGAGGCCACGGCGTTCGTCCGTGTCGCTACGGTGTTCCACTCCAGGGCAGCAGGCGTCTGACACCCATTTCCGCTGGCGTCCGTCCGAGGAGACGGGTAATCTCCACCAGCCCTTCACCTCGGATGCCGATGACCGCCGCGCCCACCGCCCAGCTCGACGATGTCCAGCAGCTCCAGCGCCTTGCCGAGGCCGTCACCCGGCTCCGCCGGCAGGTGGCCCAGCGGATCGTGGGGCAGGAGGAGGTGGTCGAAGGGATCCTGACCGCGCTGCTGAGCGGCGGCCACGCCCTCCTCATCGGCGTGCCGGGCCTGGCCAAGACGCTGATGGTCCAGACCGTCGCCGAGACTCTCCACCTCGGCTTCAACCGGGTGCAGTTCACCCCCGACCTGATGCCGAGCGACATCACGGGCACCGACATCATCGAGGAGGATCTGACCACCGGGAAGCGGGCCTTCCGGTTCGTGCCCGGCCCGCTGTTCGCCAACATCGTCCTGGCCGACGAGATCAACCGGACGCCGCCGAAGACCCAGGCGGCCCTGCTCCAGGCGATGCAGGAGCACCAGGTCACGGCCGGCGGCGCCACCTACCGCCTGCCCGACCCGTTCTTCGTCCTGGCCACCCAGAACCCGATCGAGCAGGAGGGCACCTATCCTCTGCCCGAAGCCCAGCTCGACCGGTTCATGCTCGAGCTGCGGGTCGGCTACCCCAGCCGGGCCGAGGAGGAGGCCATCGTCGAGCAGACCACCGGGGCGGTGCGCGCCGCGCTCCAGCCGGTGCTCGACGCCGCGTCGCTGCTGGCGATGCAGGCGCTGGTGCGCCGGATCCCGGTGAGCCGGAGCCTGATCCGGGCGGCGGTGACCCTCGCCCGGATGACCCGTCCGGCTGACCCCGACGCGCCGGCGCTGATCAAGGAGTACGTGGACTGGGGCGCCGGCCCCCGTGCCTCCCAGTATCTCGTCCTCGGTGCCAAGGCGCGCGCGGCCCTGGCCGGCCGGCCCATGGCCGATCTCGACGACGTGCGGGCCGTCGCCCCGGCCGTGCTGCGGCACCGGATGGTCACCAACTTCGCGGCCGAAGCGGCGGACCGAACCAGCGAAGACCTCGCGCGGGAGCTGATCGAAGGCAAGGGCTGGCTGGGGAGCTGACGAGGGCCCCGCCGGAGACGGCGCTCGACCCGAACGGAAGAAGGGGCCATGCGTATCGCATGGCCCCTTCGTTGCTTCCGGCCGGCTGAGGCCGCCACCGATCGAGCTGCCGCCGATCGCTACGCCAGAGGCGACAGCAGCCCCGCGAACACCTCCACCGACCCCTGATAGAAGCCGAGGATGGTCTGCAGCGAGGCCTCCTCGTCAGCGGTCAGCGGGTCACCGGTGGCGCCCGTGATCACCGGCGTGCCGGTCTCGGCGTCGATCGCGACGGTGGCGAACAGGTCGCCGTTGACCTTCACCTGGAACGACCCGCCGCTCACGCCGTAGCTGCCCGTGATCCGCACCTGGCCGTTGGGCCCCGTGATGGACAGCGTCAGGGTGATCCCCACCTCGGTGTCCGACAGATTGGCCTGAGTGGCCGACCAGTCCACCGAGACGTGGCGCGAGGGCACGCCGACATGATAGTTGAAGCTGATCACCGGCGAGCTGTCGATCCCGGTGATGCTGTTCTGCAGGTCGAAGTTGGCCAGCGTGGTGCCGTTGGTGGCGAAGCCGCTGATCCCGATCACTCCGCCGTTCGCCGTGGGCGTGGCGGTGACCTGATAATCGAGGTAGACCACGCCGCCTTCCACCACTTTAATGGCCAGGTCCACCGTCGAGGCGGTGCCGTGGTCCACCAGATCCACGTAGCCCACCTCCACCAGCGGCTCTACCGGCTGCAGCAGCACCGGATCCACCGCGTAGAGTAGGAACCGCACCGCCGACGCCGGCGCGCCGGCCTGGTCGGTCGCGACGTAACCATCGCTCGCCGTGTCCCAGGCAAACGTGGTGCCCAGCAGCCCCGACGGGATCGTGGCCGGGCTGACCGGGCTGGCCGCCGCCCGCGGCACCAGCGCCGTCAGCAACCGGCCGTACCGGGCCGCATCACCCGTCGCGCCGTGGACGACCAAGGCCCCGGTCCGGATGGCCAGGCCCGTGCCGCCCAGCGCCGCCGACATGGCGGGACCGAGCGCCGCGAAGCTGGTGGTCTGCTGGCCGCTGAACGCCCCCTCGGCGGCCGCCATGTCGGCCGACGTGCCGGTGGGGCTGAACTCGCTGGGCCCGTTGTCCTTGCCGCAGGCCGCCAGGCCGAGAACCAGCGCCCCGGCGATCAGCGACCGGGTTGCGGAATGCGTGACGCGCATCAGGGACCGCCTTCCGTGGGGAGTCGTAGAGTGGCTGCGAAATCGTTGCGGCTGTTGGTATTCCGGGCGAGTGCGGAGTTCTGCACCGCGAGGACTCGGCTCGGAAACCCGCCGGACCGAAGGCCAGGGCAACCCCCATGCCCTCCGACCCGCTCAGGCCTGACCTCTCCCGACGGCCGCTGCCCCACGGCGGGGCAGGCTGATATATTTGAGCCAGACTTATGGTCGCCATCCTGCTGGAGGGCACGCTGTTCGTCGCGCTGGTCGCGGCGGTGGCCGCCCTCCTTTTCTATGTCGTGCTCCGATTCACCCCGCTCGGGCTCCGGCTGCGCCAGGTGGCCAACCGGCGCGCCATCGAGCAGGCCGTCGATCTGGAGTGCCCGATCCACGGCCGCCAGCGGGAGGACGCGATGGTGCGACTGCCGTCCGGCAGCCGCATCTGTCCGCTCTGTTACCAGGAGGCGCTGCATGAGTAGCGTCGGTGAACGGCTGGGCAGTGCCGGCTTCTCTCGCCTGGCCCGGCTGGCGGCGACCCTGGGCCTGGTCGTGGCCCTGCTGGTGCTGCTGCCGACCGCGATGACCTACATCAATCCCGGTCACGTGGGAATCGTCATTCACCGGGTCGGCGGCGGGGTGGACGCCACGCCGCTCACCCCCGGCATTCACCTCCGGAACCCGCTCACCACCGGGATCGAGGAGTATCCCACCTACATGCAGACGCTGGTGCTGACCCGCGGGTCGTCCGACGGCTCCTCCGGCAACGACGAGATCAACGTCAACAGCGTCGAGGGGCAGCCACTGTCACTCGACGTATCGATGTCGTTCGAGCTCGACCCGCTCAAGGTCCCCGGCCTGTACTCCACCTTCCGGACCGACATCGGCACCATTCAGCACAGCTATGTCAAGCAGGCCATCCGGCAGTCGCTGCAGGAAGTGGTCGGCAACGAGGAGATCGCCGCCATCATCGGCCCCAAGAAGGCCGAGACGGTCAGCCGGGTGACCAAGCTGCTGGAGCAGCGGCTGTCCGGCTACGGCATCATCGTGAAGCAGTTCACCATCAACGAGCTTCGGGCGCCCGCCTCGGTGATGGAGGCGATCAACCAGAAGAACGTCATGCAGCAGCAGGCCCTGACGGCGCAGAACGAGCTGCAGAAGAACACCTTCCAGGCGCAGGGCGACTCGATCAAGGCGGCCGGCCGAGCCAAGGCGATCCTGGCCGAGGCCGAGGCCCAGGCCAAGGCCAACCGGCTGCTGAGCGAGAGCATTACCGGGACGCTGGTGCAGTACGAGATGAGCAAGCGATGGAACGGGCAGATGCCGCAGGTGACGGGCGGGGCCATGCCGATGCTGCAGCTGCCGGGCGCGACGGCGCCGGCGTCGAAGTAGGCGGGAGGGCCAAGCCAGCGGCTGGTCCGGTTCGCGGCCGCTAGCTTCCCGCCCATCCCTCCGGCCCGGCGCCCACCTCGCTCAGCGGCGCCGCGACCTCGTCCTCGAAGAATTCATCCATCGCCGCCACCACCTCCGCCGGCCGCTCCCAGTGGAGCAGGTCCCTCGCCGGCCCGACCCGGACCGCCTCCCAGTTGCCCCGGGCCCGAAGCAGCGCCGGCAACGCATCGAACGAGGTGTTGGCCGAGCCGTCGTGAAGCACCAGGACCGGTTGGGTCACCTGCCGGTAGACCCTTTCCCGGATATCGGGCGTGAACAGCCCGCCGCTGAGGAACGCGGCTGGCGCACGGCTGGCGCCGGGCCGGTGCGCGGTGGCCCAGGCGTAGCGGAGCAGATCGGGGTGGGGCAGCGCCTGAGCAAACTGCCGGGCCAGGAAGAAGCGAAGGCTGGCACGGCTCACCAGAAGATCGAACAGCGGCTGGGACAGCCCGGGCAACGACAGCAGCCGGCGGATCCGGCCGCTTCGCCGGGCCTGACGGGCGGCCCGGAGCGCGCCGGGCCGCTGCTCCAGTCCGGTCGGGGCCAGCAGCACCAGCCGGCGAATCAGCTCCGGGCGGCGCAGCGCCGCCATGGCCGCGAACTCGGCCGTCAGCGACAGGGCCACCACGTCGGCCCCGGGGCCGGCGGCTGCCTCGAGCAACTCGATGATGGCGGTGACGTACAGCTCGGGCGTGTACCGTCGGGGCGAGCGCTCCGAATGCCCGAAGCCCGGCAGGTCCAGGGCATAGACCGGCCGGCGACTGCGGTAGTGCTCGAGCAGGGGCCGCATCTCGATGGCGCTGGCGGCCGTGTTGATGCTGTGCAGCAGTACCAGCGGCGGCCCGGCCCCGAAGGGGGCATCCTCGGCCAGGTAGTACGCCAGCCGGCCGGCCGCCGGGGTATCCAGGCTGAGGCGCCGGGCCGGCAGGGCGTCGCCCAACGGGACGGCGTGGTCGATCCCGAAGCGACTGTACGCGACCCAGGCCAAAGGGGCTGCGGCCGCAATGCCGGGAATACGCGAGCGACGGGTCATCGGATCCTTCGGGCCGGGGGTGCCGACTGGTCCGCCAAGCTAGGCCCCGGACCCGCAGGGCAATGCGGGCTGCGTCACACTACACCGCCAGGTCCTTCGGCTCGACCGGCAGGCCTTCCGACTGCCACGCCGCCCACCCGCCTGCCAGCGCCCGCGCCTTGCGCCATCCTGCCCGACGAAGCTCTCGCACCACCCGGGTGCTTGTGGCTTCGTCCACTCATGCACAGTACAGCACGAGCGTGGCGTGCTGGTCGAGTCGTCGTTCTCGAGCCAGCCGCACCGCGTCGTCCGGCGGCATCCGGATCGCGCCGACGCCGATGTTGGGATCGTCACGATAGCTCCGCTCGGTCCGGACGTCGAGCACGATGACCGGCTCGCCCGACCGGTGCAGATCGCGGAACTCCTGGATGGTGATCTTCTCGGGCACGGTGGCGCCGTCGGCCGCGATCGCGCGGGCAGCCGGCCGGGAGGGGCCCGCCGGGTGAGAGGCAGCAGCCGGGCGAGCGGCGGCGCGGCTGGTCCCGGCTCCGCCTTCGCCCGGCCCCGCTCCCCGCCCCTCCCTCCCGGCAGCCGGCCGGCCACCGGCCGCAGCCCCCGCCTGCGCGCCCTGACGCTGGAGGTAGAGCGCGATCCCGCCGCCGTGGATCACCACCGACAGCAGCACCACCAGGCAGGTGATGGCGAACAGCCGCTCCGAGCCGGGGACGCCGGCGAACACCGGCAGCAGGACCAGCAGCAGCGAGCTCAATCCTCTGGGGCCGAACAGGGCGATCAGCCGCCGGCTCCGGTCGTCCACCCCGGCCCCGCGGAGCACCGGCAGCAGGACCACCGTGCGTGCCACCAGGGCCACGGCCGCGAAGGCCAGCACCCGCCAGTCGCCCGCCAGCGGGAGCCCGCTCCAGATCAACCCGGCCCCGAAGGCCACGAAGGTGAAGAGCAGGAACATCTCGGCCGACGCTTCGCCGTAGTCGAGGAAGCAGTCGCACAGCTCGACGTCGAGCGCCGCGATCACCAGACCGGCCGCGAACGCGGCGAGGAACCCGCTCCCCCCCACCGCCTCGGCGGCCGCGTAGGCGGTGAAGGCGACGCCCAGGGCATAGAGCGACTCATAGTCCCGCCGGACGCCGACCCGCTTGCGCACCTGGTCCAGCAGGGTGATGGCGATCCAGCCCGTGAGCACCCCGAGCATCGGGCCGAGCAGGAACAGTCCGACCGCGTGGCTGCCGAACTCCCAGGCCGGCGCCGCGATCCCCGGCCGGAGCGCGAGCATGCACAGCACCACGATCGGGAGCAGGATCACGTCGTTCATCCCGCTCTCCAGCCGGAGCGGCAGCTTGGCCGCGGGCGGGAGGGCGGGGCTCCGCATCAGCACCCGGAGCAGCACCGGATCGGTGGACGCCAGGGCGGCGCCGAGGATGGCGGCGGCGGGCAGGCTCAGGTCCAGCAGCAGCCACCCGGCCAGGGTCATCAGCAGCGCCGGGATCATCGTCCCCGGTCCCAGAATCCGGAGCGCCAGCCGGCGCTGCGCCCGGACCTCGCCGATGTCCACCCCGATGGCATCGCTGAACAGCACCAGCAGGAGGGCGAGGGTACCGATCACCTGCAGCGCGGGCGAGTCGAGCGTCAGGCCCACCACGCGGAGGCCGGCCGGGCCCAGGGCTACACCCACCAGGAGGAAGATCACCACCAGCGGCAGGCCGGTCCGCTCGACCGCGCCCGACAGCAGCGAGGACACGATGATCACGATCCCGATCGTGGCCAGGACGGCGGTGAAGCTCTCGTGGCTCATGGGCGAAGTATACTCCAGCCATGCCCACCACCGAGCCGTTCGGCACCGCCCTGCTCCTGGCCACCGCCGGGGCGCTGATGGCCGCCAGCGTGCTGTCCAGCCGGGCCTCCCAGCGGATCGGCGTGCCGATCGTCCTGCTGTTCATCCTGGTGGGGATGCTGGCCGGCTCCGAGGGCATCGGCGGGATCGTCTTCGAGGACTACGGCTTCGCCTACCGGCTGGGCTCGCTGGCCCTGGCGCTGATTCTGTTCGACGGCGGGCTCAACACCCCGTTGGCCGCGCTCCGCCGGACCTGGGCGCCCGCGAGCCTGCTAGCGACGGTCGGCGTCGTGCTCACCGCCGGTGCCATCGCCGTGCCGGCCCACGCCTGGGGTCTGGTGTGGCCCCAGGCCCTGGTGCTCGGCGCCATCGTGAGCAGCACCGACGCCGCCGCCGTCTTCGCCGTGCTTCGGAGCAGCGGGCTGCAGCTCAAGCGCCGGGTCGGCACCACCCTGGAGCTCGAGTCGGGGCTCAACGACCCGGTAGCGGTCATCCTCACCGTCACCCTGACCGGCAACCTGCTTCGGCCGGGCGAGGCGGACGTCGCCCGGATCGTGGCCGAGATCCTGCTCCAGCTGGTGGTCGGCACCGTCATGGGTATCGCCGTCGGCCGGGGCGGCCGCGAGCTGCTCCGGCGGAACCCGCTGCAGAGCGGCGGGCTCTATCCGGCGCTCACCCTGGCGCTGGCGCTGCTGGCCTACGGCGTCACCACGCTGCTCCACGGCAGCGGCTTCCTGGCCGTCTACCTGGCCGGCATGATTCTGGGCAACACCACGCTGCCCTATCACGCCGGCGTGCTCCGGGTCCACGACTCGCTGGCCTGGCTCTCCCAGATCGGGATGTTCCTGGTCCTCGGCCTGCTGGTCTTTCCCAGCGGGCTGCTCGAGGTCTGGCAGACCGGCCTGGCCCTGTCGCTGGTCCTGGCGTTCGTGGCCCGGCCCGCCGTCGTCGCGCTGTGCCTGGCACCGTTCGGCTACCCCTGGCGGGAGACCGTGTACATCGGCTGGGTCGGCCTGCGGGGCGCGGTGCCGATCGTGCTGGCTACCTACCCCGTGCTGGTGGGCGCGCCCGGGGCGGACCGGATCTTTCACGTGGTGTTCTTCATCGTGGTCGTGAGCGCCCTGGTACCGGGGGGCACCGTGGCCTGGGCCACCCGGCGGCTCGGCCTGCAGTCCCGCGAGCCGCCGGCCCCCCAGGCGGTGCTGGCCATCGAGTCGCGACTGCCGCTCGAGGGCGAGCTGATGTCCTTCTATATAGATGAAGCCCTGGTGGTGGCGGGGCTGGCACTCGAGGAGCTGGACTTCCCCGAGGGGAGCTCGGTGATGCTGATCGTCAGGGGCAGCCGCCTGGTCCCGCCCAAGGGATCCACCAGGCTCGAGCCGGGAGACCACGTCTACCTGGTGGCTCTGGCCGAGGACCGGCCACTGATGCAGCTGATGTTCGGAAGGCCCGAAGCCGAATAGAGCTCCGCCGAGGGGATGTACCACGGAGGCACGGAGCACACGGAGAACAGCGGATTGGTGTGGCCATCGTCACCGCTCGGCCAGAGTGAATCGGCTATACCTGCGGACTTGGTGGTGGATCGGAGGAGGCCGGTATGGTGGGGCTGAAGACGGACGCAGGGACTCCGCGACCGTTGGGGCAGCAGACGGTGGTCATCACCGGGGCCTCGAGCGGCATCGGGCGGTGTGCGGCCCGCCATCTGGCCTCGCGGGGCGCCCGTGTGGTGGTGACGGCCCGGAACGCCGGGGCGCTGGCGTCGCTGGTGGCGGCGATCGAGGCCGACGGCGGCCAGGCGCTCGCGGTCCCCGGCGATGTTCGCCACGAGGAGGATCTGCGGGCCGTGGCCCGGGCCGCGGTCGAGCGGTTCGGCGGCATCGACACCTGGATCAACAACGCGGCCGTCTACGTCCAGGGCCGGGTGGACCAGGTTGAGGTCGAGGAGTTCCGCCACGTCCTCGACGTCAACCTGCTGGGTTACATCCGCGGGACCAAGTGTGCGCTCGAGGTCATGCAGCCGCAGGGTTACGGCGGGATCATCCAGGTCTCCTCCATCGTGGCGAAGCGCACCGCCGGGTGGCAGAGCGCGTACGGTGCCTCCAAGGCGGGTCAGGACGGCTTCGCTCAGGCACTCCGGACCGAGCTGTGGGGCTCCGGCGTGCACGTGTCCACCCTCTTTCTCCCCCCGGTGGATACGCCGGTCTACCGCCACGCCCGGGCCAAGTTCGGCACCATCCCCAAGCCGCCGCCGCCGATCAGCGATCCGGCTCAGGCGGCCCGGGCCATCGCGCGCCTGGCCGAGCATCCGCGGGCCGAGTACGTCCTGGGCGAATTCGGCCGGTGGTACATCCGGCTCTCGTGGCTCCCGCCGCGCGCCGTGGACTGGTTCCTCCACCACGTGGAGGGCCTGACCCTGACCGACATCCCTGCCCGGGGCGACAACTTCGACGAGCCGCTCGACGAGCGCCCCGCCGTCCGGGACGGGTGGCGGGCCCGCGGCTGGCACGGCTGGACCGTAGGCGACTTCGTCCGGGGGCTGCCGCTGGAGGCGGCCGTGGCCGCGGGACTCGGCGGGGTGGCGGTGGGCGTCCTGGTGCGGCGGATCGCCGGCCGCTGAGGCCGCCAGCGTCGCAAGCGACGAGCGGGGAAAGGCGTCGCCGCCCTTCCCCGCTCCACCGCCTGCCCCTGCCTCATGCGTTACTGAATCCGCTGCGGCTCGCTGTAGAGGAAGTCGTCCAGCGCGACCACATCCTTGGTGCCGCCGCTGCTGATGTCCTTCACGCCCTTCTTCGGCGGGGTGTCGCCCAGGATCAGCTGGACCTTGGCGATGACCGGCTGGGTGAAGGTGACGCCCACCAGGCTGTACTCATCCGGGTTCTTCCGCACCGGCACGGCGATGTTGGCGATCAGGTGATCGTCCTTGTCGAACGCCTTGAGCCGCGACAGCTGGGCCTTGTCCACGTCCACCACGATGGCGCCGAAGCCCTTGACCACCGCCCGGGTGTTGCTGCCGGGGATGCGGAACTTGAGCTCGAACGTCTTGGTACCCACCGGGGCGAACAGCTTGGGCTCGCTGAACGGGATCAGGTCGGTGGCGTTGGTCGGCGCCAGGTCGGCGAAGTGGTTCGAGCTGACCCGGAGCCCGGTGCCGTTCTCGGCGTCGTAGATCGCGCCGCGGGGCGAGTTCACGTTGAAGAAGTCCTCGGGGAAGTTGTTGTTGTCCGAGAACGAGGCCGGGACGCCGTCCCAGTTGATCTGCCGCCGGCCCTGCGCGTGGAACCCGGCCTCGCTCAGGTTGTCGGGCGAGCCGAGCGAGTTGGCGAAGGTCGGGACCTTGGGATCCACCACCCCGCTGATCCGGGTGATCTTGAGCAGCGTCGCCAGCGCCTGGGCCCGGGCCTCGGGCGTGGCGTTGCTGACGGTCTGCGTGGTGATTTCCGGCGCGAGCGCCGAGCCGGCGGCGCCGCTGCCGTCGTCGCTGCAGGCCTGGGTCAGCGCCATCGCGCACAGGGTCGCGAGCAGGGAGAAGTGCCGTGCCTTCATGGGAGATGCTCCTCGTCGTCGGTAGAGTGTCATCCCGCTGCGTACGTCGCGGGCTCTGTTGGCGGCGACAATATTGAGAAGCGGACCCGCGGCACCTATCCGGCGGTGGGCCGGATGTTGGCCTGACGTTCGTGGGAGGGTGTCCCTGTCGGAAGACAGGGAGCGATGAGACCGGAGCGGCCGACCGGCGAGGCGTGGGCTAGGAGGCGAGGGCGAGGGGCGCGGTGCTGGAGTCCTGGGGCTGGAGGCGTTGGGCCCGGGACTGGAGGCCTGGGACTGGAGGCGCCGGGCTGGAGGCTCCGGGCTGGAGGCGCGGCAGTGTGGCAGGAACGGCAGCGCCCGCTACGCCGTCGCCGCGCCTTCCACCAAAGCCTTGACCCGCCGGGCCAGCTCGTCCGGCCCGAACGGCTTCTGCAGGAACGGCTGCTCGGGCGCCATCAGCCCGCGCCGGATCACGTCGTCGTCGGTGAAGCCCGACATGTAGAGCACCGGCACCGCCGGATAGCGCCGGCGGAGCTGCTCGGCCAGCGCGCCGCCGTCGAGGCCGGGCATGGCCAGGTCGGTCACGATGGCCGAAAGCGGCGGCCGGTCCCGGTCCACCAGCGCCAGTGCCTCGGTCGCGCCGGTAGCGCTCAGCACGGTAAAGCCGGCTTCGCTGAGGCCCCGCACGGCGAACTCCCGCACCGTGTCCTCGTCCTCCACCACCAGCACCAGGTGGTCGGCACCGGCCAGGACCGGCTGCGGGGCTGGGTCCCGCGCCGGGCGCCCGCCCGGCACCACCGGCAGCAGGATCTCGAAGCTGGTGCCTCGCCCCTCCTCGCTGGTGGCCCAGATGAATCCGTTGCTCTGCTTGACGATGCCGTAGACGGTGGCGAGCCCCAGGCCGGTGCCCTGGCCCACGGGCTTGGTGGTGAAGAACGGCTCGAAGATCCGGCTCACCGTCTCCGCCGACATCCCGCGGCCGGTGTCGCTGATGGTGAGCCGGGCGTAGAGTCCGGTCCGGCCGGCCAGCTCGGGCCGGCGACCGGCATCGGCCTCGGTCACCCGGGCCTGACCGGTGGCGATGGTCACCCGCCCCCCCTCCTCCGTCGCATCCCGCGCGTTGATGATCAGGTTGAGCAGCACCTGCTCCAGCTGGCCGGGATCGGCCTCGACCGGTCCGGCGGCCGACGCCCGCTCGACCAGCAGGGTGCGCTCACCGCCCAGCACCCGGCGGAGGCTGGGCTGGATCCCGGCGACGACGGTGTTGAGGTCGAGCACCTGGGGGCGGAGCACGCTCCGCCGGCTGTACGCCAGGAGCTGCGCGCTGATGTTGGCCGCCCGGCCGGCCGCCTGCCGGATCTGGCCGACGTCCTCCCGCGCCGCCGGGGGCAGATCGGTCCGCCGGAGCAGGAACTCGGCGGCGCCCAGCACCACCGTCATCTGGTTGTTGGTCTCGTGGGCCACTCCGCCGGCCAGCCGGCCGAGCGACTCGAGCCGCTGGGCCTCACCCAGCCGCCGGCCGGCCTCGCGCATCTCGGTCACGTCGAGACAGGCGCCGACGAACCCGACGAAGGTGGCGTCGTCGGCCCAGTGAGGCACTCCGTCGTTGCGGACCAGGCGATAGGCCCCGTCCGATCGCCGAAAGCGATACTCGATCGAGAACGGCGACCGCTCGGCATACGCCTGGCGGAACGCCGCCAGGCTGCGGTCGCGATCCTCCTGGTGGATGCTGTCGGCCCAGCCGTCGCCCCGCTCCTGCTCCAGGGTGCGGCCGGTGAAGGTGAGCCACCCTCGATTGACGAAGGTGCAGGCGCCGCCGGCGCCGGCCTGCCAGATCAGCACCGGGGCGGTGTCGGCCACGGTGCGGAAGCGGGCCTCGCTCTCGGCCAGTGCCAGCAGGGTCCGGCGCCGATCGCCGATCCCCCGGGCCACCACCTGAATGGCGCGACGGCCCTGCCAGTCCACCGGCCCGGCGGCGGTCTCCACCTCCTCCACCGTCCCGTCCAGCCGGCGCCATTGGTACTCGAGGGGGGGCGCGTTCCCGCCGGTCTCCAGCACCAGCCGCATCCGTTGGCGGACGGCGTCGGCAAATTCGGGCACGATGAAGTCGAAGGCGGACATCCCCAGCAGGTCCCGGGAGTCGGTCGCGCCGATCAGCCGCGCGGCGGCCGGATTGGCATACACCGCCCGGCCGTCCACGAAGACCAGGAGAGCGTCGGGGCTGAGCTCGGCCAAGGCCCGGTAGCGCGACTCGCCTACTTTGGCTTCGGCCTCGTGGCGCTCGGCCCGCTGGCGTTCCTCGTCGGCCCGGAGCCGCTCCTCTTCCGCCCGGGCGGCTTCCTCCTCGGCCCGCACCGTCTCCTCCTCGGCCTGGACCGCCGCCTGCTCCGCCCGCTGCTGAGCGTCGACCGCGACCTGATGCTGCTGGCGCAGCTCCTCGGTCCGCTCGGCCACCCGCTGCTCCAGCACGGCGCGCTCGGCGGTGAGCGCCTCCTGCCGGGCCCGCCGCTCGGCCAGCACCAGGTTGGCGGCGTACAGCATGGTGGCGATCAACAACGCCCCGACCACGGCGAGCGCCTGGACCGCGGTGTAATTGCGCCGGGCCCGCTCCCGCCAGGCGGCGGTGGTGGCGGTCAGCGCCCTCGTCTGGCGCGCTTCGACCGCGGCGACCAGGCCCCGGAGACTGTCCATCACGGCGCGCCCGCTGTCGCTCCGCACCATGGCCACGGCGTCCTGTGAACCGCCCCGGCCGTACAGCGCCAGGGTGCGCTCCAGCTCGTGGCGCTTCGCCTCCACCAGGTGCTGCAGCCGCAGCAGCTCCTCGGGATGCAGGGAGGCCTCGCCCCTGGAGTCCCGGCCGAGGCGGCCCAGCGCCGAGAGATGCCGGCCGACGGCTTCGACGCCGGTCTGATACGGGCCGAGGTAGGTCGAATCGCCGGTGAGCAGGTAGCCGCGCTGGCCGGTCTCGGCATCGCGCATGGCGGAGAGGGTCTGCTCCAGCTGGAACAAGGTCGCGTTGGCCTGGAGCCCGAGCCGGCTCAGCTGCTCGAACCGGCGCGCTTCGCGCAGCGAAACGCCGATGGCGAGCGCGAGCAGCGCCACCACCACCAGAAACGCCGCCAGCAGAGCATTCCGCACCGGGATGGTGAGAGGATGACCCCAGCGCTGGCCTACCACGATCGACATCGGCTGGACTCCGGCTCGTGTGGGCCGCCGGCACGGCGGTCCGCGCATCGGCACATCGCAGCCGGGAATGTAGTCGGGAGACGCCCCATCCCGGTGAGCTATCGGGCCACGTCGGCACCACCGGTACGCGCTCAAGCCGGCCGGCGGCCGGCTCGAGCGCCCGCCCGGCTAGCCCGGCGTCCCGCCGTCCGGATGCTCCGGCCGCAGGATCAGGAGGCACAGCAGCACGATCAGGACTCCCGAGACGGTGTAGGCGGCGAGACGCGCCGCGCCCGGCAGCCCCGCCCACCATTCGCGGTCCGCCGCGGCCACCACCCCTGGCAGCAGGCTGACGCCGATCAGCAGCCAGATGGTGGCCGCCCGGCTCCAGCGGCGGCCCGCGCGCGGCGGCTCCGCCGCGGGATCGGAAACGACGACGGGAGCCGCGGACGACAGGTCGGTCGGGTTCGACATGGATGGCACTCCTTCCCGAGACCGCGCCCGCGCAGGGGGCCGGTCTCGTGCTGACGAATTGGGAGCCACACCCGGCAGCCAGGTCTCGAGGCTGGCGATCGGCCGCGCCTCCGGCGGACCGGGAGCAGCGGGGCATGGCGTGAGCATTCGAGTTGGCCGGACGAGGGGGGAGACCCGCCTCCGACCGTCAGGCGTGGAAGGGAGGGCCGGTG